>NZ_JBQCDN010000078.1:0-23209 GCF_051961175.1 Trinickia sp. | reverse complement strand
GGTGGAGTAAATATCGGACCGAATGAACGGCGCCAAAGCCACATTTGCGACGTATTCGAAGCAGGCCCCTACAGGCGAGCGGCAGTTCGGATGCCGTTGCGCTCGTGGAAACGGCATCAGGAACATCAAGGCAGCAATCGGCTAGCGGTCATCAAGCGATCTTGCAAGCCGGTTGCTTTGATGATCCGACTTGCGATCGGAATACATGTTCCGGGCGTCGCACTACGGCTTGGGCACGCTGAGGGATGCGGGGAGCACAATGCAAAACGGGCCCCGAAGGGCCCGTTTTCAAATTCTGGCGGAAAGGGTGGGATTCGAACCCACGGTACGGTATAACCGTACACCGGATTTCGAGTCCGGCGCATTCGACCACTCTGCCACCTTTCCGACTTCTCGAACCGGGTTGCCCCGCGCTCGCTTCACCAAGCTGGTCGTTGTTTGGCGAAGCGAAGATTATAGGATAGTCCTCGCCACATTCCAAGCCCTTTTTCACAAAAAGTTGGAACGTCTCGCCGCCGCTCAGTTCGACGACGCGAGCTCGAGCCGTTCTACCCCGCCCATATACGGGCGCAGCGCGGCCGGAACCGTCACCGAACCATCGGCGTTCTGGAAGTTTTCGAGCACCGCCACGAGCGTGCGCCCCACCGCCAGCCCCGAGCCGTTCAGCGTATGCAGCAGCTCAGGCTTGCCCTGCGCGTTGCGGTAACGCGCTTGCATCCGACGCGCCTGGAACGCCTCGGTGTTCGAGCAGCTCGAAATTTCACGATAGGTGTTCTGCGCCGGCAGCCACACTTCGAGGTCGTACGTCTTCGCCGCGGAAAAGCCCATATCGCCCGTGCACAGCGTAATCACACGGTACGGCAGCTCGAGCTTCTGCAAGATCGTCTCCGCATGCCCGACCATCTGCTCGAGCGCATCGTACGACGCCTCCGGCGCCACGATCTGCACCATTTCGACTTTGTCGAACTGATGCTGGCGGATCATCCCGCGCGTGTCACGGCCGTACGAGCCAGCCTCGGACCGGAAGCACGGCGAATGCGCCGTCAACTTCACCGGCAAGGCGGCAGCATCGACAATGCTGTCGCGCACCGTGTTCGTCAGCGAAATCTCGGACGTCGAAATCAAATATTGCGTCACGACGCTCTCGCCGCCGCCCTTCTCCACACGGAACATGTCGTCGGCGAACTTCGGCAGTTGCCCCGTCCCGTACAGAATCTCGGGATTGACGATGTACGGCGAGTACACCTCGGTATAGCCGTGCTGCTGCGTGTGCGTATCCAGCATGAATTGCGCGAGCGCGCGATGCAGCCGGGCGATCCCACCGCGCAGCATCGTGAAGCGCGCACCCGACAGCTTCGCGCCTGTCTCGAAATCGAGCCCGAGCGGCGTGCCGACATCGACGTGATCCTTCACCTCGAAATCGAACTGGCGCGGCGTGCCCCAACGGCGCACTTCGACGTTGTCCTTCTCATCCCCCCCCGCGGGCACGCTCTCGTGCGGCAGGTTCGGCATTTCCAACATCAGCTGCGACAGGCGCGCCTGAACATCTTCGAGCTGCGCAGCCGACGTTTTCATTTCGTCGCCGATTCCACCCACTTCGGCCATCAGCGCCGTGGTGTCCTCGCCCTTACCCTTCATCGCGCCGATTTGCTTCGACAAGCTGTTGCGGCGCGACTGCAATTCCTCGGTGCGGGTTTGAATGGCGCGGCGTTCGGCTTCAAGCGCGGAAAACGCTGCCACGTCAAGCGTGTAGCCGCGAGCGGCAAGGCGCTTTGCGACGCCGTCGAGGTCTTTGCGCAGCAACTGGATGTCGAGCATAGCTAGGTACGATTCATATCGAAGGGTGAAGTCGCGATTTTAACGCACCGGCCCAAGGTGCCGCGCGCCCGTGGCGACAAACCGGACGAAATCAGACGGCGTGAAGTCCGCCTATTCGCTCTTGGGCTTGTTCTCGCGCCGCCAAGCCGCATCGAGCTCCGCCAGCCGCGACAGCTTCTCGCCGATCTTGCCCTCGAGCCCGCGCGGCGTCGGCTGGTACCAGTGCGGCTCGCGCATGCCGTCGGGCAGATACGTCTCTCCGGCCGCATAGGCATCAGGTTCGTCGTGCGCATACCGGTACTCGTGGCCGTAGCCGAGCTCTTTCATCAGCTTCGTCGGCGCGTTGCGCAGATGCACCGGCACGCCGCGCGAGCGATCCTTGCCGACGAAGCGGCGCGCTTCGTTATAAGCCGAATAACCCGCGTTCGATTTCGGCGCCACGGCCAAGTAGATCAGCGCCTGTGCCAAGGCCAATTCGCCTTCGGGCGTGCCCAGTCGTTCATAGGTCTCGGCGGCGTCGAGCGCGATACGCGGCGCTCGCGGGTCCGCCAGACCGATATCTTCCCACGCCATGCGCACGATCCGGCGCGCGAGGTAGCGCGGATCCGCCCCGCCATCGAGCATGCGGCAGAACCAATAGAGCGCACCATCGGGATTGCTGCCGCGCACGGATTTGTGCAAGGCGCTGATCTGATCGTAAAAGGCGTCGCCGCCCTTATCGAAGCGACGCAGATTCTCGGTCAACGCACCGGCGATCAATGCACCATCGATGCTCTCCGCCTTTTGCGATTTCGCCGCACGCACGACGATCTCGATGTTGTTCAGCAGCTTGCGCCCATCGCCATCGGCCGATGCAATCAGCGATTCCTTCGCTTCTTCGGTCATCTCGACGCTGCCCAGCGCCGCAAGCGCCCGATCGAGCAATTCGCGCTGTTCGTCGTCGTCGAGGCTCCGCAGCACATACACAGCGGCGCGCGACAGCAGCGCGCTGTTCACTTCGAACGAGGGATTTTCTGTCGTCGCGCCGATGAACACGAACAAGCCCGATTCGACATGCGGCAAGAACGCGTCTTGCTGGCTCTTGTTGAACCGATGCACTTCATCGACGAACACGAGCGTGCGCCGTCCGTGCGCACGATGCGCCTGGGCCAGCTCCACCGCCTCGCGGATATCCTTCACCCCGGAAAGCACGGCCGACAACGCAATGAACTCGGCATCGAACGCATTCGCCATGAGCCTCGCCAGTGTCGTCTTGCCGACGCCGGGCGGCCCCCACAGAATCATCGAATGCGGCTCGCCCGATTCGAACGCCACCCGTAGCGGCTTCATCGGCCCGAGCAGGTGCTTTTGTCCGATGACGTCGTCGATCGTGCTGGGCCGCAGCCGCTCGGCAAGCGGCATCCCGGCGCGGGTCTCTTCAAACATGGCGTGGTCCGTATCGTGGCCGCGCGGCCGGCCGGCAGGCACAGCCACGCAAGCTCCAGCACAAGCTCAAGGCACAATCCGTCTCCCGGGTGCCTTGCCCGTCGATCATCCGTCGACTATCCGTTGATCACGTCGGCACCCTTGGGCACCGTGAACTTGAACGAGTCCGGCTTCATCGCCGGGTTCTTTTGAATGTTCGAGAACGTGAGCAGCGTCACGTTGCCGAACACGTCGTGCAATTCCATCGCTTCGAGGTTGCCGTCGCGAAAGCCGATCCCGATGTTCTGAAACTGCGTGTCGCGCGCTTTCGGCGTGAGTTCGAGCCAGTCGATGCCGCCCTTCACGCCCGCGTCGCGCAGCGTGAAATTCTTGTCGAGATCGTTGCTGCCGAACAAGATCGCAGCCGGACTCGCGCCGAGTGCGCCGCCGAGCTTGCGAATCGTGACCTGGTTCAGATCCTTGTCATAGACGTACAGATTTTCGCCGTCGGCCTGCAGCACTTGCACGTAGGGCTTTTCGTACGTCCAGATGAATTTGCCGGGGCGGGCGAACACGAACGTGCCGCTCGACGTACCGCTGATGGTCGGCACGACCGAACCGCTCGCCGGTGCATTCTTCGACGGCGCCTTGACTTCACGCTGGACGAAATCGCCGCGCGCCGATTTCACCTGTGCGACGAATGCCTTCAATTGTTCGGTGCCGCTCGCGAACGCGGCCGGTGCAGCTGCCACGAGCAGCGACACGCCAAGTACCGCCGCTTTCGCGCCGTGCGCGAGCGCGCGCCAGGCAGCGCGGGACGGCGAACGATCGCCGGATCGGAATGAGTACTGCGTCGAATTCAAGATGACTCTCCGTGGTAAATCGGAAAACGCTCGGCGAAGACAGCAAAGGCGAGGCAAAGGCCGAGGCAGTAACGCAATATGGCCACGGCCTTGGCCGCCCCGCGGTCAATCGCCTTCGCGCGAGGGGACGAGAATCTCGCGATTGCCGTTCGACGACATCGCCGAGACGAGTCCCGATTGCTCCATTTGCTCGAGCAGCCGCGCCGCCCGGTTATATCCGATGCGCAGATGGCGCTGCACGAGCGAAATCGAGGCCCGCCGATTCTTGACGACGACCTCGACCGCCTGATCGTAGAGGGGATCGGATTCGTCGCCGCCTTGCCCGCCGCCGGCCGCCGAACCTTCGTCGCCCTCGCCCGCCAAACCGCCTTCGAGCAAGCCCTCGACATAGTTCGGCTCGCCCTGCTCCTTGAGCTTTTCGACGACGCGATGCACTTCGTCATCCGACACGAACGCACCGTGCACACGCACGGGCAAGCCCGAGCCGGGCGGCAGATAGAGCATGTCGCCCATGCCGAGCAGCGATTCGGCGCCCTGTTGATCGAGAATCGTGCGCGAATCGATCTTCGAGGACACCTGGAACGCGATACGCGTCGGCACGTTCGCCTTGATGAGGCCCGTGATGACGTCCACCGAGGGGCGTTGCGTGGCGAGAATCAAATGAATGCCGGCCGCACGCGCCTTTTGGGCAATCCGCGCGATCAGTTCTTCCACCTTCTTGCCGACCACCATCATGAGATCAGCCAGCTCGTCGATGACGACGACGATGTGCGGCAGGCGCGTCAGCGGCTCGGGCGCATCGGGTGTCAGGCTGAACGGATTGGGCAGCTTCTCCTCGCGCTTGGCCGCATCGTCGATCTTGTTGTTGTAGCCCGCCAGATTGCGCACGCCGAGCTTGCTCATGAGCTTATAGCGGCGTTCCATTTCGGCGACGGCCCAATTGAGCGCGTGGCCGGCTTGCCGCATATCGGTCACCACGGGGCACAGCAGATGCGGAATCCCCTCGTACACGCTCATTTCGAGCATCTTTGGATCGATGAGAATCATGCGGACATCCTCGGCGCTCGCCTTGTACAGCAGCGACAGGATCATCGCATTGATCCCCACCGATTTGCCCGAGCCCGTCGTACCCGCCACCAGCAAGTGCGGCATCTTCGCCAGATCGGCGCACACGGGATTGCCGGCGATATCCTTGCCGAGGCCCATCGTCAGTTTCGAGGCCCCGTCCGCATACACTTCGGAACCGAGGATTTCCGACAGGCGCACCGTCTGACGCCGCTGGTTCGGCAACTCGAGCGCCATGTAGTTCTTGCCCGGGATCGTTTCGACGACGCGGATCGACACGAGCGAGAGCGAACGTGCAAGATCCTTGGCCAGTCCCACGATCTGGCTGCCCTTCACACCCGTGGCCGGTTCGATCTCGTAACGCGTGACGACAGGCCCCGGGTAGGCCGCGACGACGCTGACGTCCACGCCGAAATCCTTGAGCTTCTTCTCGATCAGGCGCGAGGTAAATTCGAGCGTATCGGCTGAAATCGTCTCTTGGCTGGCCGGCGCCGGATCGAGCAGCGCGATCGGCGGAAGCGTTGAATCGCCGGGAAGATCGGCGAACAGCGGTACCTGCTTTTCCTTTTCGACGCGCTCGGATTTCGGTGGTGTGGTGACCGGCGGCACGATCGTGATGGGCTCGTGATCTTCCAGCCGGACGCGGTTTTGCTCCACCTTGCCCTCGCGCTTGACGGCCGCCGCCTCGCCCAGTTTGCGATCGCGCCCTGCCTCGCGCCGCAGCTTGGCGAACGTGAACGCGGAGATGATCGAATCGCCGACGCGCTCGGCCACCGACAACCACGAAAAGCGGAAATACAGCGACAGACCGATTCCGAGCGCCAGCAGCAGCGCGAGCGTCCCGCCGGTGAAACCGAGCGCGTGCGAGACGCCGCGCGCCACGGCATCGCCGACGATCCCGCCCGGCGCACGCGGCAGCGGCACGCGCAGCGACCACATGCGCAACGCTTCAATGCCGTCGCTGGCCAGCAACACGAGCACGAACGAGAAGGCATCGGCGATCCAGGCGCCGTCGCGCGGCGCGTCTTCGTCGATCTCGCCGTGCTGGTTCAAGCGGCGATAGTTCGCGACGATACGGCGCACGAGCAGCACCATCCACCAGTAGGTGGACAGCCCGAAGAGCAGCAGCAGGATATCCGATGTCCAGGCGCCGACGCGGCCGGCCCAGTTGGAAATGCGGTCGACCTGCGCGGCATGCGTCCAGCTCGGATCGTGGCGGCTATAGCTGACGAGCGCCATCACGAGGAACACGCAAAGCGCGACCTGCAGGATCCAACGGATTTCGGTGAAAAGGCGCGACATGCGATGCGGTAACGCTTGCGCAGGCGCCGAATAAGGAGCTTTGGCCATGAATCCGTAGCGACATGGCGGGCGCACCCGCCAGGAGTTTGATGCGGGCTATTGTAAACGTTGCGTCGGGCCGCAGGCTGTAAATGACCGTAACGGCGCCGTCCCGCCGCCCCACCGACACGCCGCCCCGATAAACCGGGAACGCCCCGGACGCTATCGCGACGATTGATCATGCCTTCAGCGGCGCGGCGAGCAGCCCTTTATAATTGCGCAGGTATGCCCAACTTACGTGCAGCAGCGGTGCGCCCGCGGTTCGACCCGGCGCGCAGCACGCCCACCGGGCAGCTCCCTTGCGGCATCTTTCTTACGGAACGAATAACCATGTCCACGCGCAAACACGCCAAAGTGCTCATCCTCGGTTCCGGCCCCGCCGGCTACACGGCCGCCGTCTACGCCGCGCGCGCGAACCTCGCCCCCGTGCTCGTCACGGGTCTGGCCCAAGGCGGCCAACTGATGACCACGACGGATGTCGAGAACTGGCCCGCCGACGCGAACGGCGTGCAAGGCCCCGAGCTCATGCAGCGGTTTCTCGAACACGCGGAGCGCTTCAACACCGAGATCCTGTTCGACCACATCCACACGGCCAAGCTGGACGAGAAGCCGATTCGCCTGATCGGCGACTCGGGCGAATACACGTGCGACTCGCTGATCATCGCGACAGGCGCCTCGGCTCAGTATCTGGGCCTGCCGTCGGAAGAAGCGTTCTCGGGCCGCGGCGTGTCCGCCTGCGCCACCTGCGACGGCTTTTTCTACAAGCAGCAGCACGTCGCCGTCGTGGGCGGCGGCAACACGGCCGTCGAAGAAGCGCTGTATTTGGCGGGGATCGCGAAGAAGGTCACGGTCATCCACCGCCGCGACAAATTCCGCGCCGAGCCGATCCTGATCGACCGCCTCTTCGAAAAAGAGAAGGAAGGCATCGTCGAGATCAAATGGAATCACGTGCTGGACGAAGTCACGGGCGACGATTCGGGCGTGACGGGCGTGCGCATCAAACATACGCAGACGGGCGCAACGACGGACGTCGCGCTGCAAGGCGTGTTCATCGCGATCGGCCATAAGCCGAATACCGACATCTTCGAAGGCCAGCTCGAGATGAAGAACGGCTACATCATCACGAATGGCGGCCTGAACGGCAACGCGACGGCTACGAGCGTACCTGGCGTGTTCGCAGCCGGCGACGTCCAGGACCATATCTACCGCCAGGCCATCACGAGCGCCGGGACGGGCTGCATGGCCGCGCTCGATGCTCAGCGTTACCTCGAAAGCGTGCACGAGCTGCATCAGGATCACGTGATGAGCGCGGAAGCGGACCGGTAAAATAGTGTCCGCCGGCACCGCTCGATAGGTTGACCGAGCGGATTTCGCACTCGAACGAGGGCCGCGGCCGGCAAGCCTGCGGCCTTTTTTGCGCCGCAGGCTCCGGCACGCGAGTGCGCCATCGGTAGCCCTGGCCCTCGGTTTCGTTTTCAGCAGTCGTCCGTACCCATCATGTCAAAGAATCGTTCTCGTCCGAGCGAAACGCAGCGCCCCGGGCCCGGCGCGCGCGCCACGAGCCTCGCCGATCTGTCCAAGCTGCGCGATACGCTCAAGCAAGACGCAGCGGAGCGCGAACGCGAGCGGATCGCGGCAGCCAAGGCGGCACGCGAAGCCGCTGCCGATGCCGACTTGTTCCGGCGCGAGGTGGGCCAGGTGGCGCCGATCGCCGCGGCGGCACGGGCCGTGCACGGCCGCACACCACCCGCTGCCCTGCCGGTGCAAACCCAGCGCGACGAACAAGCCGTCCTGGCAGAAGCGATCTCCGACGAATTCGACCCGGAAGTCCTGCTCGATACGGACGAATCGCTGTTCTATTGCCGCCCCGGTATCAGTCATGAAGTCGTGCGCAAATTGCGGCGGGGACACTGGATCGTTCAGGCCCAACTTGATTTGCACGGGATGCGCCGCGACGAGGCGCGCGAGGCGCTGGCCGAATTTATCCGCGAGACGGTCAAGCGCGGGCTGCGCTGCGTACGTGTCATTCACGGCAAAGGCTTAGGCTCCATCGGCAAGGAACCGATTCTGAAAGGCAAGGTACGCGCCTGGCTCGTGCAGAAAGCCGAAGTCATCGCGTTCTGCCAGGCCCGGCCGCACGATGGCGGGGCTGGAGCGGTGCTCGTGCTGCTGCAGCCGAACCTTGCCCGCTCAGGCGCGGTTCGCCCCGATCGGGGGCCCGGCAGTGCACCCTAAGCTGACCCTTGCGCTTTCTGTTATCGAGGGCCTCGCGATCCTCGCCTATGCATTCTCCGGCTTCATCGAGGCGCGCAAGCGCCGGCTCGATGCGGTCGGCACGTTTCTGGTCGCACTCGCCACCGCGTTCGGCGGCGGCACCGTGCGCGACGTGCTGCTCGAGCGACGGCCGTTCTATTGGGTCGAGCATGAAGTGTATGTGGCCATCATCTTCGCGCTTTCGCTGTTCGCGCCAATCGTCCTGCGCATGGCCTCGCGGGTCTTCAACGAACGCGCATTGCTCGTGGCCGATGCGATCGGCCTCGGCCTGTTCAGCATCTCGGGAACGTCGATTGCGCTCGATGCGAACATGCCCGCGTTCATCGCCGTGCTGATGGGCGTGGTGACGGGCGTATTCGGTGGCATCATCCGGGACGTCGTCTGCAACGAGGTGCCGCTCTTGTTGCGCGACTCGCGCCCCTATGCCACGTGCGCATTCGCCGGCTGCTGGCTTTATCTGCTGCTCGATCACCTGCAATTCGATCCGGTCTATAGCGTCATCGCCGCAACCGGTTTCATCCTCATCGCACGGCTCGTCACGTTCAAGTTCAACGTGCGGCTGCCGCACTGACGAAGCCCGAACGCCGATGCCCCTGGTGTCCTGCGGGACAGGGCACTAGGTGGGCGTGACCTTAACCGCGACGTCCACGACGTGCTCGCCGCCGCCGAGAATGATGCCCCGCAGTAGCGACACGTCGCTGTAGTCGCGCCCCAGCGCGAGCGTGACATGATCGAGATCCGCCAGCACATCGTTCGTCGGATCAAGGTCGATCCAACCCGTTCCCGGGCAGAACACCGACACCCAGGCATGCGAGGCATCCGCGCCGACAAGACGCGGCACTCCTTCCGGCGGCACCGTGCGCAGATAGCCGCTCACATAACGCGCCGCCAACCCAAGCGAGCGCAGCGCACCGATCATCACCTGCGCGAAGTCCTGGCACACGCCCTGGCGCAGATGGAAGGCGCGCAGCGCCGGCGTGTCGAACGTTGTCGCCTGCGGCTTGTAGGCGAAATCGGCGTGAATCCGATGCATGAGATCGATGGCGCCTTCGATGAGCGGCGTGCCGCGCGCGAAGCTGGGCAAAGCGTATTCGCGTAACTCGGATGCAAGGGCAATGTTCGGCGATGCGAAGACGAACTCGCTTTCGGGGATATATTCGGCGCCCGCGCGATAACGCAGTTCGGCGGCCACACGGTCCCACGCCGGTGCGGCGGACGGGACGAGCGCGTCCCAGCGGCGCGTCAGCACAACCGCTGTCTCGCTCGTCACCCGCAGGGAATCGTGCGGTGCGTCGAAGGAGAAATAGCGGACTTCATTGCCAAACGCATCGATGTGCGACGTCTCGTACGACGGCGTGGGATCGATCGACCAGCGATACGACACCACGCGCTGCCAGGGGCACTCGAGCGGACGAATCGTGGCGACATGCTGCGCCGTCTCGACCGGCACCGAATAGCGGTAGGTCGTGACATGCGACACCAACAGGCTGACCTCGGCACCCATGCTCATGATCATGACGACACCCGCGACGCCAGCGCGTTATCCGCGTGAATGAAATAGCGCGAGCTGATTTCGCTCGATGCGCTCGCAACATGCGCGGCCAGCTCGGCACACAACGCGGTGAGCGTGGCATAGCGCCCCGCCTCGTCGGTGCTGCACAGACGTTCGAGCGACGGCAGCGACGACACCGGCGGCATCGCCTCGCCGAACGGCCGCCGCGCCGGGCCACCCGCCGCCGCGGCGATTTCGTCGAGCTTTTTCGCGAGGCGCTCGTACACCCCGTAGAGCCCGCGCGGATTCGTCGGATCCACGACGACAAGATCGATCAGCGCCGGCACCTCCAGCCGTCCGGGGTACAGCGATCGGTAAGTGAGCGTGCTGTCGAACAGCTGCAGCAGTAAATCGAAGCCGGCCGGCGTCGCCAGTACGCCCGCATCGGCCACGACCTGCAGGAACGTCGTCATCCCGATCACGCGTTCACTATGGCGCCCCGCGAAAAGCAGCCGCCAGGCTTCATCGCGCACCATCCGGTCGCCTTGCGCGCCGCTGATGGCCGACAGCTGCATGGCAAGCGTCTCGAGCGCGCTCATCAGCGCGACGCGATCGTACGATTCGTAGCGTTCATTGCGTGCGGCGTCGTCGCCGTTGTGCGGCGCCGCGCCGATCGACGGCGCGAGCGATAGCGCATGCAGCGCATCGCGAAAATCGTTGCGCGCTGCGAGAATGGTGCGCCAGTGATCGTTCGAGAGCCGTGCACGGATCTCGCCGCACGCGCGCGCCTGGCTCGCGATGATGCTCCCCACGCTCGCCGTACCGGAGTGCTCGTGCAATCCGGCCGCGAGCGCACGTTCAAACGCGTGACGCGTCGTGCGCGCGGCTGGATCGACTGCCGGAATCAGTTCGAAGCGCGCCGCCAACTCGACCAGCGTCGCGAGCATGTCTTCGGAATCGTGATCGAGCGAGCCCAGGATCAAGCGTGCGAGGCGCACGCTGTTTTCCGCGCGCTCGCAATAGCGTCCGGCCCAAAAGAGGTTTTCGGCGGCACGGCTCGATACCGTTCGCCGGCGATGCGCGAAATCGCCGGGCTTCATCGGCGAAGGCAGCAGAGAAAGCGTCGAGCCGGGCCGGCTCGACAATACCCAGGTATCGACGCTGCTGCCGCCCGATTGCATCGATACGCTCGTTTGCCGCTCGCCGGCCATCCGCGCAAACGCCCCAGGCAGCACGTGCCAGCCACCCGAGGCGCCGGCGATCGCATAGGCGCGTAACGCGCACGGCCGGTGGGTCAGCGTGCCATCCTCGTAGCGCGGCGTGCACGAGTGCGGCAGCGGGGCTTGGATCGTAAACGCGTCGGGCGCCGCTTCGATGCGCGCGCGCCAGTCGCTTAGCGGCTGCGGGCCAGCCACGAGACCCGGCGGCATATCGGACGACGCGGGATGCGGCAGCCCCGCCCAGGTCGGCACGAGCAAGCCTTGCGCGAGCCGACCGAGGACGTCCTCGCGCACGGCCGCTTCCCCACACCACCAGGTGGCGACGCTCGGCAATACCAGCGTCTCGCCGAAGAGCGCATCGGCGATACCGGGCAGGAACCCGTGCAACGCCGGCGATTCGACAATGCCGGCGCCCGGTACGTTCGAGACGACGACTTGGCCGGCACGCATGACCTGCAGCAAGCCCGGTACTCCGATCGTGGAATCGGCGCGCAGTTCGACCGGATCGCAAAAACTATCGTCGAGCCGGCGCAGCAGGCCATGCACACGCTCGAGGCCCGCCAGCGTCTTCAGATAGAGCTTGTCTCCGCGCACCGTGAGATCGGTGCCCTCCACGAGCGTGAGACCCAGATAGCGCGAGAGAAACACATGCTCGAAGTACGTCTCGCTGAACGGGCCCGGGCTCAGCAAGGCGATGTGCGGCGAACCGGCGCTTGCGCGGCGTTCGTCGTCCGTCATCGTCGTGCGCGCGGCCTGCACGAGTGTCGCGATCAATTGAGAATACGACGGCGCGAGGCGCTGCACGCCCAGCGAGCGAAACGGTTCCGCGAACAGACTGGCGACGATGAGCCGATTCTCCAACGCATAGCCCAGCCCCGAGGGCGCCTGGGTGCGATGCCCCATGACGGTCCATTCGCCGCTCGGCCCGCGCGCCATATCGACGGCCACGATCTGCAGGTAGCGTCCGCCCGGCGGCACCCACCCTTTCATCGCGCGCACATAGCCGGGGTGCCCGAAAACGAGCGCAGGCGGCAGCAGCCCTCGTGCGAGGACCGTCTGCTGCCCGTAAATATCGGCGACCAGCGCTTCGAGGAGCCGCGCGCGCTGCGCGACACCCCGCTCGATCACGGCCCATTCGCCCTCATCGAGGATAAATGGCAACGGATCGAGCGCCCAAGGCCGTGACTCGCCATTGTCCGCGTAGGCGTTGTACGTGATGTCGTTGTCGCGCACCTGACGCGCAACGGCTTGCGCGGCCTGCTCGAGACCGGCCAGGCCCTCTTCGCCAAGCACGCCGAAAAAGCGCCGCCAGGGCGCGCGCGGCGCACCTGTCGCATCGCGCAGCTCGTCCCAGTGGCCCTCTCGGGCGGGAACGTCGCATAGCCGCGCGAGCACATCGGCGACATCGGCCGTTACATCGAACGGCAGGGTCGATTGGAAAGGCAAATGACTCTCTGGCTTCTGTCAGACGTCAAACTAGACACGCCGCAGGTCGAGCGTAAAAGGCATCTCGAGGCTGCGCTCGCGCTGCTTCACGGGGATCGGTCCGGGCGTATGGCCGATCGTGAAGAAACGCGCGCGCCGCCGGCTCTGCGCTTCATAGGCGTTGACGGGAAACGTCTGATAATTGCGTCCACCCGGATGGGCCACATGATACTGGCATCCGCCGAGGGAACGCTCACTCCATTCGTCGACCAGATCGAACGTCAGCGGCGCATGGACGCCGATGGTCGGATGCAGCGATGCCGCCGGCTGCCACGCCCGAAAACGCACGCCCGCCACGTACTCGCTCGCGCGGCCCGTGGGCTGCAGCGGCAGCGGCACGCCGCCCACCGTCACCGTATGGCGGCTTTCGTTCAGCCCGAGCACGCGCACCTCGATACGCTCGAGCGACGAATCGACGAAGCGCACCGTGCCGCCCGGCGCCCCCTCCTCGCCCATGACATGCCAGGGCTCGAGCGCATGGCGCAGCGTGACCGTGACGCCGCTCGCGTCGAACTCGCCGACGAGCGGAAAGCGAAACTCGAAATGCGGCGCGAACCAGGCGCGATCGAATGCATAACCGGCCGCCTGCAGATCGGCCAAGACATCGTCGAAATCCATCTGCACGAAGGTGCCGAGCATGAAGCGATCATGCAGTTCCGTGCCCCAACGCGTGAGCCGCGCCGTATACGGCGTGCGCCAGAAACGCGCCACGAGCGCACGCAGCAAGAGCTGCTGCGCAAGGCTCATGCGCGCATGCGGCGGCATTTCGAATCCGCGCAACTCGAGCAGGCCGAGCCGGCCGGCGGGGCCATCGGGCGAGTACAGCTTGTCGATGCAAAATTCGGCACGATGGGTGTTGCCCGTCACGTCGATGAGAATGTTGCGCAAGGTGCGGTCGATCAGCCAAGGCGGCACCCGCTGAGCGTCGTTGCCGAACGACGCCAGCCCGTCAAGCTGGCGCTGCAGCTCACGGAAGGCAATCTCGAGCTCGTAGACCTGATCGTTGCGGGCTTCGTCCACGCGCGGAGCCTGGCTCGTCGGGCCGATGAACAGCCCCGAGAACAGATACGACAACGAGGGATGGTTGTGCCAATAGGCGATCAGGCTCGCAAGCAGATCCGGGCGGCGCAGGAACGGGCTGTCCGCGGGCGCGGCTGCACCGAGGACCATATGGTTGCCGCCGCCCGTGCCGGTGTGGCGCCCGTCGAGCATGAACTTCTCCGGCCCAAGATACGATTCGTGCGCCACGCGGTAGAGATATTCCGTGTTGTCGACCAGTTCGCCCCACGTCGACGCCGGATGAATGTTGACTTCGACAACACCTGGATCGGGTGTGACCTGCAACAGCTTCAGACGAGCGTCGCGCGGCGGCGGGTACCCTTCGATGACGATCTTGACCTGGAGCTCCGTTGCCGTCGCCTCGACCGCCGCCAGCAAGTCGAGGTAGTCGTCGAGTACGGCAAGCGGCGGCATGAACACATAGAGCGCCCCGCCGCTGCGTCCGGCCGCCACGGAATCGGCCTCGGCCTGGGGGCCAGCCGAGCGCGCGGGATCGCGCGCCTCCACGCACAGCGCCGTGCGCCGCACGGACACAGCCGATTCGCCGCGCTGAGGAGGCGTGGACGCCTCGAATGCGCCTGCGCGTCCGCTCGCCGCTCGATCGGCATCGCTCTTTTCATCGACGTGACGCGGCGCGTACTGCTCTCGCAGCTGTGCCGCGCCACGCAACGCCGACGGTGGCCCGAACGGATCGTTCTCGTGCAGCCACGGATAATCGGCCGCGCTGACCCAAGGCAGCGAATCGAGCGGCAGGCGGTAACCCATCGGCGAATCGCCTGGAATGAGATACATGCGCTCGTCGCGAAAGAACCAAGGCCCCGTGACCCAGCGCGGGCCGCCAAGCGTCGCCGCGGTATCGCGCTCGCGGGCCAGCGGCAGCGCATAGCCCGTCACGGCCGAGAGCCCGGCGTCAAAAACGCGCCGCAGCCGCAGCCGCTCGAGCTCATCGTCGAGCCGCGAATCGAATGGATCCACGTTGACCGGCAAACGCCGCTCTCGCCAGAGGTAGTACCAGACATCCTCATAGCCCGGCTGAACCTGATTCGCATCGACCGCGAGCGTTTCCGCCAGACGGCGAATGAATCGCCCGGCATCTTCCGCCGTGTAGTTCATCGGCTCGCGTTCATCGGCGAAACGTGCCGGGTCGTGCCAGCACGGCTCGCCGTCCTCGCGCCAAAACAACGAGAGCGCCCAGCGCGGCAATTGCTCGCCCGGATACCACTTGCCCTGCCCCACGTGCAGGAATCCGTTCCCGCCATAGCGGGCGCGCAGCTTATCCATCAGTGCGACCGCATAGCCGCGCTTGGTGGGCCCGAGTGCATCGGTGTTCCACTCGGGCGCGTCACGATCGCGCACAGCGACGAACGTCGGCTCGCCGCCCATCGTCAGCCGCACGTCCATCGACGCAAGATCGACGTCGACCGCGGCCCCCATGCGTTCGATGTCGCGCCAAACGGCTTCGTCGTAAGGCTTCGTGACGCGCGGCGTCTCGAGCACGCGCGTGATCGACATCGTGTGCGCGAAATCGACCTCGCACTCGTCGAGCGCGCCCGAGATGGGCGCCGCGCTGCCCGGCTGCGGCGTGCAGGCCACCGGAATATGCCCTTCTCCGGCCATCAGCCCCGACGTGGGATCGAACCCGACCCACCCCGCGCCGGGCAGGTACACCTCGCACCACGCATGCAGATCGGTGAAATCGATCTCCGTGCCGCTCGGACCGTCGAGCGCTTTTTCGTCCGGGGCGAGCTGCAACAGGTAACCCGAGACGAAGCGCGCGGCGAAGCCGAGTTGACGCAGCGTCTGCACGAGCAGCCACCCCGTATCGCGGCACGAACCGGAGCCCTTTTCGAGCGTTTCTTCGGGCGTCTGCACGCCGGGCTCCATACGGATCAGATAGCCGATGTCATGCGCCAGCCGCTGATTGAGCGCGACTAAAAAATCGACGGTGCCGCAACGCGTGCGATCGATGCTTTCGACGAAGGCCGCGAAGCGCGGCGTCGGTTCGGCGCTACGCACAAGATAGGGGGCGAGTTCGGCGGCGATCGCCGGCGCATAGTCGAACGGAAATGTCTCCGCCTCGGGTTCGAGGAAAAAATCGAACGGGTTATAGACGGACATCTCGGCCACGAGATCCACCGTGACACGGAATTCGCGCGTGGCTTCGGGAAACACAAGGCGCGCCTGGTAGTTCGCAAAGGCGTCCTGCTGCCAGTTGACGAAGTGATGCGCCGGCTCGACGCGCATCGAGTAGCTGAGAATTGGCGTGCGGCAGTGCGGCGCTGGCCGCAGCCGGACGATTTGCGGCCCAAGTGCAACGAGGCGGTCATAGCGGTACTGCGTGACATGATTTAGCGCGACGCGGATCGACACGGGTACCTCGAGGCGATGAACGAAACGGATAGGAAACCGATGCAGCCAGCAACGCTCATGCCGCGTGCGGTTGGCCTGAAGATTGAGATTGAGACTGCGATTGCGATTGCGCGCTGGCTGGCGGTAGCGGCTGAGTGTCCGCGAGCGCCGGCTCCTCCGGTGCCAGCGGCACGAGGAAATCGCGGCTGATGCAGCTCCCCAGTTCGTTGATGCGTGCGAGAAAGTCGGTGAGCCACAGGTGCAGGCCGCCGCGCAAAATATCGCCGATCTGCGCGGCGCGGACGTCCGCGTGCAGCTGCTCGATCAACGCTTGTACCGGCGCGGAGCGCGCATTGCGCACGTGCGTGATGATCTGCCGGAGTTCATCGAGATTGGCCGCGAGCGAGCGCGGCCAGTTGGCGAACAGGATCAGCAAATTGGCGACGCGTTCGGGCACGATCACATCGCGATAGACCTTACGGTATACCTCGAAGCCCGAAACCGAACGCAATACCGCGGCCCAGTGGTAGTAATCGAGCGATTGCGCGAGCGGTTGGGCCAACGCACCCGCGCGCTGCTCGAGCATTTCGCACTTCACGTCGAGAATGCGCGCGGTGTTGTCGGCCCGTTCGAGAAACGTGCCGAGCCGCATGAAATAGAACGCTTCGTCCCTCACCATCGTGCCGAGCTGCACGCCGCGCGACAGATGAGAGCGGAACTTGACCCATTCGAAGAACTCGCATGGATCGCGCTCGAGCACGCCATCGGCAAGCATGCGCTGTCCATCGAGCCAAGTCGTGTTGATCGTCTCCCAGAGTTCGGTCGTGATCGAGCCGCGCACGGCGCGGGCGTTTTCGCGTGCCGCCCGCAGGCAGTTGATGATCGAAGAAAGATTGTCGCGATCGCTCGCCATGAAGGCGATGACGTCCCGGCTCGTCATGCTCGGATGCGCAGCCGCATAGATGCCGGCAAGCTCCGAGATCGACAGCATCGCGCGCCAGCCCAGCGCCGCGTATTCGTCCGATTGCGGCACCAGCGCAAGTTGATAATTCGCATCGAGCATGCGCGCCGTGTTTTCGGCGCGCTCGGTATAACGTGCCATCCAGAAGAGATGGTCGGCAGTGCGGCTCAGCATGATGTCTCCGGAACGGCGTTGTCAGAAGCGATGTCGATCAGCGCGATCGTGGGATCGTGCAATGACATGCGGCACGATCTACTGCTCGAGCACCCACGTGTCCTTGGTGCCGCCGCCCTGCGACGAATTGACGACAAGCGAGCCCTCGCGCAGTGCGACGCGCGTCAGCCCCCCGGGCACCATGCGTACCTCGCTGCCGGAGAGCACGAACGGGCGCAGATCGATGTGACGGGGCGCAATGCCGCTCTCGACGTAGGTGGGGCACGTTGAAAGCGCGAGCGTGGGCTGAGCGATGTACTTCTCGGGCTGCGCGATGAGCACGGCGCGAAACGCCTCGATCTCGGCGGCCGTCGAAGCGGGTCCGACCAGCATGCCGTAGCCGCCCGCGCCATGCGTTTCCTTGACCACGAGCTCAGGCAGATGGTCGAGCACGTAGCGAAGATCGTCCGGCTTGCGGCACATCCACGTCGGCACGTTGTTCAGAATCGGTTCTTCGCCGAGATAAAACCGGATCATGTCCGGCACGTACGGATAGATCGACTTGTCGTCGGCCACGCCCGTCCCCACGGCGTTGGCAAGCGTCACGTTGCCGGCCCGATAGGCCGACAACAAGCCGGCCGCGCCGAGCGTCGAATCGGAACGAAACACCTCCGGGTCGAGAAAATCGTCATCGACGCGCCGGTAGATGACATCGACGCGTTGCGGCCCCTGCGTGGTCTTCATATAGACAAAACCGCCGTCGACGAACAGATCCTGCCCTTCGACCAGCTCGACGCCCATCTGCTGCGCGAGGAACGCATGCTCGAAATACGCCGAGTTATACATGCCCGGCGTGAGCACGACGATGGTCGGATGGTCCGCACCATGAGGCGCCGCGGCACGCAGCGTGTCGAGCAGCAGATCCGGATAGTGTGCGACGGGTGCGACCCGGTTGCGCGCAAACAGATCGGGGAACAGCCGCATCATCATCTTGCGGTTTTCGAGCATGTACGACACGCCGGACGGAACCCGCAGGTTGTCCTCGAGCACATAGAACTCGCCCGCACCCGCGCGCACGATGTCGATGCCGGCGATATGCGCATAGATATCGCGCGCCACGTCGACCCCTTGCATCTGCGGGCGGTATTGTCCATTCGCGAAAATCTGCTCGGCAGGGACGACGCCCGCCCGCACGATCGCCTGATCGTGATAGATGTCGTGAATGAACCGGTTCAGGGCGCCGACCCGTTGACGCAGCCCCTGCTCGAGCGCGGCCCATTCGTGCGCTGGAAAAATGCGCGGGATGACGTCGAAAGGAATCGTGCGTTCGGTGCCGACGCCAGTTGCGTCCTTGGCGCCGTAGACGGCAAACGTAATGCCGACGCGGCGGAAGTTCAAATCGGCTTCCGCGCGTTTGTTACTCATCTGCTGCTCGCTCTGCGCACACATCCACGAGAAGAACGGATGGTAGTGCGCGCGGGCGTCGCCGCATGCCTGAAAGTCCGCAGCCGGCACACCCGCGATAGCGGGCCCATTGCGCTCGAACATCTCGCTGAAGAAGGCTTGCTTCATGGCCGATATTCCCGTTCGTTGTTTGGGGCTGATCGCGCCACAGCGCACGGCCCCCGGTCGAGTCCGGCTGCCGCCCTGAGGGGGGACAGCCATTCGGTATCAAGCATTCTTCGATCGAGGCGGCGGCAGCTGCGGCCGTCCTCGACAGTCCGATCGCAATTATTCGATCGGAACCCCTTCAAGGTAGCGGGCGGAGAGACATCGCGCGATACGGGGAAAACCCGCGCCGCGCGCCGCCGATGCCCAATGTCGGGGTTGGATCGGACTCATGCAACTTGCGTGCCGACGTCGGTACGGCGGGGGTTAGCGGCCGCCAGAGGGAAGCGCGCCGCGGGCTGGCGCGATGGCGCTGCACCGATATGACGCAGGGCGAGGACTCACGCGCACCGGGGCGACGCATCGATGCTTCGCCCCGCCCTCCTTATGCGCTTAAGCGATGCGCGCTTCCGTCGACGGATCGAACAAGACGGCCTTGGAGACATCGGCGAGCAACGTCATCTCTTGCTCCGGCTGGGGGTTCGAGGCCGGGTGCACACGGCTCACGGTACGCTTGCCGTTGATCTGTGCGAACACGAGCGTGTCCGGGCCGGTCGGCTCAATGACGTCGACGTTGACGCGCAACGGTTGCAAATCGCTGCTGTTGGCATCGTGGGCGCCGCGCGCATCCGTGAGGCGTTCCGGGCGCAAGCCGAGAATGACGGGTTGGCCGACATTCGCTTTCACGCGATTCGCTTCGAACGGCAGCTTCAGAACGCTGCGCTCGACACCCGTATCGACCTCCAAACCGATACCGGCGCCTTGCTCCACGAGCTTGCCTTCGATGAAATTCATTGGCGGCGCGCCGATGAAGCCGGCCACGAACAGATTCGACGGCGAATCGTAAATCTCTTGCGGCGCACCGAACTGTTGGACAACGCCGTCCTTCATCACGGCGATACGATCGCCGAGCGTCATCGCTTCGATCTGGTCGTGCGTCACGTAGACGATCGTCGTCCCCAGGCGCTGGTGCAACAGCTTGATTTCCGAACGCATTTCGATTCGCAGCTTCGCGTCGAGGTTCGAAAGCGGCTCGTCGAACAGGAACATGACGGGATCGCGTGCGAGCGCCCGGCCCATGGCCACGCGCTGGCGCTGGCCGCCGGACAGTTGCCCCGGCTTGCGGTCGAGCAAGTGATCGATCTGCAGCATCTGCGAGACGCGATCGACGATCTGCTCCTGTTCCTTCTTCGGCACCTTGCGGATATTCAAGCCGAACGAGATGTTCTCGCGCACCGTCATCGACGGATAGAGCGCATACGACTGGAACACCATGGCGATGTCGCGATCTTTCGGCGACAAGTTATTGACGACCTTGCCGTCGATGCAGATCTCGCCTTTGGTGACCGTCTCGAGGCCGGCGATCATGTTGAGCAGCGTCGATTTCCCGCACCCGGAGCCGCCGACCAGAATCAAGAACTGGCCGTCCTCGATTTCAATGTCGACACCCTTCAGGACGGGCACGCCGTTCGGATAGGTCTTGTATACGTCGCGGATGGAAAGGCTTGCCATGCTGAAAATCCTTTAATCTGCTCTGCTTTCGAATATGCGATTTTTTCGTTTCGCGGCGCCCGGCTTACGTGGCGCCATCTCCTGAACGAAACGTCCAATCAGCCCTTCACCGCGCCCGCCGTCAAGCCGCGCACGAAGTAGCGGCCGGCAATGACGTAGACGAGGAGCGTCGGCAAGGCTGCGATAATCGCCGCAGCCATGTCGACGTTGTATTCCTTCACGCCCGTCGACGTATTCACGAGGTTGTTCAGCGCCACCGTAATCGGCATCGAATCGACGCCCGAGACGACGATCCCGAACAGGAAGTCGTTCCAGATCTGCGTAAATTGCCAAATCACGCAGACCATGAAGATCGGGAGCGAAACGGGCAGCAGGATCCGCGTGAAAATCATGAAGAACCCGGCGCCGTCGATGCGCGCCGCTTTCACGAGCTCGGCCGGAATGCTCACGTAGAAGTTGCGGAAGAACATCGTCGTGAAGGCGATCCCGTAGACAACGTGCACCAGCACGAGGCCCGAGATCGTGTTCGAGATCCCGACCAACCCGAGCAAACGCGCCATCGGCAGCAAGATCGCCTGAAACGGGATGAAGCAGCCGACGAGCAGCATCGTGAACACCGCATCTGCGCCCCGAAAGCGCCAGTGCGTCAGCACGTAGCCGTTGAACGCGCCGATGATCGACGAGAGCAGCACAGCCGGGATCACCATCCGCACCGAGTTCATGAAGAACGGACGCATGCCGTCGCAACGCACGCCCGTGCACGCCTCGCTCCATGCTTTGATCCACGGCGCGGTGGTCCAATGCGAGGGCGGAGTCAGCAAGTTGCCGGTGCGCAGTTGATCGAGATCCTTGAACGACGTGGACAGCATCACGTAGATCGGGAACAGGAAGTACAGCGCGAACAGCAGGAGCGCAGCGTAAATGAACGCGCGACTGAACGTCATCTTAGGCTGCATTGCGGGTGCTCCTCGATTCCAGATACATGAGCGGGACCAGTACGGCAACGACGGTGGCGAGCATCATCATCGACGACGCGGCGCCGACACCGAGCTGCCCGCGGTTGAACGAGAACGTGTACATGAACATCGCGGGCAGCGACGACGACGTACCGGGGCCGCCCGCCGTCAACGCGACGACGAGATCGAACGTCTTGATCGTGATGTGGCACAGGATCAGCAGCACCGAGAAGAACACGGGGCGCATGCTCGGAATCACGATCTTGCGATAGATGGTGGGAAGCGTCGCGCCATCCACCTGGGCGGCCTTGAAGATTTCCGAATCGACGCCGCGCAAGCCTGCGAGGAACAGCGCCATGACGAAGCCCGTCGATTGCCACACGGCCGCGATGACGATACAGAAGATGGCCTTGTCCGGATCGTTCAGCCAGGTGAACGAGAAGCTCGTCCACCCCCAGTCGTGCAACACTTTCTCGAAGCCGAGCGCCGGGTTCAGAATCCATTGCCAGGCCGTGCCGGTCACGATGAACGAGAGCGCCATCGGGTAAAGAAACACCGCGCGCAGCGCGCCTTCGTTGCGGATCCGCTGATCGAGCAGGATCGCCAAAAAGAGCCCCAGCCCGATGCAGATGGCGATGAACGGAATGCCGAACCAGCCGAGGTTCTTAGCGGATGTCCACCAGACGTCGTTTTGAAACAGTTCGCTGTAGCGCGACAGGCCGGCGAACGTGTAGTTGGGCATCAGTCGCGACTTCGACAGCGACAGATAGCCGGTAATCAGAATGAAGCCGTAGACGAATACAAGGCTGATCGCCACGCTAGGCGAAAGCACGAGCTTTGGGATCCAGCGATCGGCGAGCGCCGATATCGACGAGGTGCGGTGGGGCACGTGCGCCACGTTGTTCCCTTTCCCGCTGAGAGAAGCAGCCACTGCTCGACTCCTGAGTACTTGCTGAGTACTTGCATACCGGCCGCGACGATTCGAACGCTTGGGAAGCGCGCAGCCGGCTAGAGGTGACGCGGGCGATGCGCGAGAAACACGCACACCGCCCCTGGGAACGACGCTTACTTCGTCTGCGCTGCCTTCGCGAGTGCCGCGACGGCGTCTGCCGACGATTCGTTCGAGTTCATGAACTTCGTGACGACATCGCTCATTGCGCCAGCCGTGGCATCGCCTTGAGCCATGCCGTGTGCCAGCGACGGCACGTAACCGCCGGCCTTGATCGCGGCCTGTTCATCCGCATACGACTTCTTCGCGCAAGCGTCATAGCTGCTCATATCGACGCCCAGGCGAACCGGGATCGAGCCCTTGTACAGGCTGAACTGCTTCTGGAACTCGGGGCTCATGATCGTCTTCGCGAGTGCGAGCTGGCCCGGCGTGGCGCCCTTCGCGCCCTTCTGCTGGAAGAACACGAACGAATCGACGTTGAACGTGTAAGCCTTCTCCGTACCCGGCACCGCCGCGCAGACATAATCGACGCCCGGCTTCTTGTTCGCGTTCGCGAACTCGCCCTTCGCCCAGTCGCCCATGAACTGCATGCCGGCCTTGCCGTTGATGACCATGGCCGTGGCCAGGTTCCAGTCGCGGCCCGTGCGCGAGCTATCGAAGTAGGTCGTGAGCTTGCGAACCGTGTCGAACACCTTGACCA
>NZ_JBQCDN010000077.1:0-2476 GCF_051961175.1 Trinickia sp. | reverse complement strand
GTGCGCGGCACCGAGGCCAAGCTCGTGAACAATGCGAATTGCGTCGCGGTATAGCGGGGATCGGTGGTGCTGGCGATGTAGGCCGTGAAGGCGGCGAGCGTGAGGCCGGTGGCGAATGTCTCGAACCCGTAGATCGCGGCGAGCGCGCCAGGCGACGGGCCGATCTTTGCGAGCCACGCGAAGCCGAGTGTGGAGACGATCTGCACGAAGCCGAAGATCCATAACCCACGGGCGATGCCGATCTTGACGAGCCACGCGCCGCCGATGATGCCACCCGCCAGACTCGCCCAGAATGCGGTCGTTTTGGCGATCACCCCGCTCTGAGTCTTGTAGAAGCCGGGATCGGGGCCAAAAGCCGTCGACAGCGTCGTGGCCATGGTATCGCCGAGCTTGTAGAGGAAGATGAACGAAAGCACGAGCACGGCCGCCGCCAGGCCGTCGCGCGTGACGAACTCCGCCAGCGGCAAAACGAGGGCCTCGCGCAGATTCTTCGGCGGTGCGCCGTGCATCTGCGGTTCGCGCACCAGGAGCGTCATCACCATGCCCGGCAGCATGAATGCCGCGGTGACGGCGAAGACGGCCGTCCACGGCAGATGATCGGAGAGAATCAGGGACAGCGAGCCCGGCACGAGCGCAGCGACCTTATAGGCATTGACGTGAACGGCGTTGCCGAGCCCCTGCTCGGTGTCGGCCAGCAACTCGCGCCGGTATGCATCGATGACGATATCCTGGCTCGCGCCAAAGAATGCGACGAGCGCGGTGAGCGCGGCGACGGTCCAGATCGCCTCACGCGGAGAGACAAACCCGAGCGAGGCGATTGCGCCGGCCACGAGCAGCTGCGTGGCGAGCATCCAGCCGCGGCGGCGCCCGGGGCGCCAGAACGGCAACCTCGGCACATAGCGATCCATCAGCGGCGCCCAGACGAATTTCCACGTATACGGAAATTGAATGAGCGCGAACAGGCCGATTTCCTTGAGATTGACGCCTTCCGAGCGCAGCCAGGCCTGCACGAGGTACACGAGCGTAAACAGCGGCAATCCCGACGTGAAGCCCAGGAAGACGCAGATCAGCATATGCCGGTTGAGGAACGCACGCCAGCCGGGGTGCGCCTCGTGAGCGCTCAAGGCGGCGCTCTCGTGCGGCGGGGGCGGGATATCTCGTTTGATGGTCAGCCTCTTTTGACGCGGCGCGTTTAAGCCGGCGCGGCCCCGTTCGAGCCGCGTCTCACGCGGTAGACCGCAAGACTACCACGCCAGTTCGCGCCCCAACGGACCGCGCGCCCGCCATGCAGCACGACGCGATCGAGAATTTCGATGCCGACCTCGGGCGCGAGCGCTTCGAAGTCTCGAATCGTCAGCACACGAACGTTCGGCGTGTTGTGCCACTGGTAGGGCAGCGATTTCGAGACAGGCATCCGCCCTTGCAGCACCGAGAGCCGGTGTGGCCAGTAGCCGAAGTTTGGAAACGAGACGATGCACTCTTTGCCTACCCGGACCGTTTCGCGCAGGATCGCGGCGGTTTGATGGATCGTCTGCAGCGTTTGCGACAGGATGGCGAAATCGAAGCTTGCGTCCTCGAACAGGCGCAGGCCGTCTTCGAGATTTTGCTGGATGACGTTGACGCCTTGCTTCACGCAGGCGAGCGCGCCCGCGTCGTTGATCTCGATCCCGTAGCCGGTCACGCCCAGCTCTTCGGAGAGCAAGGCGAGCAGGCTGCCGTCGCCGCAGCCCAGATCGAGGACGGTCGCGTTCGGTTCGACCCAGCGAGCGATCGCCCGGAAATCGGCCCGCGCGGTCAGGAAATCGATGGCGGCTTGATTCACGCTTGGATCTCCTCGGCAATGCGTTCGTAGTAGGCGCGGACGACGTTGTGGTAACGCGCATCGTCGAGCAGGAATGCATCGTGCCCGTGCGGCGCGTCGATTTCGGCGTAGGTCACGCGCCGTTTGTGGTCGAGCAGCGCTTTGACCAACTCGCGCGAACGAGTGGGCGCGAAACGCCAATCGGTCGAGAAGCTGGCGATGAGATATTGCGCGCGCGTATGCGCCAGTGCCGCCGTGAGATCGCCGTCGAAGGCTTTGGCGGGGTCGAAATAGTCCAGCGCGCGCGTAATCAGCAAATACGTATTCGCGTCGAAGTAGTCGGCGAATTTGTCGCCTTGGTAGCGCAGGTACGATTCGACCTCGAACTCGACATCGAAGCTGAAGCGGTAGTCGTCGTCGGCGCCGTCTTCCGGGCGGCGCAGTGCGCGTCCGAATTTGGTTGCCATGTCGTCGTCGGACAAGTACGTGATGGGGCCGATCATGCGGGCGACGCGCAGGCCGCGCCGGGGTTTCACGCCGTGCGCGTAGTAATCGCCGCCATGGAAGTCGGGATCGGAAAGGATGGCCGAGCGTGCCACTTCGTTGAACGCGATGTTCTGCGCCGACAGCTTCGGCGTGGACGCGACGATGATGCAATGGCCCACGCGGTCCGGA
>NZ_JBQCDN010000076.1:0-7880 GCF_051961175.1 Trinickia sp. | reverse complement strand
CGAAATCGCGTCGTTCGGGCACTCGGGCTCGCACACGTCGCAATTGATGCACTCGTCGGTAATCAGTAAAGCCATGCTGTCAACGGAGAAAGCGGGATGAACGGACGTTGGCGGCGTGCCGGGTGGGCTGCCGCCCGGCGGCGAACCCGGGCAAGGATTGCTGGCTTGCGCGCCGAGCGCACACCACTGTGGCCTTGCACGCGGCAGTGGCGAGCCGTATTGCCGCAGGGCCCCTATTTTAGCCCGGGTTCCGATTCGCCGGTGCCCGGGGGCGACGACATTTGGACGCTCAGGGCCGCGCCTGCGCCTCTTTCGTCATCTCGGCGACTTTGTCCGTCAGCCATTTTTCGACCGAAGGGAATACGAATGTGCTGACGTCGCCGCCGAGCTGTGCGAGTTCGCGCACGATGGTACCGGAGATGAATTGGTACTGGTCGGACGGCGTCATGAACATCGTTTCGACGTCCGGCAACAGATAGCGGTTCATGCCGGCCATCTGGAACTCATATTCGAAATCGGACACCGCACGCAACCCGCGCACGATCACGCGCGCGTTGTTCGCTCTCACGAAATCCTTGAGCAAGCCCTTGAAGCTCATCACCTGCACGTTCGGATAGTGGCCCAGCACTTCCTGCGCGATATCGAGCCGCTCTTGCAAGGTGAAAAAAGGCTTCTTGTTGCGGCTGTCGGCCACGCCGACGACAAGCGTATCGAAAATGCTCGACGCGCGCCGAACGAGGTCTTCATGACCGCGCGTAAGCGGATCGAACGTACCCGGGTACACGGCGACTACCATCGACCATCTCCTGTCATCATCCATTGGGACGCGGGCACGCGCGCTTTGAGGACGCCGCCGGCCTTGACGCGGCTTACCGTGGCCGGCGTCTTTTCCTTACGAAACGCGCATTATTCATCATTTTCGCGCTGCAGCAAATGATAGTGTACGGCGCCCGCCTTGCCTTGTCGCTCAATGCGCCAGCCGGCCAGCGCGGCCACCTGGGCGAGTTCGAGCGCCGCCGCCGATTCCACATACAAATAGCCGTGGTGGGACACGAGGGGCGCGGCCGATTCGAGCGCGCGCGCGAGCACCGATGGCTCGCCGAACGGCGGATCGAGAAATACGACGTCGAACGAGCCGGGCGGCAGGCCGGCCGAGAGCCTCAAGCCGTCGGCCTCGACCACCTCCACCGCTTGCGCCGACAAGCGCGCCTGGATGTCGCGCAACTGGCGCGCGGCTTTCGCGTTGCGCTCGACCATCAGCACGCGCCCTGCCCCGCGCGAGGCCGCCTCGAAGCCGAGCGCGCCGGTGCCGGCGAACAAGTCCAGGCAGCGCCAGCCGTCGAGCCGCTGGCCCAGCCAATTGAACAGGGTTTCGCGCACGCGATCGGGGGTGGGCCGCAAGCCATCGAGATCGAGCACTTGCAGCGGAGTCCGTTTCCAATCTCCACCGATGATGCGGACGGTATGCGGCTTACCGCGGGCGGGCGCCGCGCCGGGGGCGCGGGAAGCGGGCGAATGACGGGGCATGCGGGCGAAATGCGGTAAAAGGCGATGGAACCCGGCGGCAAACCCGCGCGGGCGCGAGCGCCAACGTTACCACAGCCGCCTGGCCATCCGCGAAAAGCGAGCGAGCCACGCCGCGCGCGCCGCGCCTGTTAAAATGACGCGCTTGATTCCCTAGCGCATGCCGCATTGCCGGTCCACCGCGGCGCATGCGCGGCCACGCGCCACCTATTGCCGCCGCGAGCTTTTCGCTCTCGGCACCCATCACGGCACACCATGTTCAGCTTCTTCAAACGATTCAAGGGCGGGAAGACGCCCGACACCGCCGAGGACGCGACCGCCGAGCCTTCGGCATCGCCCGCAGCGCTCGACACGGACGAGCAAGCAAGCGCGCCGGGGGTTGCGCCCGCCGCGACGCCTGCCGCGCCGGCTCGCACGAGCGCGGCTGCCGCTGGCAGCCCCTCGGCGCCTGCCAGCTCGCCGGCACCGTCGCCTGCGCCGCAACCCGCTTCTCCTGTATGGCAGCCGAACGCGCCAGCGCCGGTGCTCGCCGCCACGCCCGATGCGGCCGGCGACGAGTACGATACCGAGGAAATCGTCCCGCCGCCGGCCGCCGAGCCCGCGCAAAAGCAGTCGTGGCTGGCGCGGCTGCGTTCGGGCTTGTCGAAAACGAGCGCCGGCCTCACGGGCATCTTCGTGCGGACGAAGATCGACGACGATCTGTACGAGGAACTGGAAACAGCGCTCTTGATGTCGGATGCGGGCGTCGAAGCCACGGATTTCCTGCT
The DNA here is from genome assembly GCF_051961175.1 of Trinickia sp. Lineage (GTDB taxonomy): Bacteria > Pseudomonadota > Gammaproteobacteria > Burkholderiales > Burkholderiaceae > Trinickia. Next base: position 5,589 of record NZ_JBQCDN010000076.1, on the reverse strand, counting down.
CCGTGCGTTGCGCGAGAAGGTCCGGACGCAGCGGCTCACCGATCCGCTGCAGGTGAAAGCCGCGCTGCGCGCACTGCTCATCGAACTCCTGCAGCCGCTTCAGAAATCGCTCATGCTCGGTCGCGCGCAGCCGCTGGTCGTGATGATCGCGGGCGTCAACGGCGCCGGCAAGACGACGAGCATCGGCAAGCTCGCCAAGCATCTGCAGCGATTCGACCAATCGGTCCTGCTGGCGGCCGGCGATACCTTCCGCGCCGCCGCGCGCGAGCAGCTTGCGATCTGGGGCGAGCGCAACAACGTCACGGTCATTGCGCAGGAAAGCGGCGATCCGGCCGCCGTCATCTTCGATGCCGTCAGCGCGGCACGTGCGCGCAAGATCGACATCGTCATGGCCGATACGGCGGGCCGTCTGCCCACGCAGCTGCATTTGATGGAAGAACTGCGCAAGGTCAAGCGCGTCATCGGCAAAGCCTATGACGGCGCGCCGCATGAAGTGCTGCTCGTCATCGATGCGAACACGGGCCAAAACGCGCTCGCGCAAGTGAAGGCATTCGACGATGCGCTTTCGCTGACGGGCCTCATCGTCACGAAGCTCGACGGCACGGCCAAGGGCGGCATCCTGGCGGCAATCGCGCGGCAACGCCCCGTCCCCGTCTATTTCATCGGGGTCGGCGAAAAAGTGGAAGACCTGCAGCCGTTTAACGCCGAGGAATTCACGGACGCCCTGCTCGGCTAACCGGCTTTACCGCCCCACCGCGGACAACGCGCGTCTCGCTTCAATCGCGACACGCGCGTTTTTCGCTTTTCCGGCCGGCTATTGCGCGTCAGGCTGCTGCTCGGGCGCCGCCCGGACGAACGCATCGTGCCGCATCGCCTCGTCGTAGATCCGTTGGATCGTCGGATAAGGCTGCATATCGACTTGAAAACGCAATGCATTGAATACCTGTGGGATGAGCGCCAGATCGGCCATCGTCGGCGTATCGCCGTAGACGAATTTGCCCGTACGCGGATCACCGGCGAGCATCGACTCGAGCACGTGAAACCCGTTCTCCACCCAATGCCTGTACCAGGCGTCTTTCGCTTCGTCCGTCACGCCCAGCTCATGCTTCAGGTACTTCAGCACACGCAGGTTGTCCAGCGGATGGATTTCACAGGCGATTTGCAGCGCGATCGCGCGAACGTAGGCGCGCTCGCCCGGCGTGCCCGGCAATAGCGGCGGATGGGGGTGCGTCTCCTCGAGGTATTCGATGATCGCGAGCGACTGCCGCAGCACCAGATCGCCATCGACGAGCGCGGGGACAATGCCGTCCGGCGCGACACGGCGATACTCGGGCGTCAACTGCTCGCCGCCGCCGCGCAGCAGATGCACGGCCGCATAGTCATACGACAACCCCTTCAAGTTCAGCGCGATGCGTACGCGATAGGACGCCGAACTGCGGAAATAGCTATAGAGTTTCATCGATTGTCCTTTGTCTCGTTGACGTTCCCCGCTCGTCTCACACCACCCGCACGCTCAAGGTGCCCAGCCCGTCAACGCCTCCGGTCATGAGATCGCCGCGCGCGACGGCCGCGACGCCCTCGGGTGTCCCCGTGAAAATCAGGTCGCCGGGCTGGAGCGCAAACAGCGTCGACAAATGCGCGATCGTTTCCGCCGTCGACCAGGTGAGCTGCGAAATATCGGAGCGCTGGCGCTCAGCGCCGTTCACCGCCAGCCAAATCGCACCGCGTTCGATATGCCCGACCCTCGATACGGGATGAATCGGACCGAGCGGGGCCGAGTGATCGAACCCTTTGGCGACATCCCACGGACGGCCCATCTTCTTCGCTTCCGCCTGTAGATCGCGGCGCGTCATGTCGAGACCGAGCGCGTAGCCGTAGACGTGCTCCAGTGCCTGATCAACGGCGATGTCGCGCCCTGCGCGGCCGATTGCGACGACGAGCTCCATTTCATGGTGCACATCGCTGGTGCGCGACGGATAGGGAAATTCGCCGGTCGCGCCCGGCGCGACGTAGACGATCGCATCGGCCGGCTTGGAGAAAAAGAACGGCGGCTCGCGGTCCGGGTCGTGGCCCATCTCGCGCGCGTGCGCGGCATAATTGCGACCGACGCAATAGACGCGGCGCACGGGGAAGCGTTCGCGCGTGCTGGCGGCATCGACGCTGTTGGCGATCGGCACAGCGACGACCGGCACGGGGGCAATGACATAGTCCATCACGTTCTCCTCGTCTTCATTGAGCGCCCCGCTGACCGATTCGCACGGTGTGGGCGAAAGCGACGAGTTTAGCGCGACCTCGACGGGGCCGCCGCCCTGCAAATCTGCCGCCCTGCAAATCTGCCGCCCTGCCAATCTGCCAATCTGCCAATCTGCCAATCTGCGATTCGGTCGATCAAAGATCCGCCGCCCCGCCCGTCAGAAAGCGCCGGGCGAAGCCTCCGCGACAAACACCACCGCATAAATCGCCCCCGGGCACCTTGCCAGATCGCCGTGAATGGGGTACTCGTTGAGTTTCTCTTTTTTCTCGGCCGAGCGATCGCACCCGGCCCCGTGCCTCATGACTCAACCTATTGCCGAATCCTTCCCGTGCGCCCGCTTCATCAAGGAAATCGGGCGCGGCCCGCACGGCGCTCGCGCACTCTCGCCCGAGGACACCTACGCGCTCTACGCGGCGATGCTCGATGGGCGCGTATCGGATGTCGAACTCGGGGCCGTCTTGCTGGCCTATCGCCTGAAAGGTGAGACGGCCGACGAACTGGCCGCGATGCTGGCAGCGGCACAGGCAGCGGTCGCGCCACTGCGCGTCGGCGGGGCCGTGTCGATCCCAAGCTACAACGGGGCGCGCAAGCAACCGAATCTCGTGCCGCTGCTGGCGCTGCTGCTTGCTCGCGAAGGCGTACCCACGCTCGTCCACGGCGTAACCGAAGACCCGGGCCGCGTGACGAGCGCGGAAATTTTCGCCTGCCTCGGTATCGCTGCATCCGGCTCGCACGACGAGATCGAGCGAGCGCTGGCCGAACGCCGCGTCGCATTCGCGCCCGTCGAGGTGCTCGCACCGAAGCTCGCGCGCCTGCTCGCGTTGCGGCGCGTGATGGGTGTGCGCAATTCAACGCATACGCTCATCAAGATCCTGCAGCCGTTCGCGCCGGCCGGCCTGCGCCTCGTCAACTACACCCACCCGTCATATCGCGACAATCTGGCCGAACTGTTCCTCGGTCATCCGCAGGCTGCGGCCGGCGGCGCGCTGCTCGCGCGCGGGACCGAAGGCGAAGCCGTGGCCGATACGCGCAGGCAAGTGCAGATCGACTGGCTGCACGACGGCATCGCCGAGACACTTGTGTCACCGGAACGATCCTCTCTCGATGACGCCGGTCCCGAGCTGCCGGCCGCCCGCGATGCGCAAACGACGGCTCGCTGGATCGAAGCGGTCTTGCGCGGCGAAGCCAGCATTCCCCCGACGCTCGCGCGGCAAGTGACGGAAATCGTACGGATTGTGCGGTCCGAACCCCGCCCGACGCCGATTCAAGCGTAGCGCGCAGGCCAGCCTGCGGCCGTCACGGATGCGGTGGAACGGCAACACCGGTTCAGCAACGGTCGCGGTTCCGGCGCCCGCGTTTCGCCCCACGCCGGGCAAACGCTGCGCGGCCACCGGAGCATATCGGCCCGCATGCCTTCCCAGTTGACAGCTTGGCACGCCGTGTCATAGAGTGCGCAACTATGTGTTCGAACCTGAACCCCCTCCGAATTACCTCCGGCCGCCTAGCGCGGCCCCTATCGCTACGTCTAGCGTAAGCCAGGCGTAGCGCCGCGCAGCGTCGACGAATCGTCCGCGCGGTCCTCCCGCAGTATCCCGAAGTTTCCGTTTCACCCCAAAGCCGCAGTTCCTTTTACAACCCGTAGTCGTCAGCATTCGGCCGAGTACCGCTCGGAAGAATCGCGAAACCGCCGACGTGGCCGCATCGCGTCTCGGCATGACCGGCTAGCCGCTCGATCAGCCGCGTTTCGCAGACGACCCGACGAACCGAGGTCCGTCAATGCTTCGCAACCCCGCCGCCAAGTACCGCCCCTTCCCGCCCGTCCAATTGGCCGGCCGCAGATGGCCCAACCGCACCATCGAGCGCGCGCCCATTTGGATGAGCACCGATCTGCGCGACGGCAATCAAGCGCTGATCGAGCCGATGAGCATCACGCAAAAGCTCGAATTCTTCGAGATGCTCGTTGCCATCGGCTTCAAGGAGATCGAAGTCGGCTTTCCTTCTGCCTCGCAGACCGATTTCGACTTCGTGCGCAAGCTCATCGACGAGGGGCGCATTCCCGACGATGTGACGATCGAAGTGCTCGTCCAGTCTCGCGCCGATTTGATCGAGCGCACGTTCGAAGCACTCGAAGGCGTAGCGCGCGCAATCGTCCATCAGTACAACGCGATTGCCCCGTCGTTCCGCCGCATCGTCTTCAATGCATCGAAGGAAGACGTCAAGGCGCTGGCCGTCGAAGGCGCGCGCAAGATCAAGGAAGAGACGGAGCGGCGGCCGCAAACGCAGTGGACCTACGAGTACTCCCCCGAAACCTTCAGCATGACCGAACTCGCGTTTGCACGCGAAGTGTGCGATGCAGTGAGCGGCGTCTGGCGCCCGACGCCCGCACGCAAAATCATAGTCAACTTGCCGGCGACGGTCGAAGCGGCGACGCCGAACGTCTTTGCCGATCAGATCGAGTGGATGGACCGCAATCTCGCGTTCCGCGACAGCATCGTGCTCTCCGTTCATCCCCACAACGACCGCGGCACCGCCGTCGCGGCGGCCGAGCTCGCGCTCCTGGCGGGGGCCGATCGCATCGAGGGATGTCTGTTCGGCAACGGCGAGCGCACCGGCAACGTCGATCTCGTCACGCTGGCGTTGAACCTCTATACGCAAGGGATCGATCCGCAACTCGATTTCTCCGACATCGATGCGGTGCGGCGCGTCGTCGAGCGCTGCAATGCAATCGCGGTGCACCCGCGCCATCCGTACGCGGGCGAACTCGTCTTCACGGCGTTCTCAGGGTCACATCAGGACGCGATCCGCAAGGGCCTCGCGCAGCAATCGAGCGACGGCGTCTGGGAAGTCCCGTATTTGCCGATCGATCCCGTTGATGTCGGGCGCGGCTACGAGGCCGTGATTCGCGTCAACAGCCAATCCGGCAAAGGCGGCGCGACCTTTCTGCTCGAGCGGGGGCTGGGGTTTGCGCCGCCGCGGCGCGTGCAGATCGAATTCAGTCACGCGGTGCAGCGCATCGCCGATGATTCGGGCGCGGAAGTCACGGGCGACGCCGTGTGCGCACTGTTCTCGCGCGAGTACTTCGATGTTCGCGGGCCGGCTGAACGGGTCGATGCGATCGTGCGCTGGCGCCGGCGAGAGGCGATCCGCATCGACGCGGCCGCCGCCTACGAGAGCGAAGAAGCCTGGGTGCGGGCCATCGCCGATGCCATGTCGAAGGCCGCGGGGGCGCACGTTCAAATAGGTGATTACGAAACGGTTCGTACGAGCGACGGGCGCACGGCGGCCTTCGTCGCGTGCCGCGTGGACGGGCAGGAGCAAGCAGGCGCGAACGCTCA
>NZ_JBQCDN010000075.1:0-17349 GCF_051961175.1 Trinickia sp. | reverse complement strand
AGCCTGCGGACAATTCGTCTCGCCAGCGAGCGCGCCCGCGAGCTTTTTAAGACCGACTATCCGTTCACCTCACGCCAGTTTCGCACGGATGGCCGGACAATTTTCGTATCGGCCATTGAAGAAACAGGGGAAACGGAATTACTCGATCTCGTGAAACAGCAGTATGCATTTCGGAAGATCATTGAGCCATCACTGTATGCAGGTATCGAGCTCAACGAAGATCAGATTGCAACGCGCTGGTATCCGGCTCCTCGGAGCAAAGCGATCGTGCTCGATCCAACCGTTGCCTTTGGCAAGCCTATTGTGACGGATGGTTCCGTCAGAACATCCATCCTCTACGATGCTTTCATGACGGAGGGCAACAAGAATTTCGTCGCGAAGCTATACGAAGTGCCTGTTGCCGCAGTTAACGCGGCTATCGCCTTCGAAGAAAGCCTAGCCGCGTGAAATTCCTGGTCGACAAAGCACGGCCGTGGACGGCATCGATGCGCTGCAACGCGTGCTCGATGCGTCAAGGATCGACCGCACCGTCGAACTCACGGTTCTGCGATTGACGCAAAAGCTCACGTTGCGCGTGACGCCGGTCAAACCGGCCACTCGTTCAACGTAAGGTCAGTGCAGCTGACGCTTCAAATCCGACAACTCGGAATGCATCGTCGATACGGCGCGCTTCAAGTCGCCATCGACGTTGCCGCCCTTCTGGCACGCGCGCTCGGCGCGGTCACCGATTTCCTCGAGCGAATCGATGCATTCGCGCATGCGGTCCTCGTCCTGCGATTTCATTGCCGATTGCGCCGTCTTGCACTCCTTGTCGAGTTCCTCGACACATTTTTTCAGGTCCTGCGGCACCGACTGTGCGCTCTGACAACTGCGCGTCGCTTCATTGATCGTTTGCTGGATGTGAGAAAACCGCTTTTGAATTTCGCTACTCTGCAGCATGGTCAACTCCTTCACGAACCGGTTCTCGATGAGCCCTTAGCAACCCGACCGCGGCTGCCCCCAGTCGTCATCCGCCCGCCTCGATCGGCCAAGCTCGGCGCCGCTCGACGTCGAATGCGACGAAGCGGCGGAGCGGCGGAGCGGCGAATGGCATTTCCAGTCTAGGCGATCGAACTGACGGATACCCGGAGATCGACGCGAAAAACGTCGCGCGCCACATCGACGCATCGACGCTCCAGACCCCGATCGCTCGGCATCTTCGCTCGCCCTGGAACGTTCAGCGGCGCACGCGGCTCATCGATGACGAACACCGTCGACGTCCCCACCGGAATGCTTCGTTGACGTGCAAGAAGCAAGCCGCGTGCAGGTACGCAGACACACGGGCACGCCGGGTTGGCCGACGTTTACCGTCGCAATAACCGCAAGCCGTTCGCGACCACGATGAGGCTCGCCCCCGCATCGGCGAATACGGCCATCCACATCGTTCCATGGCCCGCCAGCGTAAGCACCAGAAAAATCGCCTTGATCGCCAGCGCAAACACGATGTTTTGCACGAGCACCGCGTAGGTCGTACGCGACAATCGGACGAATGCAGGGACCTTGCGCAAGTCGTCATCCATCAGCGCCACATCGGCGGTTTCGATCGCCGCGTCGCTGCCCATAGCGCCCATCGCGAAGCCAATCCGCGCACGTGCCAACGCCGGGGCATCGTTGATGCCGTCGCCCACCATCCCTACCGCGCCGCCGTCGGACACCAGCGATTCGATTGCGCGCAGTTTGTCGTCGGGCAACTGGTCGCCGCGCACGTCGTCAATGCCGACTTCGGCGGCGATGGCTCGCGCCGTATGGGCGTTGTCGCCGGTCAGCATTGCGGTTCGAATACCGAGCGCATGCAATTGCGCCAATGCCGTGCGGCTCGTTTGTTTGACGGTATCGGCCACAGCGAACAATGCCAGCACACGCGCCTCGTCCAGCAGTAAGACGACCGATCGTCCCAGCCGCTCGAGTTGACCGGCACGCAGTTCCACCGCGGAAGTCAGGTATCCCCGTTCACGCGCCAGCCGCGGGTTGCCGAGCCAATACCGCCGCCCTTCGACCGCCCCCGTCACGCCGCGCCCGGGCAATGCCTCAAAGCCCTCGACCGTCGTCGCAATCAGATCGGCCTCGCCATCACCGGACGCAGGGAACGATTCGGCCGCACGGGCGATCGCGCGCGATACCGGGTGGTCCGACCGCCCGGCGAGCGCAGCGGCGATCCGGCGGCAGTCGTGCATCGAGACGTCGGCTTGCGGCTCGAAGTCGGTTTGCGCGGGTGAACCCGTCGTGATCGTGCCCGTCTTGTCGAATGCGAGCCAAGCGAGCTTGCGGCCCTCTTCGAGATAGACGCCGCCCTTGATCAGAATGCCGCGCCGCGCGGCGGCGGCGAGCCCGCTGACGATCGTCACCGGCGTCGAAATGACCAGTGCGCAAGGACAGGCAATGACAAGCATGACCAGCGCGCGGTAGATCCACTCGCGCCACATTCCGCCGGCGACGAGCGGCGGCACGACGGCCACGAGCAGCGCGCACGCGAAGACGATCGGCGTATAGATGCGGGCGAAGCGGTCGACGAAACGCTGCGTCGGCGCCCGCTTGCCTTGCGCTTGTTCGACAGCGTGGATGATGCGCGCGAGCGTCGTACTGTCGGCGGATGCGCTGACGCGATACTCGAACGAGCCCGACTCGTTGATCGTGCCGGCAAATACCGCGTCGCCGGGCCCTTTGTCGACGGGTAAGCTCTCGCCTGTGATCGGCGCCTGGTTCACGCTCGATTCACCGAGGACGATTGCGCCATCGAGCGCGATGCGCTCCCCCGGTGCGACGCGCACGCGCGCACCGATCGGCACCGTTTTCGCCTCGACGCTCGTCCAACGGCCGTCGCTTTGCAGGACGGTCGCCGTCTCGGGCGCCAACTGCATCAGTGCGTGAATGGCGTTGCGCGCGCGATCGAGCGACATGGCCTCGATCCGCTCGGCCAGTGCGAACAGCACCATCACCATCGCGGCTTCCGGCCATTGGCGCAAGACCATCGCACCCGTCACGGCAATGCTCATCAGGGCGTTGATGTTCAGATTGCCGTTGCGGATCGCGATCCAGCCTTTGCGATAAGTGCCGACGCCGCTCACTGCCAGCGCGAAACCCGCGCAGCCGCCCGCGAGCCAGGGCGATGCCTGGAACCAAGTCGCCGCTTCGGATATCACCGCGGCGATTGCCGCCAATGCAAGCGGCCACCAAGGGCGCGCCGGTTCGGCGGCGAGTGAGGCGCCCGATGCGGAATCGGGCAACTCGGGTACAAAGCCGAGCGAGCGGATCGCGTCGAGTACCGCCGGCTGGGCCCCTGGGGCATGCACGACTTGCAGCGTGCGCTGCATCAGATTGAAAGTGAGGCCCGTCACGCCGGCCATCCCGCCGAGCTTGCCGCGAATCAGTGCTTCCTCGGTCGGACAATCCATCTGCATGATGCGAATGGTCGTCTCGATGCCGTCGGCTCGCTTGGCGGCGGCCGGCAGCGGCGCCAGCACAGGCGCCTCGTGCGAGCAGCAACCGTCATGGCCGGTGTGGCCAGACGAGGCGCCATGACCATGACCATGACCATGACCATGACCATGACCATGACCGTGCTCGTGCTCGTGCTCGTGCTCGTGCTCGTGCTCGTGCTCGTGCTCGTGCTCGTGCGTATGAGCGTGGCTGCTTTCACGCGATGGGCAAGCGCGCGCAGATGCTTCATCGCCATCGTGGCGATGCGCGTATTCACCGTCGTGCTCTTGTTCGGCATGTTCCAGATGCGCGCGATGCGATCGCGTCATAGAGATGTCCTCGGAAAACCATTGGAGTACAGTAAACACCTTGTAGCCACTCCAAGGTCAACCCACGACCGCCGGAAGCCTCTTATGAAAATCGGTGAATTGGCGAAGGCCGCCCATTGCACGACAGAAACGATCCGTTTCTACGAGAAAGAGGGCCTGTTGCCCGGCGCACAGCGCACACAAGCGAATTACCGGAGCTACGGCGCCGAGCATATCGAGCGGTTGCGCTTCATTCGCAATTGCCGTGCGCTGGACATGACGCACGACGAGATCCGCATGCTGCTGCGTCTGATGGACCGCCATTCGGACCGCTGCGAATCGATCGACGCGCTGCTCGATGAACACATCGGCCATGTCGATACGAGGCTCGCCGAACTCGAACATCTCAAGGCTCAGTTGATCGAGTTGCGCGAGCAATGCAAGGGCGAGGGAACAGTCGACGCCTGCGGCATCGTGCATGGGCTCGCCACCATGGAAACGCAGCCGGCGCCGGCCAAGCGGACACACGTCGGTTGAGTCCGATGCGGCGAACGCCGTGCACTCACCGGTGAGTTGTACGGCTTGCCGATGGGGCGAGCTTCTCGAGCGTTGCGCTGGAACGCCGGCCAGAAAACCGACTCATCGCCCGTAAACGACAAAACCCCGCCAGACATCAGCGGGGCTTTCAGCGCAACGCCCGTCAGGCGATGCGCACGGTCACGCAATACGCGGCGATTACTTCGCGCCGACGCTTTGCAGCGGCTTCCACTGGCCGTTTTCGGCCTTGTAGATCGTGATGCCGCCGTTCTTCAGATCGCCGTGGTCGTCATACGCCAGGTGCGTCGTCGTCACGCCGGGCATGTCGGTCTTCGCGAGCACCGGCAGGTACTTCGCCGGATCCGTCGAGTTGGCCTTCTTCATGGCCGTCAGCAGCGCCATCGTGCCGTCGTAGGCATACGGCGAATACGTTTCGACTTCCGTGCCGAACATCTTCTTGTACTTCGCGACGTATTGGCTGCCGCCGGGCATGTCGGAGAGCGGCAAGCCTGCGAGCGACGCGTACGTGCCGTCGGCGGCCGGGCCGGCGATCTTCAGGAAGTCAGGCGTGTGCAGCATTTCGCCGCCCATCAACGGGGCCTTGATCGCCAGCGACTTCATTTGCTTCGCCATCGGCGCGGCCTGGGAATCGGCGCCGCCGAAGTAGATCAGGTCGGGGTTGGCGGCCTTCAGCTTCGTCAGGATGCCCTTGAAGTCGACGGCCTTGTCGTTCGTGAATTCACGATCGACAATCGTCGCACCGGCAGCCTTCGCGGCCTTCGCGAATTGATCTGCCAGACCTTGGCCGTAGGCCGTGCGATCGTCGACAATCGCGATCTTCTTCATGTTCAGGTTCTTCACCGCGTACGTGCCCGCGACCGACCCTTGCTGCGTGTCGGACGTCATCATGCGGAACGTCGTCTTGAAGCCTTGCTGCGTGTACTCCGGTGCCGTCGCCATCGCCACTTCGGGGATGCCCGCGTTCGCGTAGATGCGCGAAGCCGGGATCGTCGTGCCCGAGTTGAAGTGACCCACCATGCCCTTGATGCCGTCGTCGACGAGCTTTTGCGCAACCGTCGTACCCGTGCGCGGGTCGGCCTGATCGTCAGCCGCGTCGAGCACGAACTCGACTTGCTTGCCGCCGATCACGGGCTTCGTCGCGTTCATGTCGGCAATGGCGAGCTTCACGCCGTTTTGGAAGTCGGTGCCGTAGTGGGCTTGCGCGCCCGTCATCGGGCCGGCAAAGCCGATCTTCACTTGTTCTGCTTGCTCTGCATGTGCGGTCCCCACCAGCGACATCGCTGCAACGAGCGTCGCGCCTGCCAGCGTTTTCATTTTGTGCTGCATAGCTTCTCCTAGATACCAAGGTAGTTGGAAGCGGCCTCGGGGTCGCCGCGCCGCTCCCGTGTTTGAATCGATCGACAAGGGTTGCTTAGCCGATCGTCATCAAATTCGCATTGCCGCCCGCCGCGGCCGTGTTCACGCTCACCGAGCGTTCCGTCATCAGCCGCTCGAGCGCGTAATCTTCGTCGCCGTTCTCGAGCGCGTGCGTCGAGACGCCCTGCACCGATACGATCGGGCCCGGCCGTTTGGCCACTTCCTTGACGAGCGCCAGCAGCTCGTCACTGTCGCCCTCGAACAGCACCGCGTCGAACGGCGCGTCCGCACTCTTTTGCACGTCGGCGAACGGCTTCAACTGGGCCGGCAGCGCGGCGGCAAGCGCTTCGCCAGCCGCGCCGGAAAACACCGCGCGGTTCCCCGTCGCGAGCACCGCAGCGAACTGCGCACGCGCGCCGCTCGGCGTCGAAGGGACGCAGGATACCGTACCGCGGGCGCCAAGCGTGTAGGTGTTGCGCTCGCCCGTCGGCCCCGGCAGCACCGCCGTGGCACCGGCCGGCATATTTGCGAGATAACCGTCGCAACGCGCGGCAAGCTGGGGCTGCCGCTCGGCGATGAGCCAATCGCGCAGCGCCGTGAGCGCGGCGCGCGGGGTGAGCGGCGTGCCGCTCTTGTCTTGCTCGGTTGCGCCGTCGGCCACGAGCGAAGCCGCGAGCGATTTCGGCAAGCCGGACGGACGCTTGGCCAGGAGGCGCTGCAAATAGAGCGCGCCACCGGCCTTCGGGCCCGTACCCGACAGCCCTTCTCCACCGAACGGCTGCACGCCGACCACCGCGCCGATCACATTGCGGTTGACGTAGATATTGCCGACGTGGGCACGCGAGATGACATGCGCGATCGTTTCGTCGATCCGCGTATGAATCCCGAGCGTGAGCCCGTAACCCGTCGCGCGAATTTGCTCGAGCAGTTTGTCCAGGCCGCTGCGGGGGTAGCGAATCACATGCAGCACCGGGCCGAAGACTTCGCGCTTCAATTCGTCGATGCTATCGAGTTCGATCAGCGTCGGCGGAACGAACGTGCCGTGCGCGCATTGCTCGGGCAGCGGCAGTTGCGTGACCGAGCGGCCTTTCTCGCGCAAAGCGGCGGCGTGCGTGTCGATCGTGCGCTTCGCTTCGGCGTCGATCACGGGGCCGACGTCCGTCGACAACCGATCGGGATTGCCGACCGTGAGCTCGTGCATCGCGCCCTTGAGCATCGTCAGCGTGCGATCGGCAACGTCATCCTGCAGGCACAGCACGCGCAGCGCCGAGCAGCGCTGACCCGCCGAATCGAACGCCGATTGCATGACGTCCGCGACGACCTGTTCCGCGAGCGCCGACGAATCGACGATCATCGCGTTCTGTCCGCCCGTTTCGGCGATCAGCGGAATCGGCTTGCCGTCCGGATCCAGACGACCGGAGAGCGTCTTGTTGATGAGGCGCGCCACTTCCGTCGAGCCCGTGAACATGACGGCACGCGTACGCGGATCGGCGACGAGCGAGGCGCCGACCGTTTCACCGTCGCCGGGCAACAGTTGCACGGCACCCGCAGGCACGCCGGCTTCGCGCAGCAGACGCACCGCCTGCGCGGCGATCAGCGGCGTTTGCTCGGCAGGCTTGGCGAGCACTGTATTGCCGGCCGCAAGCGCGGCGGCCACTTGGCCCATAAAAATCGCCAGCGGGAAGTTCCACGGGCTGATACAGACGACGGGCCCGAGCGGACGATGCGTGTCGTTCGAGAATTCCTCGCGGATCTGCGCCGAGTAGTAGCGCAGGAAATCGACGGCTTCGCGGATCTCGGCGATCGCGTTCGGCAGCGACTTCCCTGCTTCGCGCACGATGAGGCCCATCAACGTATGCATCTGCGCTTCGAGCAGATCGGCCGCTCGGGCCAGGCAATCGGCGCGCGCATTCACGGGCGTGGCTTGCCAGATCGGCGCCGCGGCAACCGCAAAGGCGAGCGCCGCGTTCACGTCGTCACGCGTCGCTTCGACGACGGTACCGACGAGGTCGCGGTGGTCGGCCGGATTGCGCACGACGTGCTCGCTGCGGCCCGCCGCGCTCGATGCGGCCAGTTCGCCGCTTTCGAGCATCGGGGCCGCGCGCCACGGATGGTGCGCGCTCGCGAGCAGCGCGGAGGACAACGAAGCGAGACGATGCTCGTTCGACAAATCGAGCCCCATCGAATTGAGACGCTCGCTGCCGAACAGATCGCGCGGCAGCGGGATCTTCGCATGCGGGGCACCGAGCGGCACGATCTTCGAAGCTTCGTCGACAGGATCGACGACGAGCGACGCAACAGGCACCGATTCATCGGCGATGCGATTGACGAACGACGTGTTCGCGCCATTCTCGAGCAGACGGCGCACGAGATACGCGAGCAGCGTTTCATGCGTGCCGACCGGCGCATAGATACGGCACGGACGGTTCAACTTCTCGCGGCCCGTGACTTCTTCGTACAGCGGCTCGCCCATGCCATGCAGGCACTGGAACTCGTACTGACCGGGGTAATAGTTTTGACCCGCGAGGTGATAGATGGCCGCGAGCGTATAGGCGTTGTGTGTCGCGAACTGCGGGTAGACGGCATCGGGCGCACCGAGCAGCTTCTTCGCGCAAGCGACATACGACACGTCGGTGTAGACCTTGCGCGTATACACGGGATAGCCTTCGAGCCCGTCGAGCTGCGCGCGTTTGATTTCGCTGTCCCAATAAGCGCCCTTCACCAGGCGCACCATGATGCGGTGGCGGCTGCGGCGAGCCAGATCGACGACGTAATCGATCACGAACGGGCAGCGCTTCTGATACGCCTGTACGACGAAGCCGATGCCGTTCCAGCCGGCCAGTTCCGCATCGAAACAGAGCGCTTCGAGCAGATCGAGCGAGAGCTCGAGCCGGTCGGCTTCCTCGGCGTCGATGTTCAGACCGATGTCATAGCGGCGTGCCAGCACGGCGAGCGAGCGCACGCGCGGCAACAGTTCGCTCATCGTGCGTTCTTGCTGAGCGCGCGAGTAGCGCGGATGCAGCGCCGAAAGCTTGATGGAAATGCCGGGGCCTTCATAGATGCCGCGCCCGCCGGCCGCTTTGCCGATCGCATGAATCGCTTGCTCGTACGACGAGTAATAGCGCTGCGCGTCTTCTTCGGTGGTGGCGGCTTCGCCGAGCATGTCGTACGAGTAGCGGAAGCCCCGCGCTTCGAACTTGCGGCTGTTCGCGAGCGCTTCCGAAATCGTTTCGCCCGTCACGAACTGCTCGCCCATCAAGCGCATCGCCATATCGACGCCCTTGCGGATCAGCGGTTCGCCGCCCTTGCCGATCAACCGCGTGAGCGCCGACGACAGACCCGCTTCGCTGTTGGTGGTGACGAGCTTGCCCGTGATCATGAGGCCCCAGGTGGCCGCATTGACGAACATCGACGGCGCATTGCCCATGTGCGACTTCCAATCGCCCTTGCTGATCTTGTCGCGAATGAGCGCGTCGCGCGTCGCACGATCGGGAATGCGCAGCAGCGCTTCGGCCAGGCACATCAGGGCCACGCCTTCCTGGCTCGATAGCGAGAATTCGTGGATGAGCCCCTCGACGCCGCCGCCCTTGCGCTTGGCCCGCAGCGTCTCGACAAGCTTCGTCGCCATCTTGCCGACGTCCGACGACAATTGCTCGGGCAGACGCGCCTCGCCGATCAGGAACGGGACGCATTCGGGCTCGGGACGCCGGTAGGCGGCCGTGATCGCCGCACGCAGCACCGATTGCGGCTGCACGTTCTGCGCGAAATCGAGGAACGGGTGCAGCACACTGTCGTCCTCGTTCTCGGCAGCCGCGCTTTCCGAGAGATCGCCCAGGTTCGCCACGCCCGACAGCTCCGGAGGCAACTGCCCATGCTCGATTTTTTCCAGGTAGGCAAAGATCGCCTGCTTGATGAGCCAATGCGGCGTGCGTTCGAGGCGGGAGGCAGCCTCTTTGAGGCGGGTGCGGAGGAGGTCGTCGACTTTGACGCCAAGAGTAGTGCTGGCCATGATTCCTTCGGTCGCCGGCGTTTGAGGCCGGCCGATGACTAAAAAGTTGGCGGAATCGTACGCCTCCCAATAAAAAGGTGCAACCAAAATCCCCTCGCGGTTGCACCCTTTTGAAACCCTTTACGGGCAAGGGTTGCCGCGAAATCGGCATGGCGCGGCCATCGCCGGTTGCGCTCGGTGTTTTCCCTGACGCGAAAACGGTGCCTCACGCCCTACGGCGGTGCGAAGGAATGCCGTTAACGCAGGAAAGCGCTCGAGCGCGGCGACCGCCCGGAAAGGAGAGGCGAAATGGAAAAGTGGATCGTAATCGGCGGTATCTGGACGATGGCCGTTGTGTGTCTCACCCTGTTCGTCCGCGGCGCATCGCCGGCACATAGCCGTGCCGTGGCGCTCGCCCGCGTGCGTCAAGCCCGGCTCAAAGCCGAAGCGGCGAGCGATGCGCTACTGAGCGAGCGCAGCTGAGGGGCGGATTCGGCATCCGCGAAAAGGGAGCGACTCCCGGCTGCGTGCGACGCAACCGGGCGGCGCGGGCACCGGGCGCAGTGGCGCTCAGCGCCCGACGCCATCGCATGAATTTAGATCGCACCCCTATAGAGGCACATCATGATTTGTTCGAACGAAAGCCGGTCCTCCGCCCGTAATCGGCAGGCGGGGCAACGCAAGCGCTCATCTTTCGCCGCCTGCGCGCGGCCGCTCATCTCGCCGGTGCCGAGCTATACGAACCGCGTACGGACGCGAGCGCGCAATGCGCGCAGCCGGCTGCGCTACTGAACCGCCTCCCAAGCCTACGCACTGCTTCACGCGGTGCGCGGCCCCCGCGCAGTGTCCTGCCCATTTCCGCTTGCATCCAAGCCTGGCCGCATTCAAATGTCGAGTGGATCGACCTCGACGCTCCAGCGCAGCACGCCCTTCAACGTCCGCAGGATCGGGAGCCACGCACGCAGCGTGGCGAGCAACGACGCACGCGATGCGCTCTCGAGGAGCAACTGCGCGCGGTGAACATTGGCGACCTTCACGATCGTCATCGGCACAGCGTCGTATAGCGTGACGCGCTCGGCAAAGGGTATCTGCGCCACAGCTGCGCCGGCGGCGCTGAGAAAGGCCAAGGCCGCGTCGAGCGTGCGGCCTTCCGCGCGCAATAGCGCCTGATAGACGAAGGGCGGCAGCTGCGCGTCGCGCCGTTCGGCAAGCGTCGCGTTCGCGAAGCCGATGTAATCGTGACGCCCGAGCGCATGATAGAGCGCGTGCCGCGGATAGCGCGTCTGCACGAGTACTTCACCGGGCAACCCTGCCCGCCCGGCCCGCCCGCTGACTTGCATCAGCTGCGCGAATAGCCGCTCGCCCGCGCGAAAATCGTGGGAAAACAGTGCCGCGTCGGCATTGAGCACACCGACCAGCGAAACGCGCTGAAAATCGTGTCCTTTGGCGATCATCTGGGTGCCGACGAGGATGTCGACCTCGCCCGCGTGCACGTTGGAGAACAACGTCTGCGCGGCGCCTTTGCGACGGGTGCTGTCGGCATCGATGCGCAGCACGCGGGCGCCCGGCACGAGGGCGGCAAGCGTCTCTTCCACACGCTGCGTGCCGCGGCCGAGGGGCGCGATATCGACGTTGCCGCAATCGGGACAGGCTCGCGGCACCCGTGCTTCCCAGCCGCAATGATGGCAACGCAGCGCATGCTCGCTCTTGTGCAGCACGACGTACGCGCTGCAGCGCGGACAGCCGGCCAGCCACCCGCAGGCATCGCACGCGAGCACGGGCGCATAGCCGCGCCGATTGAGGAAGACGAGGCTTTGCTCGCCGCGCTCGAGCCGCGCCTTCAGCGCGGCAGCGAGTGGCCCCGAAATGCCGTCGACGCTGCCACGCCCGCGCCGGCGCTCCTCCTCGAGGTCGATCATCCTGACCGACGGCAGCACGGCATCGGCCACGGCGCGCCGCGACAGCGATAGCCGCCGGTAGCGGCCCTGCTCCGCCTGCCACCAGCTTTCGAGCGACGGCGTGGCCGAGCCGAGGACAACCGCGATACCGCGCTGCTTCGCCCGCCACACCGCCAGGTCGCGCGCGGAATAACGCAGCCCCTCTTGCTGCTTGTAAGCCGGCTCGTGTTCCTCGTCGACAACAATCAGCGCCAGCCGCGGCAACGAGGCCAGAACGGCCAGCCGCGTGCCGAGCACGATCCGGGCGCGGCCCGTATGCGCGGCGAGCCAACTGCGCACACGCTCGCCGTCGGCCATCCCGCTGTGCAGGGTGACGATCGAATCGTCTCCCGCCAGCGCGGCGAAGCGCGCGCGAAACGCCGCCTCGAACTGCGGAGTCAGGTTGATCTCGGGCACGAGCACGAGCGCCTGAGCGTCGGGTTGCGCCTCGAACAAGCGCTCTAGCGCGCGCAAGTAGACTTCGGTCTTGCCGCTTCCCGTCACCCCATGCAGCAGGACCGGCGAAAAACCCCGGGCACCGGCGATCGCGTCCACGGCCTGTTGTTGCTCGTCGGTGGGCGCGGGGCGGGCGATGACGCTGTCTGCGCCAACCTGCGGCTCGGCCGATCCGGCGCCTGCCGGCCACGCACCGCCTGCATGGGCTTGCACTTCCTCGTCCACCCACCCCTGCGCCTGCCATGAGGCCAGCGTTGCGGCAGCCTTCGGATGCAGCGCGCGCGCCTCGCTCAGATCGAGTGGACTATCCGCCAGCGCCTGCGCGAGGCGGCGCAGCGCGGCGCCGCGTGCCGGGAGGGCCTCGGGCAAGGCGGCTCGGCCCAGCTCAGTCAAACGAAAGCGCGGCACGGCGGCGAATAGCCGCGGCCACCGCGCAGGATCGCGCAGCGCTTGCGGCAACGCCGGCAGCGCGACTTCGCCGATAGGACGCTGGTAATAATCGGCGGCGAACGAAACGAGCTCGAGCCATTCCGCCGACAGCGGAGCGCACCCATCGCACGCGGCCGTCACGTCTCGTACGCGTTCCGCAGGCACCTCGGTGTGAGCGGTCACTTCCACGACGAGCCCCACTACACCGCGCTTGCCGAACGGCACAGCGACGAGCGTACCGGGCGCCGGGGCCGGTGCGGCGCAACGGTAATCGAACAAGGTCGGCAGCGGATGGTCGAGCGCGACGCGAACGAACGTCTCACTCATGCCGGACGGCTCCCCGAGGCACGCCCGCGCTGCGCACGGCATCGCGCAGTGAGGGAAGGCGGACCAAACGACGCGAAGTTAAAGTGAAACATGAGATTCGCCGCTAACCTGTGGATCTCGCTGAACTTTGCGGTTTGGTCGCAGCCGCCTGTGGATAACTTTGTTGAAAAGTGCGCGGCCGGAAGCGAAAGAACGCCGCCGCGCTGACATTCTGTGGGAAACCGCACACTTCGTCGCTCGGGCGCAAACCCTTGTCGGTCAAGGCCGTGTCCCTGGAGGTACATGGTTTGGGAGGCGGCGTCAACCATCGCGGGCTCTACTGCGCCGCAACGAGAAGAATGTGCATAAGTCAAGTCTTGACAAGTAGAAGACGACCCGGCGATGCCACCTGCCGGGCGATTCGCCCCCTGGACTGAGCGCCCGGCTGGTTGCAGCGCAGCAAAATAGGGCTCATTGAGCGCGGGATACCGCTCGCATCGCACGGCTGTACCGATGCACTTCATCGACAAGCTCGGCGACATGTTCGGGCGGGGTGAATTGCGAAATGCCGTGCCCCAAATTGAACACGTGCCCCGGGTGATTGCCGTAACTGTCGAGCACCGCCCGCGCTTGGACGCGCAAGGCTTCGGGCGGCGCGAACAACGCTGTCGGATCGAGATTGCCTTGCAGCGCGACGCGCGAGCCGACGCGCTCCCGTGCCCGCCCGAGGTTGACTGTCCAATCCACGCCTACCGCATCGACGCCGCACGCGGCGATATCCTCGAGCCAAAGGCCGCCGCCCTTCGTGAACGTGACGACGGGCACGCGCGCGCCATCGTGCTCGCGCACGAGGCGCTGCACCACGGCTTCGATGTAATGAAGCGAAAATCGCTGAAATATGCCATCGGCCAGCGCCCCGCCCCAGGTATCGAAAATCATCACGGCCTGGGCGCCCGCTGTGATCTGCGCATTGAGGTAAGCCGCGACGGCCTGCGCGTTGATGTCGAGAATCCGATGCATCAGATCGGGACGGGCATAGAGCATCGACTTGACGGTGCGGAAATCGTCCGAGCCGGCGCCCTCCACCATGTAGCACGCCAGTGTCCACGGGCTGCCCGAAAAGCCGATCAACGGCACCCGCTGGCGCCCCTGCGCATCGGTCAGCGCGCGTCGTATCGCCTTGACGGCGTCCGTCACGTAGCCGAGCGTGTCGTCGATATCGGGTACCCGCAGGCGGGCGACATCCTGTTCGGTTCGCACCGGGTGGGCGAATCGGGGCCCCTCGCCCGGCGCGAACGACAATCCCAGGCCCATCGCATCGGGCACCGTGAGGATGTCCGAAAAGAGGATCGCGGCGTCGAGCGGAAAGCGTTCGAGCGGCTGAAGCGTCACTTCCGTCGCGAAATCGGGGTTCTTGGCCAGGCCGAGAAAGCTGCCGGCGCGCGTGCGCGTGGCGTTGTACTCCGGCAGATAGCGTCCCGCCTGGCGCATGAGCCAAATCGGGGTGTATTCGGTCGGCTGGCGCAGCAGCGCGCGCAAAAACGTATCGTTGAGCAGAGTGGAAGGCACGTGAGTCCGGCTCGAGGGCTAGGCGAAAGAGACCGCCATTTTACCGGACCCGTGTGCGCCGATCGCGTCGCATTCCCGTCTTTGCCCGGCGGCCGGCGTGCGCCATTTTGACACGGCTATGATCTTGCGATCGCCGCGCGTTCCGGCTGTCCGCTCAACCTCACCGCTCTCGTAGCAAAAAGGAAGACCTCGATGAACAACAAACGGCTCATCTGCCTGTCGATCGGCGCAATGGCACTGGCCACCGCCTGCACAGGCGCTGCGTTCGCCCAAGGAACCGACGCTGTGCCGGTGGCCGCGGCGCCGTCGCGGCTCGACACCGTGCTCGCGCGCGGCACGCTGCGCGTATGCACGACGGGCGACTACAAGCCCTACTCGTTTCGCAAGCCTGACGGCACCTTCGAGGGCATCGACATCGACATGGCCGAATCGTTGGCCAAATCGCTGGGTGTGAAGGTCGACTACGTCAAGACGACGTGGGGCAGCCTCATGAACGATTTCCTGGCGAAATGCGACGTGGCGGTCGGCGGGGTATCGACGTCGCTCGAGCGCCAGAAGCATGTCTTCTTCACCCAGCCATACATGATCGACGGCAAAGCGCCGATCGCACGCTGCGCCGACGTCGACAAATATCAAACGCTCGCGCAAATCGACGCGCCGGGCACGCACGTGATCGTCAACCCGGGCGGCACGAACGAACGCTTCGCGAAGCAATACTTCACGCATGCAAAGGTCACCGTCTATCCCGACAACGTCACGATCTTCAAGCAGATCCTCGAAGGCAAGGCCGATGTCATGGTGACCGACGCGTCGGAGACACTGCTGCAGCAAAAGCTCAATCCGGGGTTGTGTTCCGTGCACCCGGACAAGCCGTTCCAATATGGCGAGAAGGCTTACATGCTCCCCCAAGGCGATGTGACGTTCCAGCAGTACGTCGATCAGTGGCTGCATCTGGCGCGTGCCACGGGCGAGTTTCAGTCGATTTCCGACAAATGGCTCAAATGAGGCCGTGAATGACGGCGCGGCGCCGGTTCATGCGAGATCGAACCGGCGGCGACCGCTCATTCAGGCACGCGCGGTGCGGGGGCGTTGGCGCGATGCGTCGCACCGCACAGCCGCTCATGTTCCACTTTCACGCAGACGTTCATGGCCACATCGAGCCCCGCCGCGGCTGCGCGCGCGGCGGCCTCTTCGTTGACGACGCCCACTTGCAGCCAGAACGATTTCGCGCCGATTGCGATGGCTTCATCGGCGACATGCGCGGCTTGCTCCGGCCGACGGAATACGTCGACCATCTCGATCGCGGCTCCCTCCTCGGCGAGTGCATGCGCCGCATCGGCGAGCGACGCGTAGCAGCGTTGCCCGAGCACGCCGGCCGTATCGTTCGCATACGCAGGATTGACCGGCACGATGCGGTAGCCGTGCGACTGCATGTAGGCGGCCACCGAGTGGCTCGGCCGGTAAGCGTGCATGGACAAGCCGACGACGGCAATGATGCGGTCGCGATCGAGGATGCGTTTGAGTGTCTCGGGCTCGTTCATTGTTTCGGTACGTCGTTGGTAAGAAGTGTCGGCCCGCGCGAACGTCGGTCAAATTTCGCGCGCGGCGTGCGAGCGGAATGGGCATCTTAAGCCTGCTATTCGGTAGACGAAACCCGTTTGCGCGATTTTTCGATAAACTGCAGGGAGGCGATTCAAAATTGCATTTCGTTTCTTCTCATTAAATCGGCAATAGTGACGTAATTCAGGCCAGCTACGGGTAAAAAATCCCGCAGCGCCTTATCTGACAGGCGTTACAACCTGAAACACTTTGTTACCGCGTGGGTTTCTCAATTCGCCCACAATGCCCTTCAACGGTTTCAACACGGATGTGTCTCTGCTTGAGCTTTGCAAACGATTGACGGCAAGGCGGTGGGCGGTTGGTTACCGAATCGTTTCGGGCATCTTTGTTGGAGTCGTTGCTGGTGCACTGCAGTGTGTTGTGTGGTGGCTACCGGCTCCTTCGTTGGTCTCCTCGCGCTAACCCCGTAGCGTGTGGTTTTTAGCGGGCTATCAAGCCCGCTTTTTTTTTTGCGGTCCGTAGTGAGCGCTTCAGCGCTTACTACGGCCTCATGCACGGCTCGTCGCTCCTGGTTGTAGTCGCGCTTGAGCGCTTACCAGGAGCCCGCGCAGAGCGGTCGGTCCGTAGTGGGTGCTTCAGCACCTACTGCCGCTCCATGCAGAGCGCTTACTGCAGCCTCATGCAGGCTCGTCGATGGGAGTCGACGCTGCAACGTCGACTCCGATCCGATACAGAGCCTCAATCAATCGCCTGCGGGCTTCGCACCTTTGAGTTCGTCGACCATCCGCTCGCGCATGACAAACTTCTGTACCTTCCCCGTCACCGTCATCGGCATCTCGTCCACGAACCGGATGTAACGCGGGACCTTGTAGTGCGCGATCTGCCCTTGGCAAAATGCGCGAACTTCCTCCTCCGTCAGCGTCTCGCCGGGGCGCACCACGATCCACGCGCACACTTCCTCGCCGTACTTCTGATCGGGTACACCAAACACCTGCACGCTCTGAACCTTAGGATGCCTAAATAAGAATTCTTCCACCTCGCGCGGATAGATGTTCTCGCCGCCGCGAATCAGCATGTCCTTCAGACGGCCCACGATGTTGCAATAGCCATCCGCATCGATCGTCGCGAGATCGCCGGTGCGCATCCATCCGTCGACGATCGCATCTTTCGTGCGCGCATCGTCGTCCCAATACCCGCGCATGACCGAATAACCGCGCGTCCATAACTCGCCCGTTTCACCGACAGCCACCGTGTCGCCCTGCGCGTCGACGACCTTCGCTTCGAGGTGTGGCGCAATGCGTCCGACGGTGGACGTACGCTTGTCGAGTGGATCGTCAGTCGCAGTTTGGAACGAGACCGGGCTCGTCTCCGTCATCCCGTAAGCGATCGTGATCTCGGAAAGATGCATCCGCGCCATGACGCGCTT
>NZ_JBQCDN010000074.1:0-3757 GCF_051961175.1 Trinickia sp. | reverse complement strand
GAAGTCATCCAGTTGCGCGCGCTTGCCCATGCCCTTCGTACCCTTATCGTTGTGCCGGCTCGTGCTCGGCGCGAGCCGGCCGGCGCTTGACGGCGCCGAAGCCGGCCACCCCGATCGTCGATGTCAGCGAGGCTCAGGAAAGCTTCTTCTTGAGCAGCTCGTTGACCTGCTGCGGATTGGCTTTGCCCTTCGTCGCCTTCATGGCTTGGCCGATCAGCGCGTTGAATGCCTTTTCCTTCCCGGCCCGGAATTCTTCGACCGATTTCTGGTTCGCTGCAAGCACCTCATCGATGATGGCCTCGAGCGCTCCCGTGTCGGAGATCTGCTTCAAGCCCTTCGCTTCGATGATCCGGTCGGCCGCGCCTTCGTCGGCCGCTTTTTCATCCCACATCGCCAGGAAGATTTCCTTGGCGATCTTGTTCGAAATCGTGCCGTCCGCAATGCGCTGCAAAACCAGTGCAAGCTGCGCGGCAGAAACGGGGCAGGCGTCGATGTCGAGGCCATCGCGGTTCAGTTGCGACGACACTTCGCCCATCAGCCAGTTCGCGGCCGCCTTCGCCTGCGCCGCGCCCGCCTTCGCGACCACCGCCTCGAAGTAACCGGCCATCGCCTTGCTCGCGGTCAGGACCGCCGCGTCGTACGGCGTCACACCGTATTGCGCGACGAAGCGCTGCTGCATCGATGCCGGCAGCTCGGGCATCTCGCCCTTCACCCGATCGATCCATGCCGCGTCGATCACGAGCGGCATCAGATCGGGATCGGGGAAGTAGCGATAATCGTGCGCGTCTTCCTTGCTGCGCATCGAACGCGTTTCGCGACGATCCGGATCGTACAAACGCGTTTCCTGCACCACCGTGCCGCCGTCTTCGATCAGCTCGATCTGACGGCGCACTTCATAGTGGATCGCCTCTTCGAGGAAACGGAACGAATTCAGGTTCTTGATTTCGGCCCGCGTGCCGAATTCCTTCTGGCCGACAGGCCGCACGGACACGTTCGCGTCGCAGCGGAACGAGCCTTCCTGCATGTTGCCGTCGCAAATTCCCAGCCAGACGACGAGTGCATGCAGCGATTTCGCATAGGCCACGGCCTCGGCCGCACTGCGCATCTCGGGTTCGGTGACGATTTCGAGCAGCGGTGTGCCCGCGCGATTCAGGTCGATGCCCGTCATGCCCGCAAAATCTTCGTGCAGCGACTTGCCCGCATCTTCTTCGAGATGCGCGCGCGTCAGATTGATCGTCTTCTCGTAGGCTGCGGTACCCGCCTTCTCATTAGCCGGTACTTGAATCGTGATCGTGCCGCCTTGTACGACCGGAATCTCGTACTGGCTGATCTGATAGCCCTTGGGCAGATCGGGATAGAAATAATTCTTGCGCGCGAAGATGCTGCGCGGCGCGACCGTCGCGCCGATGGCCAGGCCGAAGCGAATCGCCCGTTCGACGGCGCCGCGATTCATCACGGGCAGCACGCCCGGCAAGGCCAGATCGACCACGCAGGCTTGTGTGTTGGCGTCGGCGCCGAAGCGCGTCGAGGCGCCCGAGAAAATTTTCGAGACGGTCGACAGTTGCGCGTGCGTCTCGAGACCGATGACGACTTCCCATTCCATGTTCATGCCTCCCGCGACGCAGCCTGCGGCGTTTGCGTGTGCCAATCCGTTACGCGCTGGAACGCATCGGCGATCTGCAGCATACGGGCTTCGTCGAAATAGTTGCCGATAATCTGCAGGCCGACAGGGCGGCCCGCGTTCGCGCCCGTGCCGAAGCCGCACGGCACGCTCATGCCGGGCAGGCCGGCCAGGCTGACTGACAGGGTGTAGATGTCAGCCAGATACATCTGGACGGGATCGTCGCCCTTGGCGCCGATATCCCACGCGACCGAAGGCGCAACAGGACCCATGATGACATCGCACGACTTGAAGGCTTCCTGAAAGTCTTGCGCGATGATGCGGCGGATCTTCTGTGCCTGCAGGTAGTAAGCGTCGTAGTAGCCGTGCGACAGCACGTACGTGCCCACCAGAATCCGGCGCTTGACTTCAGGGCCGAACCCCTCGGCGCGCGATTTCTTATACATGTCGAGCAGATCGCGGTACTCGCTCGCGCGGTGGCCGAAGCGCACGCCGTCGAAACGCGACAGGTTCGACGAGGCTTCGGCCGGCGCGATCACGTAGTAGACCGGAATCGAAAGCTCCGTCTTCGGCAAGGAGACCGGCACGAGCGTCGCGCCGAGCGCCTCGTACTGCTTCAGCGCCGCATCGACGGCCCCGCGCACGTCGGCCGCGAGGCCATCGCCGAAATATTCCTTCGGCAGGCCGATGCGCAGGCCGGCCAGCGGCTGGCCCGCAGGCGCGCCGGCCCCGAACGCTTGTCCGATCAGGCGCGTGTAGTCTTCGTCGGCGCGCTGCAGGCTCGTGGAATCACGCTCGTCGAAGCCGGCCATCGCGCCGAGCAGCAGCGCGCAATCCGCGGCGCTTTGCGCCATCGGGCCGCCCTGATCGAGCGAGGATGCGAACGCGATCATTCCGTAGCGCGACACCCGCCCGTAGGTGGGCTTGATGCCCGTCACGCCGGAGAACGACGCAGGCTGGCGAATTGAGCCGCCCGTATCCGTGGCCGTCGCGGCCGGCGCGAGGCGCGCCGCTACAGCGGCCGCCGAGCCGCCCGACGATCCGCCCGGCACGGCGCGCGTATCCCACGGATTGCGCACGGCGCCGAACGCCGAATTCTCGTTGGACGACCCCATCGCGAATTCGTCCATGTTCGTCTTGCCGAGCGTCACCATGCCAGCGCGCGCAAGACGTTCGACGACGGTGGCATCGAACGGACTTTCGTAGCCCGCGAGCATTTTAGAGCCCGCCGTCGAATGCCAGCCGCGCGTAACGAAGACATCCTTGTGCGCAACGGGCACGCCCGTCAGCGGGCCGCCCTCGCCGCGTGCGAGCCGTGCATCGGCTTCGCGCGCTTGTGCAAGCGTACGATCGGGATCGACTTCGATGAAGGCGTTCAACGCTCGCGCATCGTCGATCCGTTTCAGATACAGCTGCGCCAGTTCGACGGCGGACGTCGCACGGCTTGCGAGCGCGCTCGCAAGCTCGCTCAAACTTTTCTCGTACATGTCGTTATCTTTCCGTAGAGCCTGGGACGGTTACTCGATCACCTTCGGGACCAGATACAGCCCCTCTTGCACGGCGGGGGCGCAGCGCTGGTTGGCGTCGCGCTCGACAGTTTCGGTGACGGCGTCCTCGCGCAAGCGCAGCGCGACGTCCTCGATCTGCTCGATCGGATGCGCGAGCGGCGCGATCCCGGACGTATCGACAGCCTGCATCCGCTCGACGAGCCCGAAGAACTCGTTGAGCTGGACGAGCGTATGTTCGCCTTCGGCATCGGCCAATTCGAGCCGTGCGAGATGGGCGATGCGTTTCACATCGGTCAAGGTCAAAGCCATGCGTTTCACCGGAAGCAAGGACTTAAGCGCAACATCGCAAAAAATGCTGCTGCGCCAGGGGGTTAGGGCGTCGGATCGTACCCTTGTTGAGGGGGCAGGGAACGGCAAAAAGGACCGCCCGTTTACTACAAATAGGTCGAAATTATAAGGTATCATTACGCGTTCGAACCAAACCCGGACAGGCCCTGCCCAGGCCCACGGCGCAAACGATAAGCCGCCGCCTCGCGGGCCGCGCCCTCCGGTCGAATTCATTGCAGCTTCGCGCTCGCGTGGCGGCGCTCGAACGGCAGCCGCTCAGAACCCGAAGCTTTTATTTTTT
>NZ_JBQCDN010000073.1:0-36020 GCF_051961175.1 Trinickia sp. | reverse complement strand
TCATGCGTCGCATCAATCTGCGCGCGCAGCGACGCTTCGAGCACGGCCGTCGTCACGACATTCGCGGCAAGGGTTTGGTAGGTGGCCTGCAATTCCTCGCGCTGCGCATCGCGCCCGGCTTCTTGCGCCTCGATACCGCGCCGCACGCCGCCAAAAACGTCGAAGTCGTATGACAAACTCACCGACGCGTTGTAAAGCGTAAAAAGAAAGCTGCCGGCCTGCGGAAACCCTTGAGCCGCACCGTTCAGCTTTTCCCGCGCGGCGCTGGCCGTGCCGCCGATAGTCGGAAACAAGCCGCCGCGCTGCGCATTGACTTGCTCCTGCGCCACCCGCAGCGACGCTTGAGCCGAGGCGATCGTCGGACTATTGGCGAACGCCTGTGCGACGAGGCGGTCGAGCCGATCGGATCGATAGGCTTTCCACCACTGCGATGGCAGCGCTGCGGCGGGGTCGAAACGTTGGGCTTCGCCGCCGGCGACGGGCGTGGCTTGTGTCTGCACGGGCAACGGCTCGCTCGTCACGCCTTTGGCCGCAGGCGCTTCCGGCGCTTTGAAATCAGGGCCTACGGCACAGCCGCCGCACGCCAGCACGGCAACAAGCGAAAGAATGGCCGTCGAGATGCTGGCGCGCGGTGCAGACAGGCCGCGGGCGCGCATCCACCGGCGCAATTGGCCACGCTCGTTCTTTTCCATATTCCGAATGGGCTGTTCAACGTATTCCCCCCGATTCAGCTGCGGAGGAACGATGAAACTGGCTATCTGTCGGGCAATCAAATGCGGCACCGAGTATA
The DNA here is from genome assembly GCF_051961175.1 of Trinickia sp. Lineage (GTDB taxonomy): Bacteria > Pseudomonadota > Gammaproteobacteria > Burkholderiales > Burkholderiaceae > Trinickia. The sequence continues at coordinate 35,230 of NZ_JBQCDN010000073.1, read as the reverse complement.
ACGCCCGCAAACTGCCGACGATAGTCGCATTCGTCATCATGATTAAAGCCAAACATCGCTTTCTTTCATGTCAGCGACTGTCGCCCGCCGTCACCCCAGACTTTCACTACGAGATTCAGTGAAGCGTTGATTGTGTACCGGAACAGGGCGTTCCATTCGTCGCGGCACAATGCGGCCCGTCGCCGCCGAATGCGATTCATCGCATGTCGCACGTCGCGTATCGGCGCATCAATACACTGCACTGACCATTACCTCTGGCGAAAATGCGCGGAACACATACGTTAAAGAAGGAGCGATTTCCATGTTTCACATTCCGGCCTATGTCTACGTGCTCTTGTGCGTGTTGATCTATCTCGGCGCGCGGCGCTGCTTCCCACGCACGGTACGGCCGGAGCGCACGCTCGTCTTTCCGTTCGTTTTCCTCGGCCTCGGCACGGCGAGTCTTCATCGCCTATTTCCCGACGCGAACCTGGCGGCGCAGGGAGCGGCACTCATCGCACTGGCGCTCGGCGCGGCACTGGGGTGGCTGCACGCGAGCCGCTGGCGATTGCGGTTCGATGCCACGCAGGACGGACTGATGGTCAGGCTTCCTGGCGATCCGGCCTTGCTCGTCACCCTGCTGCTATCGTTCTGCGTTGATTTCGCCCAGCACTATGCGCTGGCCGCCCATCTCCCCGGGAGCGAGACATATTCTTTCGAATTCCTTTCATTTGCTATCTGGGGCGTGCTGGGCGGCATGCCGCTTGGCCGCTCGCTGAACGTATTGCTGCGCGCGGCGCATGCGCGGACGGGCAGCGGCGCAGCGCCGACATTGGAATGAGGGTGGCAGCGAATGAGCGTGACGAGTGAAACCGCACGTAACCCGTACGAGGCCGCGTATCATATGTGCTTGAATGAATTCACCGACAAACCAATAGGCCACGCGCGGCTTCGGCCGTGCCGGAGCGTCGTCTAGCGTCATCGCGCAGCCTTCTCTCCGTCTGTCGCGATCGAGCCGGCGCCGCGCGCGTGCTGCGCCTCATCAGACAGATCATTATGTCCGATCAAAGCCCAGGACGCTCGCTGCCGAACCGATTCGCGTTCCCGGTGGTAGGGATCGACGCATCAGCGGAAGACATCGACGCGCTCAAGCAGTTCTTTCACGCGATGCCCGCCCAGCCGGGTGCCGCGTTCATCGTCGTACTCCGGGCGCCGATCGAGCCTGAGCATTCGTTGGATACCGCGCTGCGGCCCGCCACTTCACTGCCCGTGGTTCCGGTGCGCCAAACGATGCGCATCGAACCGGACCATATCTACGTCATCGAACCGCCGTTGGTCTGTACCATCGTCGAATACGAGTTGCGAACCGTCCCGTCGCGCGGTGAGCAAGAGCGGCGCTACCCGATCGACGTTTTCTTCGATTCGCTGGCCACGGCTTATGGCGAGCGGGCGATCGGTGTCGTGCTCGCCGGCGTGAATACCGATTGCACGCTTGGCTTTACCCGCCTGAAGGAATTCGGCGGTGTCACGTTCGCGCAAAACAAACCTTCGTCGCGGGCCGAAAGCCCGTCCTGGCCGCCGAGCATCACGAACGCGATCGACTTCCGGCTCGATGCAACCGAGATGCCGCAACGGATGCTCGAGCTGTGGGCCAATGCGAAGAAGATCCGTCTTGCACGGGTACCAGCAGGCGCAGACGAGGACGAACGCGAGGCCGTCGAGCCCAGCGCGGGGAGGGGGAACATCGAGCGAACGTTGCGCGAAGTCATGATGATCTTGCGCAATCACGCCGGGCACGACTTCCGCCATTACAAGCGCGCCACGGTGCTGCGCCGGATCGAGCGCCGCTTGCAGGTGAATGGGCTCTCCGAGCTCCAGCAATATCGCGACTTTCTGCAAACGCACCCCGAAGAAACCGCGACGCTGCTGCAGGACATGCTGATCAGCGTCACGAACTTCTTCCGCGATAAAGACGCCTACGACGTACTCAGAGATCAGGTGATGCCCGCGATTTTCGACAATCGCCGGCCCGAGGAACCGGTCCGCGTCTGGGTCGTGGGCTGCGCCACCGGCGAGGAAGCGTATACGGTGGCGATGATGCTGCAAGAGGCGTCGTCGCGCACGCGCGATCAAGTGCCGTTTCAAGTGTTCGCCACCGATATCAGCGCGCGGGCGATCGCCACCGCGCGCGAAGGGCTTTATCCGGCATCGATTGCGGCGGATGTCGACCCCAATCATTTGCGGCAATTTTTTACGAAAGACGGCGATCACTACCGTATCAAGAAAGCGTTGCGCGAACGCGTGCTGTTCGCCCTGCACAACGTCTTGAGCGATCCGCCCTTCTCGCGTCTCGATCTCGTTTGCTGCCGCAATCTATTGATTTACCTCGATCGGGAAGCGCAGATCGATACGTTGCGCACGTTCCATTTCGCGCTGCGTCCGAATTCTTATCTGTTTCTCGGCAGTTCGGAGACGGCCGATAGCGCGGGCGGCTTGTTCACCGTCGTCGACAAAAAGGCGCGCGTCTACCGCGCCAGCATCGCGGTGCGCACCGATACGCCCGTGCCGGTCACGGCGCCCGGTGCGCTCAACGCACGCCCGACGTTCATGCATCTGCAACCGACGGGCAAGCGCAAATTCTCGTTCGGCGAATTGCATCAGCGTGTCGTCGAGCAGCACGCGCCGCCTAGCGTGCTCGTGAACCGTGATTCCGAGATCGTGCATTTGTCGGACCGTGCCGGGCGCTTCCTGCAATACGTGGGAGGAGAACCGTCCCACAACATCCTGACTGTCGTGCGGCGCGAGTTGCGCCTCGAATTGCGCTCGGCGATCTATCAAGCGCTTCAGGCCGACGTCAGCGTAGAGTCTCGGCGCGTGCGCCTCGATCGCGACGGCCGCTCGTACTTCGTCAAGATGACAGCCCGCCCGGTGCACGATCCGGACGCCAACGCCGATTTCGTTCTGATCTTGTTTGACGAGGTGGAAGACAGCGTCGGTGAAGTGGACGAGGCCGTTCCGGAAAACCAGCGCGACCCGATCATCGCGCAGCTCGAACGCGAGTTGCAGCGCACGCGGGAACAGCTGCAGGCCACGATCGAACATTCGGAAACATCGACGGAAGAGCTCAAAGCGTCGAACGAGGAACTGCAGGCGATCAACGAAGAATTGCGCTCGGCCACCGAAGAGCTGGAAATAAGCAAGGAAGAATTGCAGGCGATCAATGAGGAACTGACGACGGTCAAAGCCGAGTTGAAGGCGAAGGTGGAAGAGACCGGCAAGATCAACGACGACTTACAGAACCTCGTCATGGCGAACGACATCGGCACGATCTTCGTCGATCGCAATCTGGCGATCAAACGCTACACACCGCGTGCGGCCGACGTCTTCAGCATTACCGCGACCGATATCGGCCGCTCGCTGCTCGATATCACGCACCGGCTCGAATACGACAAATTGGCCGACGACGCCGCCGAAGCGTTCGGCTCGCTTCGTTTGATCGAGCGCGAGCTGAAGAGCACCGATGGGCGCTGGTACCTTGCTCGCATCCTGCCGTATCGCACGACGGAAAACCGCATCGATGGCGCGGTGCTTTCATTCATCGACATTACGTCGCGTCGCACCGCCGAGGAGCGGCTGCGCAATGTGGGCCAGGCGGGTGTCGGTGAAGTCGAACGGCGGCGCGACGAGTTCCTGGCCGTCGTGTCGCACGAGTTGAAACATCCGCTGAACCTGATCACCGCCAGCACCGAACTCATTGGCCGGTCTGCCGAAGCGCGCACGAACGCCACGATTTCGCGCGCCGCCGACACCATTCGCCGTACCGTCCTGGGCCAGGCGCAGATCATCGACGATTTGCTCGATATGTCGCGCCTGCGTACCGGCAAGCTGTCGATCACGCGCAGGCCAATCGATCTGAAGGAAGTCGTGCAGCGTATCAGCCATACGATGCAGGATGAAGCCGAGCGCAAGGACATCGATTTCCGGCTCTCGGTGCCGGATGGCCCGGTGGCGATTCATGCCGATCTGACGCGCATCGAGCAGATCGTGTGGAATCTCATCAGCAACGCCCTGAAATTCACCGATGGCGACGGCAAGATCATCGTACAGCTCGCGCTCGACGATCAGTATGCAGTCCTGACCATCACGGATAACGGCGTCGGCATCGATCGCGCCGCGCTGCCGAACATCTTCGAGATGTTCGAGCAGAGCCGCAGCAGCGCTTCAGCGGTGCGCGGCGGGCTGGGCATCGGGCTGTCGCTCGTGAAGGATCTGGTTGCCGTGCATGGCGGCGAAGTGCATGCGCACTCGGATGGAATCGGACATGGCGCGACCTTCACCGTCAAACTGCCGCGGGTGGTCGAGCCGGTCGCCCGTGACGGGAAAGGGCTTGCTCCCACTACGTTCTTGAAAGGCGAGCATGTCCTGCTGGTCGATGATGACGAGGATACCGTCGAAACGTTCCGGCTTCTGCTTGAAATGGAAGGCGCTTCGGTGACGGTCGCGACGAGCGGGGAAGAGGCGCTCGACACATTGAACAAACAGCCGCCGTCGTTGATTTTGTCGGACTTGGGCATGCCTGGCATGAGCGGGTTGGCGTTTATCGAAGCCGTGCGTCAGAGGCCCGATATGCAAGCGGTGAAGGCGATTGCGCTCAGTGGCTTCGGCCGGCCGTCGGACGTTGAAGAGGCCACGCAAGCGGGCTTCGATGCGCATTTGACGAAGCCCGTGATGCTCGATGCGCTGTTGAGCGCTATTGCGCGGGTGCGGTCGAAGTAAGGCGTTGCTGGAGCGCGGGGGCGCGCTCCAGCGGAAAAGAGCCTTACAACACGTGAGAAGACCCACAGTCCACCGGTTCCGGAGACCTGCATTCCAATGGCCCTTGAAAGCTGTTCGTGGCGGGACACCCTACAACAAACTCGGCGTCCCCACCCACATCAACAGCGCATCGCGCTCGCCGGTGTTATGCCAATGGTGTGCATCGGTCGAATCGTAGTGCGCCGAATCGCCTTCACTAAACACATACGTCTTCCCTTCCAACGTCAGCGTCACCGTCCCCGACAGCACATACCAGAACTGCTCCCCCGCACGCGCCGTAATTTCATCGAGTTGCTGCCCCGCAGGAATGCGCACAAGCAGCGCCTCCATCTGCCCGCTCTCGGTCACTTGCGTCAATCGCGCAAAGCGATTATCCGCACCGGCGAACCCAAAGAACGTCAACCGGTCCCCACGCGCCACGTATCGCTCCTCACGCGGCGCATCGAGCAGGTATTGAATCTTGACGCCGAGCACGCGTGCGATCGCCATCAACGTCGTCACCGATGGCCGCGCGAGACCGCGTTCGACCTGCGATAAAAACGGCGTGGAAATACCGGCGCTCGTGGCCACTTCCTCGAGCGTCAGCGACAGATGCTGCCGCAGCGAACGAATCTTCGGCCCGAGCACCGTTGAACTCGGCCGCTCTTGCTCCAGCCACGCGCCGCGCTCATAGGTTTTCCGGTGTCGTCCCATGCGGTCTTTCACGAGGGCTCCGTTTCCGGATCGGGCACGCGTTCTCCCGCCGCATCGCCCACCCGATCCGGCGGCGTTGCGCCGGGCCGCCTATCGTTGCCCGTGGCGCGCATCACGATATAAAACGCAATCGGTGCGAAAACCAGCCCCAGCACCGTCGCCGCAATCACGCCGCCGAACACGCCCGTCCCAATCGAATGACGGCTCTCGGCTCCGCCGCCACTCGAAAACACGAGTGGCACCACGCCCAGCAAAAACGCCGCGGAGGTCATCACGATCGGCCTGAAGCGCATCGCGCAGGCCCGCACGATCGCATCCACAAGTGCCGCGCCGCGCGCCTGCGCATCCCGCGCGAACTGCACGATCAAAATCGCATTCTTGCCCGCAAGACCGATGACCGTCACGAGCCCGATCTTGAAGTAGATGTCGTTCGGCAAGCCGCGCAAGTGCATCGCCGCAACGGCGCCGATCATGCCGAGCGGCACGACGATCAGTACCGACAGCGGAATCGCCCAGCTTTCGTAAAGCGCTGCAAGCGCCATAAAAACCGCCAGCAGCGAGAGCCCGATCAACAGTGGCGTTTGGCGCGCGGCCTGCGTTTCGGCAAGCGCCGCATCGGCCCAGTCAGAAGCGGTGCCCTGCGGCAACCGCGCCGCCAGCCGTTCCATTTCGGCCATGGCCGCACCGGAGCTGTAGCCGTCCGCGGCACGCCCCGTCACATCGAGCGACGGGTAACCGTTGTAGCGGGCAAGCATGATCGGGCCGCGCGACCAGTTGAGCGATGCGAACGCCGAAAACGGCACCATCTTGCCCAGTGTGTTGGGCACCGACAAATTCAACAAATCCGCATCCGTCATCCGCGCAGGCGAATCCGCCGCAACCAGCACGCGCAGCATCCGTCCGCCTGCCGGGTAATCATCGACATACGTGGTCCCAAACGTGCTCGCGAGCGTGGCCTGGATCGCATCGAACGAGACGTTCATCGCATACGCCTTTGCACGATCGATATCGAGAACGACACGCGGGGCATCGGGCAACGTCTCCGAATGCACATCGGACAACACCGGGCTCTTCTTCGCCAGTTCGAGCAGACGTTCACGCGCCGCGTCGAAATCCGCCCGGCTCATCCCACCACGATTTTCAAGGTGGAACGTGAACCCTTCGGCGTGTCCCAAGCCGGGCACCGAGGGCGGCAATTGCGCGATGACGTCACCGTCGCGAATCTCTTGAAACGACTCATTGAGCGAATCGCGCAAAGCCAGCGCGCCAAGCTTCCGCTTCGACCAATCCTTCAGGTCGATGAACGCCATTCCAACATTCGGCCCGCTACCGGAAAAGCTCCATCCGATCACGGTCGTCACATTCGCAATCGCGCTTTGTTGATGAAGGATATTCTCCACTTGCCGGATCACGCCGTAGGTCCGTTGCTGCGAAGCACCCGGCGGCAATTGCACCATGACCTGAAGCTGCCCCTGATCCTCCGTCGGCAAAAAGCCCCCGGGCAGCGAGGCGTACATGACCGCCCCCGCGCCAATCAACGCAAGGTGAATGGCGAACAACCGCTTCGGCGATCGCATGAATCGCGCGATCATGCCGCGATAGCCATCCGATGCACGCTCGAACCCAGCCAGAAACTTCCCGGCGAATCCCTTCCCCGTGTGCGCTTTGTCGCCGGGCGCTTTGAGCAAGTTCGCGCAAAGCGCGGGCGCCAACGAAAGCGCCATGAACGCCGACACGAGAATCGCCGCGATCATCGCGATCGAGAACTGCCGATAGATGCCGCCCACCCCGCCCGAGAAAAACGCCATCGGCACGAACACAGACGTCAGCACGGCCGTGACGCCGACAATCGCGCCGCCGATCTGCGCCATCGCCTTGCGTGTCGCGTCACGCGGCCCGAGCCTTTCGTCGCGCATGATCCGTTCGATGTTCTCGACGACGACGATCGCATCATCGACGAGAATGCCGATCGCAAGCACGAGCCCGAACAGCGTGAACACGTTGATCGACAGGCCGAACACGTACATCGCCGCGAACGCGCCCATCAGCGCTACCGGAATGACGACCGTGGGCACGAGCGTATAGCGCAGATCGCGCAAGAACAGCCACATGACGCAGAAGACCAGCACGATAGCTTCGAGCAGCGTCAACACGACTTCGCTGATCGCGATCTTGACGAAGTGCGCACCGTCGAACGGGATTTCCACGGCGATGCCGGGCGGCAGCGTCTTCGACAATTCGGCGATCCGTTTGTGAATCGCATTCGACGTTGCGAGCGCATTGCCAAGCGGCCCGAGCTGAATCCCGACCGTGGCCGCCGTTTTGCCGTTCAACCGCGACCAGAACGTGTAGCCGTCGGCCCCCAGCTCGACACGCGCGACGTCGCCCAGCCGCACGACGGAGCCGTCGGGCTGCGCTTTGAGCACGATTGCCGCGAATTCTTCCGGTGTACGCAGTTGACCATGTACACTGACCGATGCTGTAATCGCCTGCCCCTGCACCGCCGGGGCATCGCCGATCGCGCCGGCCGTCACCGTTGCGTTCTGCGACTGGATCGCCGCATTGACATCGGCCGCCGAGAGGCCGTATTCGCGCAGTTTCATCGGGTCGAGCCAGACCCGCATCGCGCGATCGGCGTCCCACAATTGCGCCGAGCCGACGCCCGGCGTGCGTTTGAGCTCGCGCAGCAAGAAGCGGTTCAGGTAATCGCTGAGTGCGGTCGAATCCCGTCTGCCGTCCGTCGATACGAGCGTCACAAGCATCAGAAACGTATTCGCCGCCTTGAATACGCTGATGCCCTGCTGCACGACTTGCTGAGGCAAACGCGATTCGACCTGCTTCAATCGATTCTGCACATCGACCATCGCCATGTCCGGGTTCGTCCCGGGATCGAACGTCACGTCGATTTCAAGATTGCCAAGCGCGTCGCTCGTCGTTTCGTAGTACTGAAGACCATCGGCACCGTCAAGGCTCTGCTCGATCAGGCTGGCGACATTGCTGTCCACCTCCTCCGCCGATGCGCCGGGATAAAACGCGGCGATCACGACGCGCGGCGGGGCAAGCCGCGGATACTGCGCCACGGGCAGCATCGGCAACGCCAACACGCCGGTGACAATGATCGCGAGCGCAACGATCCAGGCGAAAACGGGACGATCGATAAAAAATGACGGCACGTGCCACCCTCAGCTGTCTCGGTTTATTGTTGTCGCGCATGAGAACCGTTAGTTCAAAGCGTCAGTTCGAACGACTTCGCGAGTACCCCCGGCACTTTCATTCCGCCCGTGGCCCGCTCGCCCCAGGTCGAATCGTTGAGCATGAGTTCCGGCTCGGCATCGAGCCGTTCGAGTTGATCGCCGAGCAGACGGTACAAGCTATCGTCGAAACGCATCGCCTCCACAGGCGCCACGATGCGACCGTGCTCCACCCAGAACGTGGCGAAGCGCGTCATACCTGTCATCCGGCAATGCATGCGATCCGAGAAATTGACGTACCAAAGGTTGCCGACGTAAAGACCGGTATCGAGCGCGGACAGGATGTCGTCCGCGTGCAAGTCGCCGCCTTCCATCATCAGCGACGAGGTAGGTTCCTCGGCCAGCGCGCCGTTTGGCTTGAGCCCGTACTCACGCGCACTGCGCGCATCCGTGAGGCGATCGGCGCTACGGCCGCTGGCCACGAGCGGCACGCTCTCGCGCACATAGCCGTCGGCGTTGAAGCCCGGTGTGATCCCGAGGCCGAGGTCCTCGGTCATCGTCACACGGGGATCGAACGTTGCCTCGCCTTGATGCAGCTTGTAGAGCACGCTGCGCGATGTCGCGTGCTGACGCGCCGAAAACCCTTCATATGCGACGCTCTCGATCAGCGCGCCCAACGCCGACGGCGTGAAATACGTCCGGTAACGGCCCGGCGCGAGCACGCGCGGCGCGCTGCCCAGAATCGGCAGCCGCGAAGCGGCTTGTTCGAGCTTATGCGTGAAAACGGCTTCGTCCCAGGCATCGCCGGCGTATTCGCTCTTGATCGCACGCCCGCTGCGATCGTAGAGCGACCAGCTGAAATTGAAGTTATCGACTTCGTACCATCCCCGGCTGCCGATCGACGATGCAAAGCCGCGCGCGATCGTGCCGCCCGCATAAAACCCGACGAAATCGAGCCCATGGGCGCATTCAGCCACCGTCCGCACGAGCCGTTGCGGCTCCGGCAGGCGGCCGGCGCGCTCTGTCGATTGCGTCCAATGCGACTGCCCGAACAACAGGTGAGGATCTTCAGGCGCATCGCGCAAACTCGCGCGCAGCACCTCGAGCGCCTGCGACGCCTCTTGCAGGTCGGCTTCCAGTTGGCCGCCCACCGTCATTGTCGAATAGGCCTGGCGTGCGCCGTCGATCAGGCGCAGCGTCAGCTTCCCCTGCGACACCGTGCCGATTTGCCGAACCTTGGCCTGATTGAAGCGAATGAATTCCGAGTTTTCCGCGGAAAGCGAAAGCAGCGTGACTTCGCTGCCTTCACGCAGCCGCTCCACCTCTTGCGCGAGTGCACCGAAGTGGCGCTGCCAATCGAATGTCGCCATTACGCGCCTCCGAACACGTCGACGTCTGCAAATACGCAAGCCGGCGACGCATGCCCGACGTGGATGACCTGCGCGGGTTCGCCTTTGCCGCACAGCGGCGTGCCGTACACTTCGCGCGTCGCATCGTTGCCGACGGCTTTCAGACTGCGCCAGAAGCTGGCCGAAACGCCGCGATAGTTCGGCTGCTTGACCACCGTCGTGAGCCGCCCGTTCTCGATCAGTTGGCCGAACTCGCAGCCGAATTGAAACTTGTTGCGGCGGTCGTCGATTGACCAGGACGTGTTCGTCCGCATGAGGATCCCGTGCTCGATGCCCGCGATCATGTCCTCCAAACGGCTCTCGCCCGGTTCGATGTTCAGGTTAGCCATGCGATCGATCGGCGCGCGATTCCAGTTCAACGCACGCGAATTCGCCACGCCCGCCAGCCGCGCACGCTGTTGCGACAACGTACCGCCCAGCGGACGCTCCAGCATGCCGTTTCGAATCAAATACTGCTTGCGGGCCTGCGCCCCTTCGTCGTCGAACGCATAGGAAGCGGCCTGCTCCGGCAGCGACGGATCGAACGTTACGTTCAGCAGATCCGATCCGTAGCGGTAGTGGCCGAACATATCGGGCGTCACGAAGCTCGAGCCGGCGAAGTTGCGTTCGTCGCCCAGGATCCGATCGAGTTCCAGCGGATGACCGATCGATTCATGAATCTGCAACATCATCTGGTCGGGCATTAACAACAAATCGCGCACGCCCGAGGGGCAATTCGGCGCGGCGAGCAATTGCAGGGCTTCGTCCGCCAGAGCCGCGCCGGAACCCTCGAAGCGATAGCGCGCCAAAATCTCCATCGCGCCTTGCGCGAGCAGCGATTGGAAGCCGCCGAGCGTGCGCACCTGCGTATCCCCGTTCGCGTGCGCCACGACCGTCATTTGCGGCATCAGGTATCGAAACCGCTGTTCGATGCGAACGCCGTCGCTCGTTACGTAAAGTTGATCGCTATGCGCCACTCGCATACCGGCCGTGCGTTCGACGATCCGCGCGTCGATCGCCGCGGCCGCGCACTCGTGCGCCAGACGCTCGATCCACTCGCTGCGCGCCGGCAACGCAGCTTCCGCATTGGGCGAAACGTAGCTGCCGCTCACGGTAGGCCGTGGCGCGCTGCGATGGTCGATCAGCGTCACGGCCGCCGATGCGCGCGCCCGCGCGCTTGCGACATCCAACGCTGCTTGCAGCCCTGTCTTCGATAAGTCGGCCGTCGCCGCATAGCCCGCACCGGCGCCGCACCAAGCCGTCAACAGCGCGCCGCGGTCGCGGATCGTTGCATACGGCTGTGCGACGTCGTTACGGACGGCGTGCTCATCCGTGCGATCGTCCACGATCCGGAGCGACCAGAACTCGGCGTCGCCTTTTAAGGCGGCGGCCGACCGTGTCCACTGTTCGTCGATCATGCGATAGCCTCGCTGGCGTCCGCTTCGGGCATCTGCATGGATGCCGCGAGCAGCGATTGCGTATAAGGGTGGGTTGGCGCACGCAACACGTCGAGCGTATCGCCGGACTCCACGATGCGGCCCGACTTCATCACGACGACGCGATGCGCCATCGCCCGCATGACAGCCAGGTCGTGCGTAATGAACAGATAGCTGAGCCCGTACTTCTTTTGCAGGCGCGTCAGCAGCGCCAGGACTTGCTGCTGGACGGAAACATCGAGCGCGCTCGTCGGTTCGTCGAGCACGAGGAGTTCCGGCTCGACCGCCAAGGCGCGTGCGACCGCAATCCGCTGCCGCTGGCCACCCGAGAACTCATGCGGATAGCGGAGCAACGCGTCGGCTGGCAGCCCCACTTCCTCCAGCAATCCCACCACGCGGTCCTTTCTCTCTTGCGCACCAAGATTCGGCTTATGCACGCGCAGACCTTCGCCAACAATCTGTTCGATCGTCATGCGTGGCGACAAAGAGCCGAACGGATCTTGAAACACCACCTGCATCCGGGCGCACAGTGCACACCATTCGGCGCTCGACGAGCGATAGCTTGCGAGCGGCCGGCCGCCGATGCGTATTTCACCGGATGCCGCGCGCTGGAGACCGAGCACCGTCGCAGCGAGCGTGGATTTGCCGGAACCCGATTCACCGACGATCCCAAGCGTCTCACCCCGCAGCAACGTCAAATCGACGTCCTGGAGTGCGCGGAACTTCGCGCTGCCGAACAATGACTTCAGCCCCTTCGCGCTCGTACGATAGTCGACGGCGAGCCCCTGGATTTCAAGTACCCGCTTCGATTGGGCCGGTACCGGATCGACGCATCGACGCGGCTCGCTATCGAGCAAACGTTTCGTATAGGGATGCTGCGGATTGCCGAACAGGGCCTCGGTCGTATTCGTTTCGACGAGCACACCCTTTTCCATCACGGCTACGCGCTGGGCGAAGCGCCGCACCAGATTCAGATCGTGCGTAATCAGGAGCACGGCCATACCGCGCTCGGCGGCCTCTTGTTCCTGCAGCTCGATCAGAAGATCGACGATTTGCTGGCGCACCGTCACGTCGAGCGCCGTGGTGGGCTCATCGGCCAGCAGCAACCTGGGCCGGCAGGCGAGCGCCATCGCGATCATCGCGCGTTGGCGCTGGCCGCCCGAAAGCTGGTGCGGAAAACTATCGATGCGGCGCTCGGGCTCAGGAATACCGGTGCGGCGCAGCAGTTCGATACCGCGCGCTCGCGCCGCGTTGGGCCGCAGCCCCTCATGCAACCGCAGGCTTTCGGAGATTTGCTTGCCCACCGTGTAGAGCGGGTTGAGCGCCGTCATCGGCTCCTGGAACACCATGGCGATATCGGCACCGCGAACGCCGCGCATCTGCTGCTCGGTCTTGGCCAGCAAATCCTCGCCTTCGAACAGGATGCGGCCCGACACCGTCGCCTGGTGCAGCAGCCGCAGGATCGACAGCGCCGTCAAGCTCTTGCCCGATCCCGATTCGCCGACGAGCGCCACCCGCTCGCCGCGAGCGATCGCCAAATTCAGCTCGTGCACGCACTGCTTCGTGCCGAAGCTGATCGACAGGTTTTCGATGCTGAGCAAAGGGCTTGTCTTCATCTTCATCACTTCGCCCCTCCGAAAGCCGAGCCGCGATTGCGCGTATCGAGCGCATTGCGCAACGCATCGCCCATGAACGTCAGTAACAGCAGCGTAATCACGAGCGCTGCAAACGCGGACACCGAGATCCACCATGCATCGAGATTATTCTTACCTTCCTGCAGCAGCTCGCCCAGGCTCGGCGTAGGCGGCGGCACGCCCAGCCCGAGGAAGTCGAGGCTCGTGAGCGACAGAATCGCCGCGCTCATCCGAAACGGCAGGAACGTAATCACGGGCGTCAGGCTGTTGGGCAGCACGTGGCGCCAAATGATCTGCCAATTCGAGAGCCCCATCGTCCGCGCAGCCTTCACATAGTCGAGCGAACGGTTGCGCAGAAATTCGGCGCGCACGTAATCGGACAGCACGAGCCACCCGAACATCGAGAGCAACATAAAGAGCAGCCACAGCGTCGGCTCAAAGATCGATGCAAAGATGATCAACAGATAAAGATCGGGCATGGAACTCCAGATCTCGATCAGCCGCTGGCCGATCAAATCGGTCTTACCGCCATAAAAGCCCTGCAATGCCCCGGTCAGCACGCCAAAAAACACGCCCGAGATCGTGAGCGCCAGTGCCATCAACACCGACACTCGGAACCCGTACAGCAGCCGCGAGAGCACATCGCGGCCGAACTGATCGGTGCCGAGCCAGTTCGACGCGGACGGCGGCGCCGGAAACGGCCGCACGGCGAAGTAATCGATCGTGTCGTAGTAGTTGTGGTTCGGCGGATAGATCGCGAAGTTGCCGTTCGATTCGATATGCGAACGAATATACGGATCGAGGTAGTTCGTCTTGGCGGGGAAATCACCGCCGAACTGCGTCTCCGGGTACTCCTTCACGATCGGAAAGTAGTAGTGGCCTTCGTAGCGAACGACGAGCGGCTTGTCGTTGCACAGCACTTCGCCGATCAAGCTGATCGCGAACAGCGAAATGAAGATGACAAGGCTCCAGTAGCCCAGCCGCTCGCGCTTGAAGCGCAGCCACGTGCGCCGCCATGGCGAGATCGACGCGACCGGCGCGAGGACCGGCTTAGCGGTCCATGCGGTCGAATTGGATGCGGGGGTCGACGAGGACATAGCAGACGTCAGCAATCAGTTTGGTTACGAGGCCGATCAAGGTGAACAGGAACAGCGAGCCGAGCACTACGGGGTAGTCGCGGCGAATCACCGAGTCGTACGAGAGCTGGCCCATGCCGTCGAGGGAGAACAACGTCTCGATCAGCAAATTGCCATTCAGAAAGGCGCCGACGAAAGCAGCCGGCAGGCCGGTGAGCAACGGAATGGCCGCATTGCGCAGCACATGCTTCCACAGCACGTCGCGCTCGGGCGCGCCCTTGGCACGGGCCGTCAGCACATATTGCCGGCCGATTTCCTCGAGGAACGTATTCTTCGTGAGGATCGTGACGATCGCGAAATTGCCGACCACCGATGCCGTGACGGGCAGCACCATGTGCCAAAGATAATCGAGCACCTTGCCGAATGTCGTCAGGTCGTCGAAATTATCGGACGTCAGCCCACGCATCGGAAACACGTCCCAGAACGTACCGCCGCCGAACAGCATCAGCAGCAGCACACCGAGCACGAAGCCCGGAATCGCATAGCCGATCAGCACCAGGACGCTCGTGACCGCATCGAAGCGCGAGCCGTTGCGAACGGCTTTCGCAATCCCAAGCGGCACGGAAACCGCATACGTCAGGATGATCGTCCAAAGGCCGAGCGAGATCGAAACGGGCAGTTTCTCCTTGATCACCCCCCAGACGCTCTCATGCTGAAAGTACGATTGGCCCAGGTCGAACGTGGCGTAGTGCTTGAGCATCAGGAAGTACCGCGTGAGCGGCGGCTTGTCGAAGCCGACCTGCTTCTTGATCTGCTCGATCTGCTGCGGATCGACACCCTGGCTGGCATGGTAGCCGCCGCCCCCGCCCCCGCCGCCGTCACCGCCATGGTTGGCCCGGCCGTGACGCAATTGCGTGACCATCTGCTCCACGGGGCCGCCGGGAACGAACTGCGTCACGACGAATGTCAGCGAGACCACTCCGATCAGCGTCGGAATCATCAGCAACAAGCGTCTGAGAATGTAGGCGAACATAG
The DNA here is from genome assembly GCF_051961175.1 of Trinickia sp. Taxonomy (GTDB): domain Bacteria; phylum Pseudomonadota; class Gammaproteobacteria; order Burkholderiales; family Burkholderiaceae; genus Trinickia. The sequence goes on along the minus strand of NZ_JBQCDN010000073.1, from coordinate 19,983 downwards.
GACTCCTCAGTGTTCCGGCAACTCAATGCGCCGCGGCCGAAGCCGAGGTCTTGACGGTCGTGGCACCACGTGGCCTCGGGAACCAGTAATCGATGATCCAGTCTTCCGATTGATACGAGTCGGGCGTCACGCGCGGGTGGCCGATCGTCGTCTTATAGCCGATCCGGACATTGCGTTCGTAATACTGCGGCACCACGTAGTACTCGTTGATCAGCACGCGATCGAGCGCCCGGGTGGCCGCTTCGAGATCTTCGAGGTTGGTCGCGGAAACGGCCGCGTGCACGAGCGCATCGACTGCCTTCGAGCGAATCCCCGGGAAGTTCTCCGATCCAATCTCCGATGCGGCCTTGCTGCCGAAGCGGCGCTCGAGCTCGATGCCCGGAATCGTGACGGGTGGATAGATGTAAGTCGTCATATCGAACTGGAAACTGTCGAGCCGCTTTTGATAGAGCGCGCTGTCGATTTCCCGCATATGCGCATCGATGCCCAGCGTTTGCAAGGCCTGCGTATAAGGAATCAACAGGCGATCGAAGCCCGGCTCGTCATCCATGATCTCGATCTTCATCGGCTCCCCCGCGGCGTTGCGCAGTGCGCCATCGCGGTAGTGCCAGCCGGCTTCGCCGAGCAGTTCGCGCGCCTCAACCAAATTGGCACGCAACGAGCCGGGCGGCTTCGTGCTCGGCTGCTGCACCATCGGGCCGAACACTTCTGGCGGCAGTTGCGCGCGGAACGGCTCAAGCAGCTTCAGTTCCTTCTCGCTCGGCATGCCAGTCGCGCCAAACGGGCTGGCGTCCCAGAAGCTGTTCAGGCGGGTGTACTGGCCGTAGAACATCATACGGTTCATCCAGTCGTAATCGAACGCCAGCGCCAACGCATGACGCACGCGCCGATCCTGGAATTCAGGCTTGCGCGTGTTGACCATGAAGCCCTGCATTTGCGCCGGGCCGTCGGGGAACGTCTCTTTCCTGAGCAGCCCGTTGTCGAAGTTCTTGCCGACATACTTGCGCGCCCATTGCGTCGCACTGTACTCGCGATCGACGTCGTCGTTGCCCGCCTTGAACGCCTCGAGCTTCGTGTATTGATCGAGGTACAACTTGAAGACGATGCGATCGAAGTGGAACATCCCGCGGCGCGACGGCAGGTTCGCCGCCCAATAGTTCGGATCGCGCCGATAGACGATTTCCTTATCGTTCTTGCGTTGTTCGACGAGATAAGGGCCGCTCGCGATCGGCGGCTCCACGGCGATCTGATCGAACGGCAAGCGCTTGCCATCGGGCTGCATGCCCCACTTCGGCGAGAACACGGGCAGGTCACCCGCGATCAACGGTGCGGCGCGCGAGTTGTCGACGAAGTCGAAGCGCACGGTCAAGCGGTCAAGCACCGTCGCACGCTTGATCTCCGAGAACTGCGACGAGACCGTCGGCAAAGCCTGCGGGCTCTTGAGGGTGTCGAACGAGTATTTGACATCGGCCGCCGTGATCGGATCGCCGTTCGAGAAATGCGCGCTCGGATTGATATGAAACGTGGCCGACAACCCATCGGGCGCCACCTCGACGTCATCGGCGATCAGCGGATATTCGGAAGCCAGCTCATCCCAGCTTCGTTGCATCAGCGTATCGAACATCAGATTCCTGACGTCCGGTGCCGGCTGGCCGCGCACGATGAACGGGTTAAGCGAATCGTAACTTTGCGACTGATCGTAATTCTGGAATTTGAGCGTTCCCGTATTCGGTTGATCGGGATCCGCATAATCGAAGTGCGCAAAATTCGGCGGATATTTTAAATTGCCGAATTGTGCGATATCGGGCTGGGCCTGCGCGCCCATGGCGAACGCCAGTCCGAACGCCGTCGCGAACGCCAGGCGAAACATTGAAGGTCTCATCTTCCCAGTGCGGGTGGACACGCGCCGATATTCAACGGCGCGCCATTCATCGGAGCGGTAGAGAGCGAAGCATGGGCCGTCGCGGGCATCGCTGCCGCACGACGGCCTGCTCCCCCTAGCGCCGCCTCACTTCGACGCTACCAGCAACCAGAGCCGGGCCAAATCGCCCGATCCGTCGGTGCCTTTCACCGCACGGAATGCTTGCACCGCGCGGGCTTTTTGGCCGGCGACGTAATAGGCGATACCCAAATGAAGTTGCGCGTGATCGGGGTGATCGAGTCCCCCTTTTGCAATCGCCGCTTCCATCATCGAAAGACCTTGCTGCGCTTTGCCGGCGAATACGAGGTTGAAACCCTCGTCGATCTGGGCAGGCGGATTCGCCTTATCGACACCGGCTTGCACGCGTTTGGCCGCCAGTGCTTGCAGACGCTTCTCGCGATCGGCCTGTGCGTCGTGACCGAGCACACCCGAGGCGAACCCTTGATCGATGATTTGCTTGCCCTCGGCGGGCGTGTTGGCGACCAGCGCGAGCTGCGTCATCTCCATGTAATCGTCGATGCTCGTGAGCGAACCGGTGGCACGGCGCAACCGGTACGTGTCGATATCGAGGCTCGACGAATAGCCAGGCTTATTGCGGATCGCCGCAAAAAGATCGTCCCAGTACGACTGCTTCGGGTGATAAGCCACGAGCTTTTCGAGGGCGCCGCGATACGATGCGTCATCCTTGACGCGCTGTGCGCAGGTGCCCCGCACTTGCAGTTGCGATTCGTCAGGCGCCCTGCCGGCGCGCACGTCGCCATCGATCGTCGGCTTCAGCAGCTTCACCACGCTGCCGCAATCGTTCGACAGGTAGTACGACTGCACGAGCAGCGTCCGCATCTGCGGATCGGTGCCGCCGGCTTTCAGATAGCGCTGGGCAACCGTAATGGCGCGTGCGTAGTTGTGCTGCTGAAAATACACGCCGGCCAGCGTGGCGGTCACACGCTGCTCGTCCTCGCCTTTGAGCTGTCCGCCGCTCAGCAAGCCTTCGTAGGCCTGCGCCGCCGTCCCGGTATCGCCCGCGGCCATGGCCGCGGCACCGCGCATTTCCTCGACCATATACGTTTCGTATGCGGTCTTGTTCGGCACGGCCGCCGCCTGCGCGATCTTCCCGAGTGCGTCCTTGTACTTATGCGCGCGGTACAGCGTTTGCGCGTCGTTCAAGGGCTTGCCCACTTCAGGGCGAAGCGTATCGGCCGCGAAGGACGACGCGGGTACCGCCGCCAGCGCGAGGAACGCGCAGCTGGCCACCGCGAGCGCAGCCTGCTTGAACCGTCGATGGATCGTTCGCATTGCCACTTCCTTATTGCATGTACTGCTCATTGCCGATCAAACCGATCTTCGTCGCGCCGACGCGCTGCGCCGCGGCCATGACCTCCGCCACGTCCTTATACGGCACGAGCTTGTTCGGGCGCACATGGATCTCGTCTTGCACCGGCTCGGCCGCCACCTGCGAAAGCTTCGACTCGAGCGTGGCCTTATCCGGGATCGGCGTACCGTTCCACGTCATCGTGCCGTCGAAATCGATGTCGATCTGCACGACTTGCGGCTGAACCGCAGGCGGCGGCGGATTGCCGACCGGCAGATTCATCTTCACGGCATGCATCTGAATCGGAATCGTGATGATCAGCATGATCAACAGCACGAGCATCACGTCGATCAACGGCGTGGTGTTGATGTCGACCATCACTTCCGGTTCGCCGCCGCTACCCGAGGATACGTTCATTCCCATAGTCGATTCCCCTTGGATCAGCCGCCGCGTGCCGGCGGCTCGGTGATGAACGACACCTTGGCGATGCCGGCCCGCTCGCAATCGGTAATGACGCGGCCGATGAACTCATAGCGCGTGTTCTGATCGCCGCGCACGTGAATCTCCGGTTGCGGCTGCATCGCGGACACTGTCTTGAGCTTCGTCAACAGCGTCGGGCCATCGACGTGCGTTTCGTTCCAGAAAAAGTCGCCGTCCTTGTTGACTGCGATTTCGACGCTCTTCGGTGTCGTTTGCAGCGGATGCACCGTTTCTTTGGGCAACTGCAATGGCACCGTGTGCGTGACGACCGGGATGGTGATCAGGAAGATGATCAACAGCACGAGCATCACGTCGACGAGCGGCGTGGTGTTAATGGCGGCGATGACTTCGTCGTCGTCCTCGCCCCCAACGCTCATGGCCATGGTGGACCTCGCTTATCGGAACTATCGGAACGGGAGATTACTGAACGAGCGATGCGGTGCGGGCAGCCGCGCGCGCCGGGCGCTTGCCGCCTGCGAGCAACACCGTATGCAGTTGCGCGCCGAAGCCGCGCACACGCTCCATCACCGACTTGTTGCGACGAACGAGGAAGTTGTAGCCGAGCACCGCCGGCACGGCCACGGCCAGACCGATTGCCGTCATGATCAGCGCTTCGCCGACAGGGCCCGCGACCTTATCGATCGAGGCCTGGCCGGCGATCCCGATCGCCGTCAGCGCGTGATAGATCCCCCACACCGTACCGAACAGGCCGACGAACGGCGCCGTCGAGCCGACGGTGGCGAGGAAGGCCAGACCGTCTTGCAGGCGGTTCGCCACGTTCGTGATCGCGCGTTCGACCGAAACGTCGATCCACGTATTGCGGTCGACGGCTTCGAGCAGCGCCTCGTCGTGGTGCTGGCCGGCTTCGATGGCCGTTTCGGCGATGAAACGGAACGGCGACGATTCGTCGAGCTGCTTCGCGCCTTCGGACAGCGACGGCGCGCTCCACAGTTGCTCGTCGGCAGCCTTGGCGCGACGGTTCGCGCGGAATTGTTCGAAGAACTTCGTGATCATGATGTACCAGCTGCCCATCGACATGATGACCAACAGGATCAGCACGAAGCGCGCGACGAAATCGCCGTTCTTCCACAGGGCGCCAAGGCCGTATGGGTTATCGACCGTTTCGGTGGCGGCCGGCGCCGGGGGCGGTGCGGGCTGATCGGCTGCAGGCGTCGCGGCTTGCGGCGCGGCAGTGGTCGTGGCGCTCGCAGCGGCCGTTGCCGTCGTGGCTGCCGTGTCGCTGGCTTGCGCATAGGCGAATTGCGGCAGTGCGGTGGTGGCCGTCGCAACGGCGAGCAACGTGGTGGTGGCCAGTGCGGCGAGGGTACGCTTCTTCATAATCTGCTCCAGTTCAGTTCAATCGTTGAACTCGTGAAACTTGTTTTGGCTGTATCGATCGTTTGCTTGTCCGTCGTTGTTCGACACTCAACGTCAATTTAGTTGAGATTGAACGAGAACGGCACTTGCACCCGAACGGCTTGACCTTGGGCAATACAGTTGAACCGCTTGACCGCTTTGAACGCCGCGTCGTCGAGGCTGTCGTGATCGGACGACTTCGCCACGCGCTCGTTCGTGACATGGCCCTGCGGGTCGACCGTGAATTCGATGAGCACCTCACCCGTGTCGCCGTTTTCCTGCGCGTCCTTCGGATAAGCGATCGATCCGCGGACCTGATCCGAATTCGGACACACCACACCCACTTCCGTATGCACCACGGGTTTCGGCGGTGCTTGCACGGGTGGCGCAACAACAGGCGCCGACTGCACCGGCGCAGCTTGGTGCGTAATGGTTGCCTGCGGGGGCGCTTGGACCGGCACTTCGGGCGGTGGCACGAACGGCGGGGGCGGCGGCGCGAACTTCGGCGGCGGCAGTTGCACGGGCGGCAACGGCGGCGGCGGAGGTGGTTTTACCGGCTCGATGATTTTGGTTTCGATCGGATGCTGAATGACGTGCACGACCTTCGTGGCGAGGCCGTTCAGCAGTGCATAGACCAGCACGATGTGCAAGGCGATGACGACTGCGATCCCGCCGAAGCGGCGCGCGGGGTTTTGCTGCTTTCGCCCGAACTCGCGTGGGCGACCCGACCATTGCATCCCGGCCGCTGCTCCGGGTGATTGTCCTTCCACTTTCATACCCACCTTCGATCCTCCCGGCGTGAATCGCCTTGTTCCGTGATTGCGGCGCTCGTCGTGCAACGAACCGCGGGATGAGGCCGATCACAAGGGACTTCTTGCGACAGCTTTTAAAACAAATCCGCCACCTTCACGCTTGGCGCGTTGCCTTCTGCCTTCTGTTATGCAGCGAAGCATGCGCTTCGTGTGAAGGCGGCGGACCGACTGGCTAGCTCGAGATGCCTTGTTTTTTGAAATTTTTAAAATTTATACGTTGCCCCGATCTGCGCGAAGCGGCCGACGTACGTGTATAGCGACTGGTCGTAACCGTTCAAGTCCAGCGTGCCTTGCGCGAACAGCGGATCGTACGGAGGCGTGCGGTTGAAGATGTTGTCGATACCGCCGTAGATCGTCCAGTGTTTGAAGCCTGTGTACGACACCATCAAATTGAACTGGCTATACGAGCCGACCTTCGCCGGAGCCGGTTGCGGCAAGAGGTTTTGCGCATAGGGGCCCGTGAACTGCCAGCTCAAAGCCGCATCGAACTTGTGGTAAGTCCAGTCCAGCGTGGTGTTGCCGCGCCAGCGCGGGAAGCTGCCGCCGAACGGCTGCGTGAGCGTGAAGTTGTTGCCCGCGCCATCGATAGGAGCCCTACCCAGCCGGCCGACCGTGAACGCCTTGACGTATGCCCAATCACCCGACAGCGTGAACGTGCCGGCCTTGGTCGGCAACGCTTGGCGGAAGGTGCCCTCGAACCCGTTCGTGTCGAGATAGCCGAGGTTCTGATAGGGGATAAAGGCGTACTGCAGGTTGCCCTGCGCATCGAAGACCTGTCGCGTGGCGCCAGCTTGACCGATCACGCCATCGATGCGGATTTTATACCACTCGAGGCCAATGTCGGTCGTCCGCGTCGGCGACATCTGGAAGCCGATGTTGATGTTACGCGTGCGCTCGGGCGACAGGTTCGGGTTGCCCGTCGTGATGGACGTGTAGTTCTTGCCCGTGTTCGGATCGACTTGAATGCCGATCGTCTGTGAGTTGCTGTCTTCGACGAACGTCGGTGCGCGGAAGCCGCGGTTGTACGACGCATACATCGTCAACGCTTGCACCGGCTGATAACGCAACGCGAATCGCGGCGAGAACGCACCGCCCACATCGCTGTAATGATCGTAGCGGCCCGATTGGCTGAACGTCAGGTTGTGGATGATCGGAATGTCGAACTGATAGTACACAGCGGCGACGTTCCGCTGGCCCAGCACGGTCTGCAAATCGGGATTGACGACTGCGCCCGAGAGATATTCGGCGCCCGGAGTCAGCGCGATACTTTGGTGCGTGAACTGCGCGCCGAAACCGACCCCGACATCGCCTGCCGGGAGATGGAACAGGTTCGGCGTCGAAATCGTCGCGTCGACCGTATCGAGCTTCGAGATGCCGAAATTGTTCGCGTCCTGGTACAGGCCATTGAACGCGTTCGGCGTAGCCGACGGATTGGCGAAGTTAAGCGCACCGTTTTGATAGATGTTGTTCAGTGCGGCCAGATTCAGCTGATTCGTAAAGACGTTCGAAACCGTGCTTTGCGAGTGGCTGACCGATGTCGCCCAATCCCAATCGCCGTGCGGCAGGCTGAACGAACCCTTGACACCGGTCGAAGCACGCCAGTAGGTGGCGTAAGTCTTCTCGGCAACCGTATTCGGGAACGAATAGGTAAGCGGCGTGTCCACCCCGAACGGGTTGAACGGGTTGCTGGCCGGCACCACGGCGTTGAAGCTGCCGACTTGCTGCGTTTGCGGGTTCCACGTGAGCGTCGGCGTCTGGAACGGATTGCCGATCGTGTTGCCCCAGATACCGTCGTTGGTCGTCGTGTTATTGCGGCTGATCAGAAAGTCCGCAAATGCCGTGGTGTTGTCGTTGACCTTGAAATCGGCGTGAAGCTTGGCGTTCAAACGCTCGGTCATCGGCGCGATCGACATGCCTTCCGCGGAATTGAATCCGCACACCGTTCCCGATGCCGCACCTTGGATCTGCCCATTTGTGGCGCCCGGCATCACCCTTCCGCCGAACGGGCAGGAACCCAACGCCTGCACGCTGCCGTCGGGCATGTTCCAGAACGAGGGCGCGTACATCGAATAGCCGCCGGGCTTACCCGTGAAATCCTCTGCGCGTGTCGAATCCCGATCCGCCAGCGTAAAGCCGTTCGACTTGTAGTAGCTCGCAGCGGCCGTTACGTTGAAGCGATCGCTGTTCAGATTGCCGAAGCCGCCAAGCACGCCGAACTTGACCGTCCCCGCCCCATCGCCGCCGTTGATGGCGCTACCGAGGCTGCCATCCAGTTGCAAGCCGTGGAAATTGTGCTTCGTGATGATGTTGACGACGCCGCCGATGGCATCCGAGCCATATTGCGACACCGCACCCGTCTTGACGATTTCGATCCGCTCGATGTCGTTCAGCGGCAGCGTATTCAAGTCGAAGAACGAATCCACGCTGTTCGAGAAGAACGCGAACGGCGCGACGCGCTGCCCGTCGACCAACACCAGCGTGTATTTTTCGCTCAGGCCGCGCAGTGCCATGCCGGCCGCGCCGGCCGCAAAGTTACCCGTCTGGCCTTCGCTCCAGCTGTTGGCCGAGTTCGCCGACGTGTTGCGCAGGAAGTCGGCCACGGTCGTCGCGCCGCTCTGCTCGATATCCTTGGCCGTAACCGTTTGAACCTGATTGAAACCGACTTTATCGGAACTGCGGATCAGCGAGCCCGTCACCTCGAAGCGCTGGAGCTTCTGGACGTCGCCCTTGGGTTGTTCCTGCGTGCCGGCGGCCGGCGCCGCCGCCGCAGCCGTACCCGATGCGCTCGCCGGTGCCGCAGCCGGCTGACTCTGCGCGAAAGCGACGGATGTTCCCAATGCCGCCGTCAATGCCACCTCAGCCCATACTATTTTTCGTATGGCCGATCCTAGAGCCGTCAGTTTCATTTTTCCCCTTCTCTCGTCGATAGCGCCAAGTTGTTTTGCGGGAAGGGTTGGCTCACCTTCCCGCCTGCGGCACCACACCGCCCCTGTTGACTGCCTTGTTCTCGCACTGCGTCATCAACCCGCAACCACGATCGGGTACGCTTCCGTGACCGGAAGTGCCCCGATTTATTTAGTACTCCTAAGTCATAACGTAAGCATTCCGCTTGCGAACCGACCGTAGGGGTGCAAGCGCGCGCTCCCGGCCACCGCGAAGGGATGGCGAGATTCGCTCGGCTACCGCCTCCGCACATATCTCAATAGTTAGGATACCTAACTGTCATGCGAAGACCGGCATCCGCAAAAAAATCAACAGCGGCTAATCAAAACAACTTTGGCGTTCCGACCCAAACGAGCACGGTTTCGTCACCGGCGGTATTGGCCCAGGCGTGCGGCACCGTCGATTCATAGTGCGCACTGTCTCCGGCGTGCAAGACGAAACACGTACCTTCAAGGTTCAGCGATATTTCACCACGCAGCACATACAGGAACTCTTCTCCCGCATGCGTCGTCACCTCCGATGGCGGTTGCCCCGCGGGCAACTTGACGAGAATCGCGTCCAATTGCCTATCGCTCGACACATTAGTGAGCCGCGCGAAAAGGTTCGCCGAATCGGCAAAGCTAAAGAACTGCAATTCGTCTGCGCGCCGTACCGATTTTCCTTCCGTCGGCGCATCGACGAAGTACTGCACCGTTACGCCCAGCGCTCTCGCAATTCCCGCCAACGACGTAATCGATGGCGTGGCGAGCCCTCGCTCTACTTGCGAAAGGAAGGGCTTGGATATACCCGCAGCCGTTGCCGTTTCGTCCAGTGTGCGTTGGAGCCTTTTGCGCAGCGCTCTAATTTTGCTGCCCAGCACAAGAGCAGCGCTTGTCTTATCTTCAGTGTGCGGAACCATAGCAGGACAGAAACCGGTCGTCAAAAATTGTTTGATGGAAGCAAATTACGTTTACCGAAGGTATACCCGCAGTCTTTTCATTCCTCAATGCACCGTGAAGGTGCCGGGAGCGGCACACGCCGCATACGCTACCGTAAAGGGCGTTGGCGGCGTCGATGCGGGAATACCCGTGGTGCAACCTGTCCGCTCGATAGGCACTCTGCCCTAAATACTTTTGCGGCATGGCAATTCGACGAATTGCAGCGCTTGAAAAGTCTGGCAAATCGGCTATGTCGCAACCCATGTTGCAACCATTCCGGGCGCGTCGCAACCGGGGAAAGCACCTTCCACAACGGTGCACTCCATTGCGGCTGCCGAATGACATTCGCAATCGGAAAGCTTGCTTTTAGAGTGATCAATCTAACTTTGTTAACCCCATTCTTTCATTATTCTTTCCCTTTAATTTCCAAAGTCATTCGCATGAAGTTGAGGCGTAGGCGATTTGCCAGCTTATGTGCGGCACAAATATGCTGCGGTGTAGCAATCGATCACCGAGCCAAGCGCCGCTCGTGATCTGCCCCGCGCACCGCTATACTTTGCGCCCCTGTTACGAGGCCGATTGTCGTTCCCATGAAGAAGCTGTTCGCCGCTTTACTGTTCGCCGTTAGTGCACATGTCGCCGCTGCTCCCGCCTGCTCTCAGTTCGTCCCAAACGCGCAGTTCCCCGTTCTCGCCAACGCCAAGCTGGCGCCGAAAACGCACCTGCTCTGCTATTCCGACTTCGCAGTCCTCCATTCCGGACTGACGCACGGGCCGCTTTGGTCGGCCGAATATCTGACACGCGCCCACCTGAGCGCCGCCAAAAAGCAGGTGCGCACGAACAAGTTTTTTGAAGAATCCGCGCTGCCCCCCGGTGATGGCGCGACATTGGCCGACTACAAGCGCAGCGGTTTCGATCGCGGACACATGAGCCCCGCGGGCGACCGTTGGGACAGCGAAGCGATGGCCCAGTCATTCACGCTTGCCAACGTCGTGCCCCAGGATCGCGACAACAACGAGCACCTTTGGGCGCGCATCGAATCGTCCGTGCGCAAGATCGCCGTTCGCTACGGCGAGGCGTACGTCGTCACGGGCCCGCTGTTCGCGGGGCAATCGCTGCGGACGATCGGTGAGACCGGCGTGTTCGTCCCTACCCAGCTTTACAAGGTGGTCTATGTGCCTGCGGCCAACAAAGCATTCGCCATCGTCGTCGATAACACCGCGACAAGCCGCTACGATGTGAAAACCGTGCACGAGCTTGAAACGATGAGCGGCTTACGCTTCCCCGGAATTCCGGAGGCGCTGAAGGATCAACGTATCGGAGGACTCAAAGGTGTCTGACTTCCACGCATTCGAAAACGACGACGAAGTACTCTGCATCGAAGGCGATGCGCTGACGATATCGAACGGCATGACACGCGTCCTGATCTCGGGCGCGCTTCAGATCGGCAAGGACAAGCGGGGCTTGAAAGCGGCGCGCTCACTCAAGCAGGCCGTAGACAGCCTGGTCGCGGCGCTGGAACGTGAAAAAGCGCTGCCGGACGAAGCGAAAGATGAACCGCCGGCCGCGCAGGGGCACGTCGATAATCCGTTTCTTTGAAGCAGCCGCCACTTTTATGCGAATGGCACATTCAATCGCTTGAAGAACGGGCACGTGCGTGCGATGGTTCATAGGGCCTGAACTGGCCCTAGCGGACACCCGACAGCCGAAGGACGCTTGCATGAAGACCCTGACCGATCAGCTCGCGCAGTACGCCTCCTATCACCGCGACCGGCGCAACATCGCAACGCATTTCGTGGGCATCCCGATGATCGTGCTCGCGCTGGCGATCCTGTTGAGCCGGCCGCAGTGGCACGTTGGGCCCGTTTCGCCAGCCATTTCGCCGGCACTCGTACTGTTCGGCTGCGCCACGGTTTACTACGTCGTACTCGATGTCGCGCTGGGGCTGCTCATGGCGATATTTTCGGCGGCGTGCCTCGTCGCCGGCGCATGGCTCGCTCACGAATCGACGATGATCTGGGCCGCCAGCGGCACCGCACTGTTCATCGTCGGCTGGATCTTCCAATTCGTGGGACATGTGGCCTACGAGCATCGCAAGCCCGCTTTCGCCGACGATCTGATCGGCCTCATCATCGGCCCGCTGTTCGTGCTGGCCGAAATTGTCTTCGGCTTCGGCTGGCGCCGTCCGCTGCGCGATTCGGTCGAGCGCAGAGCCAGCGCGCTGCGCGAGGATCAACACGATCGGCATCAGCCGATTTGATTCCTTCGCTGTTCGCGCAACAGCAGCACGCTGTGCACGGCCGTGACAGCCACAGCCATCCAGATCGGCGCGTAGGTCGCGATCTGCTCCGCGGATAACGTTTCGCCGAGCAACGTGACCGAAAAAAGCACGAGCAATACGGGTTCGACGTAACCGAGAATCCCGAACAATGCCATTGGCAGCAAGCGGCTCGCGGCCAAATAGCTCGCCAACGCGATCGTACTCAATGCACCGAGGCCCGGCAGAAACACCGCGCCAAGCAGCGGCCGCTGCAGCGCCGCCTGCGCCACGGGGCTCAGCGCGATCACTGCCGCGGCGACGGGCAGCAAAAGCGAAATTTCCAACGCGAACGTCGCGAGCGAATCGCCGCCCAGCTTGCGGCGCAGGATGAAGTAAGGCGGGTAGCCGACCGCCACGACAAGCGTCGGCCAGGAAAACGCGTGCGTCGCCCAGAGCTCGTGCGCCACACCGAGCGCCGCGAACGCTACGGCCAGCCATTGCAACGGGACCAGCTGCTCGCGATAGTAGAAGCGCCCGACAAGGACCATCGACAACGGCAACAGGAAATAACCGAGCGACACCTCGAGCAGGCGCCCGTGCAGCGGCGCCCACATGAACAGCCAAAGCTGCGTGCCGAGCAAGGCGCTCGCCAACAGCAGCATCAGCCCTTTAATCGGCGCACGCAGCGATGCGCGCGCTATCGCCAGCAGTTCGCCGCGCCGTCCTCGCATCCACACCAGCAGCAAGGCGCCCGGCACCGTCCAGACGATGCGCCAGGCGAAAATGTCCAACCCGCCGAGTGGACGCAGAATCCGGGTATACACGGATAACAACGCAAACAACGTCGTGGCCGCGACTGAAAGCGTAATGCCGCGCCCCGTGTCATGTCGATTCATTGGATGTGCAACGTGTCAGATTTTGAGTCGGCGCCGCACGCCAAACGTTTTCTTTTGCGTTGCCGCAGAAAAAACCAATATCGTAATCGACGTTCAGTGTTGTTCGAAGCGAACAAAGCGCTTCTCGACATGGCGCTCTTCGCTGACGACATCCGTCACGCGAGCCGAGGGCGGCCCCCGCCGCATCCATTCGAGCATTCGATCGATCTGGTTGGCCGGCCCTTGCAGCATCGCTTCGACCGAGCCGTCCGCGACGTTCGCTACCCAGCCCGTGATCCCAAGCGCGTGCGCCTGCCTGAGGGTCGCATGCCGAAAACCCACGCCTTGCACGATGCCGCGCACACGCACGTAATACGTCTCCATCTTCTTGTCCAAATCCGGACCTTCCATTTGCCGCGCTCCTGCACTGATATTGCGTCGATCCCCGCATTGTAGTCGCCAGGCCCAAATCGTTTTTTACGGACTGCGCGCATCGGGCCTAAAGAAAATCCCGAATTCGGCCGTTAAACGCTGTGGATTGCGTATGCGCGACAGCTTATTTGGCGAGAGGAGACCTAACAGTGGCGCTACAGAATCGCGCGGCACGCGTCGCTCGCAATAGCCATAGCCTCCTGAAACACTGGCTCGACGAGCACAGCACCACCATCCTGACCGTCGCCGTTTGTGCGATCGCGGTCGGCATGGTCGCGTTCGGTGCAAGCCAGATCTTCGCCGCGCGCGAACTCGATGACGTCCGGATGGCGCGGGCATTACAGATCCGTGACAACGTCGAGCAGTTGGAAAGCCTATACGCCGAAGCAGACGCGGACTTTCTCCATCTGGTGGCCGACCCCGACTCGCACACCGTCCCATGGCCCGCTTCGCGCATCGCCCGCGCCGATCGGATGCTCGACTCCTTGATGCAGGTGTTCGGACAATCGTCCACGCGTGCCGATACGATCGAAGCACTGAGAACAGCCACCCACGAATGGCAGCGCAGCATCGCGCAAACCGCACTGGGCGAGCACCCCGAAGGGTCATACGTCTTGTTGTCGCGCGACACGCTTCTTTCGGTCGAAGACAGCCGGGCCCGCGTCGCTGTCGGCTTGCGCAGCCTCGATGCCGATCAGAACCTGTCCGCCGACTTGCGGACGACCAATCTGGCCCGCCGCGATACATCAGAGCGCATCGCCTTCGCCGCGGCCGCGGCCGCCGCGTTCGTGTTCCTCGTCTACGGCTTTCTGACCAATCATCGCATCGGGCTCGAACGCGCTCGCGCACGGATCTCGTCGGAGGAAGGGGAGGCTCGCTTCCGCGAGTATTTCGAGGAGCATCCCCTGCCGATGGTCATCTACGACGTGGAAACACTGACCATCGCCGCCATCAACCGTGCCGCGGTCCGGCAATACGGGTACGAGCGCGAAGAACTGGCGGGGATGTCGATCGCGGCATTACGGCCGCCGGAAGAAAGCGCGGCGTTCATTGCCGCCTTCATCAAACTGGCGGCAGCGATGGATTCGAAAGAGGAGGCGAACGCTTCCACGGTGAGCGGCACCTCGCCCGTGCGCACGCATGTCCGCAAGGACGGCTCGCGCTTCTTCGTCGAACCGTCGTATCACTTTCTGACTTACGCGAATCGGCGCGCCTGCTTCGTCGTCGCCATCGACGTCACCGAAAAGGAAAACGCAAAGGAAGCGTTGCAGCAATCGAAGCAGATGCTCGAAGCCGTCATCGATAGCGTGCCGCAACGCATCTTCTGGAAAGACACGGAATCGCGCTACCTCGGATGCAATCGAGCGTTCGCGCAGGATGTCGGCCTGGCCGACGCGTCGCGGATCGTTGGCCTGACCGACGACGACTTGCCATGGCGCATGGTGGCGACCAATGCCCGCGTACGCGACCGTGAAGTCATAGAAACCGGCGAGCCACTGGCAAACTTCGAAGAGTTTTCCCCCGCGGCGAACGGCGCCTGGCGCTGGCTGCGCAAGACGAAGGTGCCGCTGCGCAATACGCACGGCGACGTCATGGGCCTGCTGGCGACGTACGAGGACATTACCGAGCGCAAGAGCGTCGATCTCGCGCTCCGATTGCGCAGCCGCGCACTGGACGCGATCGTCAACGCCGTCATGATTACGCGCGTCACCGAAGACGGCGATTTGATTGAATACACGAACCCCGCCTTCGAACGGATCACCGGGTATTCCGTCGACGATGTCAAAGGCATGGATTTCCGTATCCTGCACGGCGAGGACCAAAACCAGGAGGGCATCGACGCGATACGCCGTGCATTGACCGACGAGCGCGAAGTGACCACGCTGCTGCGCAACGACCGGCGCGACGGCACGGTCGTCTGGAATCAGATCTATATCGCGCCGGTGCGCGACGATCATGGCGAGGTGACGCATCACATCAGCGTCGTGAACGATGTGACCGAACTCGTTCGATCGCGCGACTTGCTGTCCCAGCAGGCCAATTTCGATTCGCTCACCGAATTGCCCAATCGCTACCGGCTGGGCGAGCGCCTCGGTCAAGCGATACGCGATGCCGATCGCGACGGCACACGCGTGGCCGTCGTCTTCATGGACATCGATCATTTCAAGGACGTCAACGACAGCCTGGGGCACGGCATCGGCGATCGCTTGCTGCGGGAAATCGGCGCAAGGCTGGCCGCTTGTGTCAGCGAGGCCGATACGGTTGCGCGCTACGGCGGCGACGCGTTCGTGATGGTGATTGGCGAAGGTGCGCACGAGGATCGTCTGACCGATGTGCTCGCGCGCGTATCGCGTGCCTTCGCGCGGCCGGTCTGGATCGACGACACCGAATTTCACGTGGAAACGAGCGTCGGCGTGGCCAGCTTCCCGGCGGACGGCCTCGACCCCGAAACGCTGCTGCGCCGCGCCGATCTCGCGATGTATCGCGCGAAATCGAACGGACGCAACGCGATGCAGCGATTCACGCCCGATCTGGGCCGCCGCGCCGACGAGCGTCTCGCGCTGTCGCGCCGCATGCGGGCCGCCCTGGCGAACGGCGAATTCCGCCTCGAATATCAGCCCCAGGTCGATCTTCAATCGAATTGCGTGACAGGCGTCGAGGCGCTGCTTCGATGGACCGACACCGAACTCGGGCCGGTCAGTCCCGGCACGTTCATTCCCATCGCGGAAGAAAACGGCCTCATCGTCCCGATCGGCGAGTGGGTCATGCAGCAGGCCTGCTTCCAGGCGCAGATATGGCAGCAGACGCTGCCAGGGCTGCGGATGTCCGTCAATCTTTCGCCGCGGCAATTTGGCCGCGGCGACATCCTGCGCGTCGTGCAGCGGGCGCTCACGCGTGCCCGGCTCTCGCCGCGCCTGCTCGAACTCGAGATCACCGAAGGCGCGTTGATGACGGTGGGCGCCCTCGATGTGCTGCGGGCATTACGCGCGATGGACATCGATCTGGCCATCGACGATTTCGGCACGGGCTATTCGAGCCTGTCGTACATCCGCAACTTCCATGCTGAGCGTCTGAAGCTCGACATGTCGTTCGTATCGGGCATCGGCCGGCATCGCGAAGACGAGGTCATTACGCGCGCGATTCTCTCGCTCGGCCGAGCGCTTGGTTTCAAAGTCGTCGCCGAAGGGGTGGAGACGGAGACGCAGCTCGCATTCCTGCGCCGGCACGGCTGCAACGTCGTGCAAGGCTACCGCTTCGCCCGCCCGATGCCCGCCGCCGACGCTCACACCTTCATCCGGCATTTCAACGAAGGCACGGTCGCGTATAGCTGAGGCACCGAGGACTCGGGACTCGGGCCGTGCGCAGGATGAACAAGTCCAAGTACAACTACAAGTACAATCTCGCCGCATCTTCGCAACGAACGCATCCGCGCCACACCATGACCGAATCTTCAGGCGATCTCGTGCTCGTCACGGGCGCATCGGGCTTCGTCGGCTCCGCCGTCGCCCGGGCGGCGCTCGCGCAAGGCATGCGCGTACGCGTACTTGTCCGCGCGACGAGCCCGCGCAAGAACGTCGAAGCGCTCGATGCCGAAATCGTCGTCGGCGATATGCGCGACGAAGCATCGATGCGCGCCGCCCTGCGCGGCGTGCGGTACCTCTTTCATGTCGCGGCCGACTATCGGCTGTGGGCGCCGGATCCTTCGGAAATCGAGCGCGCCAATCTCGAAGGCACGGAAGCCACCATGCGCGCGGCCCTGGCGGAAGGCGTCGAACGCATCGTCTACACGAGCAGCGTCGCCACGCTCAAAGTCACGAGCGAAGGCCGTATCGCCGACGAAACCTCGCCGCTGACAGCGCAGCAAGCCATCGGGGTGTACAAGCGCAGCAAGGTGCTGGCGGAGCGCGCCGTCGAGCGGATGATCGAACGCGATCGGCTGCCCGCCGTCATCGTCAACCCTTCGACGCCGATCGGCCCGCGCGACGTGCGTCCCACGCCGACCGGCCGCATCATCGTCGAAGCGGCGCTCGGCAAAATTCCGGCTTTCGTCGATACCGGCTTGAACCTGGTGCATGTGGACGATGTTGCGCAAGGCCATCTGCTGGCACTGGCGCGCGGGCAAATCGGCGAGCGCTACATTCTCGGCGGCGAGAACCTGCCGCTGCAACGGATGCTCGCCGATATCGCGCGGGAGACGGGCCGCAAGCCGCCGACGATCAGCTTGCCGCGCTGGCCGCTGTATCCGCTCGCGCTCGGCGCAGAATGCGTTGCCAAGTTCACGAAGCGCGAACCGTTCGTCACCGTCGACGGACTGAAGATGTCGAAGAACAAGATGTATTTCACGTCGGCGAAGGCCGAACGTGAAATCGGCTATCGCGCGCGGCCGTATCTCGACGGGCTGCGCGATGCGCTGCAATGGTTTCGCGAAGCCGGCTACTTGCAGAGCTGATTCGACGGTGCGTGCATTTTGTTACAACCTCGCCCGCATCCATCGCGGATGCGGGCGGCGCGCAGCCGGTAGAATCGCGTCTCTTTGATTGAAATAGCCCGGCATGAACCTGGAAGAACAGATCGGTGCGATCGACGCCCAAGTCGATCGGCTCGGCGAACTCGTCCGGCTCGCGCAGGCCGCCGCCGAGCGCGCGGAGGCCGAGCGCGCCCGCGCGTTGGAAGAGCAGCAAGCGCAGCAAGCGGAGCAGGCCGCTCGCGCCGCGGCCGAAGCGGCTGAAGCCATTCGAGCCGCTGAAGCCGCCGCAGCCTTGACGGCATCGTCCGCCTCGCCCGACGAAAAGCCCACATTGCGTGTGGCACGTCCGTCGCACAATGAACTGACATTGAGTATCGGCGCGCAAACGGTCACGCTGCACCCCGAGCACATCGGTCAGCTGATCGAGGAACTGGCCAACGCCCGCGCCTCGATGACGCCGGAGCCGCCCATGGCACTCCCGGCGGGCTGGCGCTTCGCTTCAACCAAAAATCCCGTCATGGCGACGCAAAAGCAGGCGAACGGCGACCGTTTGCTGGTCGCTCGGCATACGGGCCACGGCTGGGTGCCGTTCACGTTCTCGCCCGATGCCGCGGTTCAGCTTTATATGATGCTGACGCAGCGGTAGGAGGCGAAACCGCGTTCACCCGCCCTGCGCGGGCGCTTGGACGCGAGCTTTCCATTGCCCGCCCTTGCCGCGCCAATACCGAACCGCCGAGGCGAACGTCGCACCCACATAAAACAGGGCGACGAGCGGTAGCGCGGGGGCCCATAACGGTGAGCGTCCGTAATAGCGCAGCATCGGAGCATAAGCGCAGCACATCGCCGCCCATGCGAGCCATGCGGCCCACCCCAACGGGCCCAGCACGAGCGCCACGACGGGCGGCGCGAGATAGATCACGCTCATGCCGATCAACGTGCCGGCGAGCAGCCACGGCGAGTAGTGCAACTGCGTGAAAGCGGTGCGCGCAATCATGTTCCAGATTTCGCCCGGGCCGTCGTAAGGACGCAGCGAACGGCTGTTCGCAGCCACGTCGAGCCGAATCGGATGCCGGCCTTGGCCGCGATGCTTGATCCGTGCCGCCAATGAGCAATCGTCGATCAACGCCGCGCGAATCGACTCCAAGCCGCCTGCTTCCTCGAGCGCCGTCCGCTTGACCAGCATGCAGCCCCCGGCTGCGGCGGCCGTCTTGTTGCGCGGATTGTTGACCCAATTGAACGGATACAGCTTCGCGAAGAAGAAGACGAACGCCGGAATCAGCGCCTTCTCCCAGATCGAATCGCAGCGCAGCCGCACCATCAGCGAGACGAGGTCGCGCTGCTCGATCGCCGCGCGCGCGACGAGTTGCGCCACGGCATCGGCCGGGTGCGCGATATCGGCATCGGTCAGCAACAGGTAATCGGCCGCCAGGCCGCGCGTGCCGATGGCGGCAACCCCTTGCGATTGCGCCCAGACCTTGCCGGACCAGCCGGCCGGCAAGGGTTCGGCCTTGATCACCGTCAACCGCTCCGGCCTCCCCAATGCGAGCGCGGCCGCGCGTGCGCAGTCGGCGGTGCCGTCGGTGCTGTGATCGTCGACGACGATGACGTGAAACTCGCCGCCGTAGGTTTGTTCGAGCAAGGACGTCACGGCCTCGCCGATCACGTCGGCTTCGTTACGGGCGGGCACCACGGCGACGACGGCCGGCCATGCCTCGATGGCGTCGGCCTGCGCGCGCGCGATGGGCGGCGCGCAGCGCGTGCGCCAAAAGCCGCCCCGTGCGAACAACAGGACGCACCAGATCAGAAGCGAGAGGACGGACAAGCCGAAGAGCGCGATGGTCATGCCTGCCCCCGGCTCGTCTGGGCAGCGCGGGAGCGCGTCTGCGCGCGCTTGCCGGTGGCCAGGCTCGGGGCGCAACCCGAAAGATCCGGCAAATCGTAGTAAGCGTAATGTGCGAAAGGCATCGAGCCGGTCATGCGATGAAATTAAATTGAAAGGTTTGGCGTTTGGAAAACGTCGTTTTACCTGCGAAGGCCGCTAGTTTAGCGGCTCAGGGCGCACCTTGGCGCCAAGCGGCGGGATGGGCGGGAGAGTCCTGTTGTCATTCTTGCAACGCCCGCGTGCCCGCCCGGAAGCGTTCCGGGCCCGATAGCGTTAGAATGCGCGTTTGGGTTGGTTTGCCGGCTATCACGCCCGCTTTCTAATAATA
>NZ_JBQCDN010000072.1:0-16370 GCF_051961175.1 Trinickia sp. | reverse complement strand
CGGGACGAGGAGCACGTCATCGAACGTGAGTGCTTTTTGGATCAGACGCATGGCAAATCCTATAGGCGCAAAAGCGAATTATACGCGATACCTCCCTGCTTTTCACTGTGCGAACAGCAAGTTAGCGTTTTTTCTGGCCAGCGCGCACGCTCCCGTTTCGCTTTGCGGTTCGAGCCGTGTTCGCGCCGGTTTCGTTTCTCCGCGGCGCGCGTTCGTGGCGCCGGTCCCAAACCGCAGAGGAAAACGCAGCGAAAAAAAGGGACGCCATTCGACGCGGCAAGCGGCATGCCGACGATTGCAGAATCGAACAAGACGGAGGGGCAATGAGCCCATATCCTTTGCTCCGCTGGTGTCCCTAACCTGTTTCGAAGGAGAAAAGCATGTGGCGCGGGGTGATGTATGGGGTCATGGCGGGCGCGATATGGGGCACGGTCTTTCTCGTGCCCCGCCTGCTGCCCGATTTCGCACCGCTGCTCCTCGGCGCCGCGCGCTGCATGATGTACGGGCTCGTTTCCCTGATCGCTGCTGCCCCAATGGCACGCCGCCTCGCACGCAAGCTGACAACGCCCGATTTATGGGTGATTGGCAAGCTCGCATTGGTCGGCAATCTCGTTTACTACGTGTTTTTAACGGGCGGCGTGCATCGGGTCGGCATCGGCCCCACTTCACTGATCGTCGGCGTGCTGCCCGTGACCGTCACGCTGGCGGGGCGTCGAGACGCGGGTGCCGTCCCGCTCGACCGGCTGCGCTGGCCGCTGCTGCTCGTGGCGGCGGGGATTGCGTGCATCAACGTCGATGTATTCGCAGCCGCCCCTTCCCCGTCCGGTATGAACGGGATCTGGGAGAAGCTCGTCGGCGTGCTATGCGCCACGGGTGCGCTCGCCAGCTGGACATGGTTCGCCGTGGCAAACACCCGCTATTTGCGGCGCAACCCGCATTTCGACGGAAATGAATGGTCGGTGCTGCTGGGCCTGGCCACCGGCCTGTTCGGTGCCATCTTATGGGGCGTGTGCTCGCTCGCCCCCGCTGCCGCACACGCCGCGCCGCCCATGCAAAAACGCTGGCACACCTTCTGGCTCCTCAATCTGGGGCTCGCGGTGGGCGCTTCCTGGCTCGGCATGGGGCTGTGGAACGCAGCGTCAAAACGCGTTCCGCTCACGCTGTCGGGACAATTGATCGTCTTCGAGACGCTATTCGCGCTGCTGTACGGATTCATCTACGACGTGCGGCTCCCGCGCCCGCTCGAAGCCGCAGCCATCACGCTGTTGCTCGCGGGCGTCATATGGTCCGTGCGGCGTCACGACGGCAGCGCCGGGCGCCCCGCGCCTATCGATAGTGCTCAGTTCAGCGCGAATCCTTAGACAGCCATTTGCGGCCCTCGATGGAGCCGGCGCGGCGCGTCTTGTCCACCCTGCGCTGGCGCGCCAGCTTCGGATCGACGATCAGCGGCCGATAGATTTCGACGCGATCAAGGTCGTTCAACGGCGCGTCCAGCGTCGTCAGCTTCCCGAAAATCCCGAGTTTTGCCGTGGCCGGATCGATTTCCGGATGCTTGCGGGTGATCTCGCTTGCGGCAATCGCGTCCCGGACGGTGGCGCCGCACGGCAGCGTCAGTGCAATGAGCGTCTGCTCATCCGCCCGCGCGTAGCAAACTTCGATGGAAAGCGATGTGTTCATGGCCGGCCGTAGCGCTCGTCGGCGCGCTTCACGAACGATTCGACGAACGTATTCGCGATGTGGTTGAACACCGGGCCGATGAGCTTTTCCAGGATCACGCTCGAAAATTCGTAGTGCAGCGCGAACTCGATCTTGCAGGCGTCCGTGCGCAACGGCGTGAAGCGCCAGTAACCCGTGAACTTGCGGAACGGGCCGTCGGCGAACTCCATGTCGATACGCGTCGGCCTGTCCTGCGTATTGTGCGTGGCAAAGTGCTGCTTGATGCCCTTGAAGTTGATGTCGATCCGCGCCTCCATCTCGTGCTCCTCCTGCCGGCGTATTTCGACACCTCCGCACCAAGGCAGGAAGTTGGGGTAGTCGGCCACGTCGGTGACGAGATCGAACATTCTCTCCGCCGAGTGGCGGATCAACACGGTTTTTTGGACATCTGCCATAAGAAGCACTGCGCGCGCGGCGAAAATGGAGCGAGCGTGGCGGGCTCGATGGGCGCCGCTTTGCTAAAATCGTGATTTTAAACGAGTTGGGCGCCGTCCATATCCATGAGCATCATCGACAACAGAAAAGCCTTCTTCGATTACTCCATCGAGGAACGCTACGAAGCGGGGCTCGTGCTCGAAGGATGGGAAGTCAAAGCACTGCGCGCGGGGCGTGGCCAGATCAAGGAAGGTTACGTCATCATCCGTGAAGGCGAGCTGTTCCTGATCGGCGCGCACATCAGCCCGCTGCCCGAAGCATCGACGCACATCAAGCCGGATCCGGTGCGCACGCGCAAGCTGCTGCTGCACGCCGACGAAATCAAGAAGCTGATCGGCAAAGTCGAGCAGCGCGGCTATACGCTCGTGCCACTGAACTTCCACTACAAAGGCGGCCGGGTCAAATGCGAAGTCGGGCTCGCCAAGGGCAAGAAGCTGCATGACAAGCGCGAAAGCGAAAAGAAGCGAGATTGGGAGCGCGAAAAGGCGCGCATCATGCGCTCGGCGCCCTGATTTTCTGGTTCAGGTGCCTGCTTATCGGCGGTAGTGGTCACGGCCGCTGGGGTGTCGGGGCTGGCTTCCGTCGAACGGCCTTCCCCCACCGGCCGCTAAGGCGTCTCCGGTTACCGCCCCACCGCGGGCTACGGCGCAGTACCCGTTTCCCGAACCAACGCGGCATAGCAGCGCCGCGCGTCCCGTTCAGCGCCCCTCCGGCCCCGCAGTACTCTTGCCTCGATTAACGATCGCAAGTGCCGAGGCCACCATCGAGCCCAGATCCGAGAGATTGCCCGGCACGATCAACGTGTTGCCCGCCTTGGCGAGATTGCCGAACGCGTTGACGTATTGCTCGGCCACCTTGAGGTTGACGGCATCCATGCCGCCCGTCGATTGAATCGCCTGGGCGATCTTCTGTATCGCCTGCGCGTTGGCCTCGGCCACGGCCAGGATTGCCGCCGCTTGCCCTTGCGCCTGGTTGATCGCCGCTTGTTTCTCGCCCTCGGACTTCTGGATTGCGGCTTCGCGCGCGCCCGAGGCGATGTTGATCTGCTCCTGTTTGCGCCCCTCCGACGCCGCGATCAAGGCACGCTTCTCGCGCTCCGCCGTAATCTGCGCCTGCATCGCGTGCAAGATCTCCTTAGGCGGCGTCAAGTCCTTGATTTCGTAGCGCAGCACCTTCACGCCCCAGCTCGATGCGGCTTCGTCCAACGCCGACACGACGCTATGGTTGATCAGATCGCGCTCCTCGAAGGTCTTGTCGAGCTCGAGCTTGCCGATGACGGAACGCAGCGTCGTTTGCGAAAGCTGTGTGATCGCCTGCACGTAATTGCTCGATCCGTACGAGGCTTTCATCGCATCGGTGACTTGGAAATAGAGCACCCCGTCCACTTGCAACTGAGTGTTGTCGCGCGTAATGCAGATTTGGCCTGGCACATCGAGCGGAATTTCCTTCAGCACATGGCGGTAGGCGACGCGATCGACAAACGGCAGCACAAGGTTGAGGCCCGGCACGAGCGTCGCGTGAAAACGGCCGAACCGCTCGACCACCCACGCATGTTGTTGCGGCACGATCTTGATCGTCTGGGCGACGATCACGATCACGATGATGAGCAGCACGCCCGCGATGATCGTCATGTCCATATTTACTCCTTCGTTGTTGACACCGTGCGATGCGACCGCGCCGATCCGCGCCCCTTCTCGACCAGGATGAGACGATTGGCCCGGACGGCCGCGATCTCGTAAAAGCGGGCATCCTCACGCTCCCCGGGCGCGAGTTCGACATCCCATTGGGCGCCTCGATACGGCACCCGCGCCTGCCCGTCCTGCCAAGCCGCCACTTCAACGGGCGCGCCGATATCCAGGACGACATCGGGATTGGCCGACGCATCGCGCCGCTGCCGGCGACGGCCAAGCGGCGAGCGCCGCAGGGCAAGAACGGCCGCAAGCGCCACGAGCGCGGCCCATACGCACTGCGAGGCGAGACTCGCGCCTTCCAGCTTCGCAATCGCCCCGGCGAGGAACCCTAGCGCGATCATCAGCAAATAGAACGTGCCCGTCAGCAGTTCGGCGACAATCAGCACCCCCGCACCGATCCACCAGAGAAAACCGTTCAGCGCCATTTTCGGTCTCCTAATGAAAACGCCCCGGATCTACCGGGGCGTTATAGCACGAAGCGAGGCCCGCCTGAGCGGCGGACCGATCGCTCGGACGCGTTACTTCGCAGCCTTCGCCAGCGCCTGCCACGTATCGATGATCGTGTCAGGATTCAGCGAGATCGAAGCGATGCCTTCGTCAGCCAGCCATTGCGCGAAATCGGGGTGATCCGACGGCCCTTGGCCGCAGATACCGACGTACTTGTTCATGCGGCGGCAGGTTTCGATAGCACGCTTGAGCAGGAACTTCACGGCTTCGTCGCGTTCGTCGAAATCGACAGCCAGCAATTCCATGCCCGAATCGCGATCGAGGCCGAGCGTGAGCTGCGTCAAATCGTTCGAACCGATCGAGAAGCCGTCGAAGTGCTGCAGGAACTGCTCGGCCAGAATCGCATTGGACGGCACTTCGCACATCATGATGAGACGCAGGCCCTTCTCGCCACGCTTCAAGCCGAACTTCTCGAGCAAGCCGACCACGCGCTCGGCCTGCTTCACCGTACGCACGAACGGCACCATGATCTCGACATTCGACAAGCCCATGTCCTCGCGCACGCGCTTGAGCGCCATGCACTCCATCTCGAACGCTTGCGCGAAATCCTGCGCGATGTAACGCGAGGCGCCGCGGAAGCCGAGCATCGGGTTTTCCTCGTCCGGCTCATAACGCGAGCCGCCGATGAGCTTCTTGTACTCGTTCGACTTGAAGTCCGACAGACGCACGATCACCGGGCGTGGATAGAACGCCGCCGCGATCGTCGCAATCCCTTCCGTAAGCTTGTCGACATAGAACGCACGCGGCGACGCATGCCCGCGCGCAACGCTTTCGACAGCCTTCTTCAAGTCCTGATCGATATTCGGGTACTCGAGAATCGCCTTCGGGTGAACGCCGATGTTGTTGTTGATGATGAACTCGAGCCGCGCGAGGCCAACACCCGCGTTCGGCAGCTGCGAGAAATCGAACGCGAGCTGCGGATTGCCGACGTTCATCATGATCTTGACGGGGATCGGCGGGAGCTCGCCGCGCGAGACTTCCGTCACTTCCGTTTCGAGCAGGCCATCGTAAATCTTGCCTTCGTCGCCTTCGGCACACGACACCGTCACGAGCGAACCGTCCTTCAGCACGTCCGTCGCATCGCCGCAGCCGACAACCGCCGGCACGCCGAGCTCACGCGCGATGATGGCCGCGTGGCAGGTGCGCCCGCCGCGGTTCGTGACGATCGCGGACGCGCGCTTCATCACGGGCTCCCAGTTCGGATCCGTCATGTCGGCCACCAGCACGTCGCCCGGCTGCACGCGTTCCATTTCCGACGGATCGTGAATCACGCGCACGCGGCCCGCGCCGATCTTCTGACCGATCGCCCGGCCCGTCGCCAGCACTTGCGACTGACCGCGCAGCTTGAAGCGCTGCTCGACCTTACCGGCAGCTTGGCTCTTCACCGTTTCGGGGCGCGCCTGCAAGATGAAAATCTTGCCGTCGCGGCCGTCCTTGCCCCACTCGATGTCCATCGGACGCTCGTAGTGCTTTTCGATGATGACGGCGTATTTGGCGAGTTCGATCACGTCTTCGTCCGTGATCGAGAAGCGATTGCGCTGCTCGTGCGAGACGTCGATCGTCTTCACGCGGCCCGGCTCGCCCGGCTGCGTGAATTCCATCTTGATCAGCTTGGAACCGATCGAGCGGCGGATGATCGGGTACTTGCCTTGTTCGAGCGTCGTCTTGAAAACGTAGAACTCGTCCGGATTCACCGCCCCTTGCACCACCGTTTCGCCCAGGCCGTAGCTCGACGTGATGAACACGGCGTCCTTGAAGCCCGATTCGGTATCGAGGGTGAACATGACGCCGGCCGCGCCGACATCGGAACGCACCATGCGCTGAACGCCGGCCGAAAGCGCGACTTCGGCGTGCGTAAAGCCTTTATGGACGCGGTAAGAAATCGCGCGATCGTTATAGAGCGACGCGAACACGTGCTTCATGCGATCGAGGACGTCGTCGATGCCGACCACGTTCAGATAGCTTTCCTGCTGCCCCGCGAACGAAGCGTCGGGCAAATCCTCGGCCGTCGCCGACGAACGCACGGCGAACGAGAGCTCTTCGGGCGAGCTGGCTTTCAGCGTCTCGAATTGCGCGCGGATTTCGGCCTCGAGACGCGACTGCATCGGCGCCTCGACGATCCATTCGCGGATTTCCTTACCGGCGGCCGCCAGCGCTTTGACGTCGTCGACGTCGAGCGTTTCGAGCCGAGCGGCGATCCGTTCGGTCAGATTGTTGTGCTTGAGGAAATCGCGGAACGCGAGCGCGGTGGTGGCGAAGCCCGTGGGGACGCGCACACCTGCCTCAGCCAGTTGGCTGATCATCTCGCCGAGCGACGCATTCTTGCCGCCCACGATTTCTACATCTGTCATCCGTAGCTGTTCGAACGGAATTACATACGCCTGATCCTTCGTGATATTTGCTGCGTTAGTCATACAAGCCCCTAAGTGGAAAAAAATGCTCGGCTGCACGTGTGGGCTCGGTGCGCGCGGGCCATTGGAGCCCGGTGCGCAGCACGTACAACCTGTTGGAGAAACAATCGCCCGGCGCCGCCGATTGCAATTGCTTATCCAACAGGTTGCCGCTATTCTAACCTGCTTCTATCCTGCCGCTTGCTCTACCTACGACGGTGGGATGACAAAATGACGTCGCCGGCTCCGTTGCCCGCGAAAACGCGCCAAAATCGCGTGTCCTCCCGCAGCGCCCGCTGCTTTCGAAGCGTTTGCCGATGCCGCCTACCGTATTTATCGTCTCCGACGGAACTGGGATCACTGCCGAGACCTTCGCGCACTCGATCCTCTCTCAGTTCGACCAAAAATTTCGCCTGGTACGGGTTCCGTTCGTCGATTCCGTCGATAAAGCCTACGCGACGATCGAAAAAATCGCCGAATCGGCCGAACTCGACGGACGCCGTCCGATCGTCTTCACGACGCTCGTCGATAGCGCGTCGAACGCTATCGTCAAGAACTCCAACGCGCTCGTGCTCGACATCTTCCAGCAATTCGTCGAACCGCTGGAGCAAGAGCTCGAAATGAAATCGACCCACGCGATCGGGCGTGGGCACCAGAACGCGGACACCGACGAGTACAAGACGCGGATCGAAGCGATCAATTTCTCGCTCGCGCACGACGATGGTCAGTCAAACCGCAATCTGGCCGATGCGGATGTGATTTTGGTCGGCGTTTCGCGCAGCGGCAAAACGCCGACGAGCCTGTATCTCGCGATGCAATACGGCGTGAAGGCGGCCAACTATCCGTTGATCCCGGAAGATTTCGAGCGCGGCAAGCTCCCCACGCCGCTCATCGCTCATCGCGAGAAGCTGTTCGGGCTGTCGATCGATCCGCAGCGGCTCTCGGAAATCCGCAACGAACGGCGCCCCGGCAGCAAATACGCGGCGCCGGAAAACTGCCGCTATGAAATCAACGAAGCCGAAGCGCTGATGCGGCGCGAAGGGATCAAGTGGTTATCGTCGACGCACAAGTCGATCGAGGAAATCGCCACCACGATCCTGCAGGAAATCAAGCTCGATCGGCCGACTTATTGAGGTCCGACAAGTCAGCCTCATGGGCGGATGCGCCAGCACGACAGAGGTTGGGAAGGCCATCACATCGGTCAATACCTGACTGCCGATTAAATAATCGAGGCCGCGCGTAGCCATGCCACTCGCGCGCCTGCGCATGCCGTCAACGGCGCGGCCCGCGCTGTTGACGGCACTGCTCGAACAAGCAGATTGCGGCAGCGGCTGCCACGTTCAGGGACTCCATGCCACCTGGCTGCGGAATCGTCAGACGATGCGCAACGGCCGTGTGCCAAGCCTCGGATACCCCCGCCCCTTCGTTCCCAAAAACCCACGCGATGGGTCCCGACAAATCGCAGTCGTAGATCGCCTGCGACGTGTGGGAATCGGTCATGGCGGCGGGTATCGCCAAGCGCTCGATCAACTCCGCCGCCGGGACGTCTTCGAAAACGTCGAGCAGAAAATGCGCGCCCATCGCCGAGCGCAACACCTTCGACGACCACGCGTAAGCCGTACCCGGGGCGCAGAACACCCGCTTCACCCCGGCTGCCGCAGCGCTGCGCAAAATCGACCCGACGTTGCCCGCATCTTGAACGCCGTCGAGCACGACGCAACCCGTATCGACACGCTCGGGCAGCGCGGCGCCGAGTTTACGCACGACCAGAAGCATGCCGACGCCGTGGACCACGTTGGACAACTGCCCGAACAGCGCATCGGGCAAGACGACGACACGCTGCGCTTCGACGCGCGCGACGATGGCCTGGGCCTCGTCATGCTGCAACGCCCCTTCCGTGACGATGCACGTTTCGGGCTGGCCCGCCACGTCCAGGTAGGCGGCGGCAAGATGAAAACCTTCGAGCAGCGCCTGGCCACCCTTTTTCTGCTGATGGGTGGAAGCGGCCAGCGCCTTCAGGCGCTTATACAGCGGGTTGTCGCGCGAAGTGATCGCTTTCACGAAATTGAGCTGAGTGGGCTAAAAAGGACGAGCCGGAGGGCCGGCAAACGGTGAAGCGTCGAATCGAATCGGCCAGCAACGCGCGTGGACTATTGGTCGGCACCCGCACCGGCTGCGCCCGTCTCGAATGGGTCGTCAGACAGCATGGCCTCGCCGAATGCGTCATCGCCGAACTCGTCGACCGGTATCACGGACACACTCGTGTTCGCGGCCAGCGTCACCGTCACGCCAAGGCGCGCGTACGCTGCCCGCACAGGCGCGAACGAACGCCGATGATGCTCGCACGGCCCATGCGCGGCCAGCGCAGCCAAATGCTGCGGCGTGCCGTAGCCGGCGTGTGCGTCGAAACCATACACCGGAAAGCGTTCATGCAGTTCGACCAGCATGCGGTCGCGCGTGACCTTCGCCAAGATCGACGCCGCGGAAATGGCCGGCACCAGGGCATCGCCGCCGATCACCGCTTCGCTGCGCACAGATAGCTGCGGGCAGCGGTTGCCATCGATGCGGGCCAATGTCGGTGTCAGCGACAGACCTTCGACCGCACGTTTCATCGCCAGCATCGTCGCATGCAAGATGTTGAGCTGGTCGATCTCTTCGACACTCGCGGAAGCCACGCAATAGGCGAGCGAGCGCTCGACGATCTTCTCGTATAGCGCTTCGCGCGTCTTGGCGCTCAATACCTTCGAATCGTCCAGCCCCCGAATGCGGCGCTTTGGATTCAAGATGACGGCAGCCGCGACGACGGGCCCCGCGAGCGGCCCTCGTCCGGCCTCGTCGACGCCGCACACGATGTCGAGCGGCGAATTGAAATCGAGCGCACCTTGCGACGATTGGGACGATTGGGACGATTGAGAAGAGCGTGGCGATTGCGGATGGGTCATGACCGCGGCTTCCTCGCTTCGATCACGCGTGCCACCGCCTCGGCTGCACGCTCGGCCGTGTTCTTGCGCAGCGTCAAATGCATCTGCGTGAAGACGTCAGTCAGCGTGCGCCGATTTGCCTCGTCGTGCAACTGGACAAGGGTGGCATCCGCCAGCGCTTCGGGCGTTGCGAAATGCTGCAGCAGCTCCGGAACCACGAAGCGCCCCGCCAGAATATTGGGGAGGCCGACGTACGGCAGGTACGCCTGCCGACGCATGATCTGCCCCGTCAGCCAAGGCACCTTGTATGAAATCACCATCGGCTTTTTGAGCAGCGCCGCTTCGAGCGTCACCGTACCGCTCTTGACGAGCACCGCATCGGCCGCCGTCATCGCGCGCTGCGCGTCGCCGTCGGTCAGCGTCAGCGCGAGTTCGGGATGCGCCGCCACGAGCGGCCGCAGGAGTTCGCGCAAGGCCGGTGTTGCCGCCGGCATCACGAATCTCAGGCTCGGCTCCCGCTGCTGCATGATGGCCATCGCCGCGAAGAACGTCGGGCCGATCAAGCCGATCTCGGAGCGCCGGCTGCCCGGCAATACCGCGATAACCGGGCCCGCCGCCGGCAGGCCCAATGCCGCCCGCGCACCGGCGACGTCCGGCTCCAATGGAATTTCGTCTGCGAGCGGATGGCCCACATAGGTGGCGGGGACGCCGGCCTTTTCGAGCAGGGCCGTCTCGAACGGAAACACGCAGAGCATGTGATCGACGGCCTTGACGATCGTCTTGATGCGGCCGCCGCGCCACGCCCATATCGACGGGCAAACGAAATGAACCGTGGGAATACGGGCGCCGCGCAACGCTTGCTCGAGCCCGAAATTGAAATCGGGGGCATCCACGCCGATGAACGCGTGCGGCGGCTCGGCCAGTAATTGGCGTTTCAGCTCGTTGCGGATGCCGAGGATCTCGGGGATATGGCGCAGCGCCTCGACATAGCCGCGCACGGCCAGCTTGTCCATCGGCCAATGGGCTTCGAAGCCCTGCGCCGCCATCCGGGGCCCGCCAATGCCGTAGTAATGCGTGCCCGCGGGCAACGCGCGCACCAGGCCGCCCAGCATCGACGCCGCGAGCAGGTCGCCCGAGGGCTCCCCGGCGACCATCGCGATGCGCAACGCATTCGATTGCAGCGTCATCGCTTAGCGGATGATGCCGCGCTGCGACGTTTCGATGAACGCAATCAGCTTGCGCACGGGCTCGTCGCCATCGCCGCCGGCGGAGGCCAGATCCGCCAGTTGAACCTTCGCCTCTTCGAGCGACAAGCCATTCTTGTACAGCAGCCGATACGCGCTGCGCAGCGCCGAAATGGCATCGGCCGAAAAGCCGCGCCGGCGCAGCCCTTCGACGTTGATGCCGTGCGGCTCGGCCTTGTTGCCCGCTGCAATGACGAACGGCGGGATGTCCTGGACGAGCGCCGAGGCACCGCCGAGCATCGAATGCTCGCCGATCTTCACGAACTGGTGAACGCCGGACATGCCACCGACGATCGCCCAATCGCCGACGATGACGTGCCCCGCCATCTGGGCGTTGCTCGACAAAATGACATGGTTGCCGACGTGGCAATCGTGTCCGACGTGGACATACGCCATGATCCAGTTGTCGTCGCCGAGTGTCGTCACGCCGCCGTCCTGCACGGTGCCCGTATGGATCGTCGTGAATTCGCGAATCGTGTTGCGATCGCCGATCTCGAGCCGCGTCGGCTCGCCCGGGTACTTCATGTCCTGCGGCCGGCCGCCGACGTTCGCGTAGTGGCCGATCCGGTTGTCGACGCCGATCTTCGTATGGCCTTCGATCACACTGTGCGAACCGACGCTCGTGCGATCGCCGATCTGGACATTCGCGCCGACGATCGCGTACGGCCCGATCTCGACGTCTTCGCCAAGCTGGGCGCCCGGCTCGATGATCGCGGTGGGATGAATCCTGCTCATGCGCTGTGGCCCTTCTCTATGCTCAGTTGCAACGTATCGGCCGCCTGGCTCACCTTCGCGCCGCCGCCCATGCCGCCATCCATGCCTATGGGGCGCGGCACAGCCTGCGCGACGACAGGTGACGCTGGCGTCGCCCGATTACTCGTTCGTGTGCTTGACCGTGCACATCAGGTCGGCCTCGGCGGCGGTCACGCCTTCGACTTCCGCACGTGCCTTGAATTTCCAGATGCCACGCATTTGGCGCTCGAACGTCACGTTGAGAATCAATTGATCGCCCGGTTCGACGACGCGCTTAAAGCGTGCCCCGTCAATGCCCACGAAGTAGTACAGCGTCGTTTTGGGATCGTGCGACTCCTCGGTGAACGTCAGCAACGCGGCCGTCTGCGCGAGCGCTTCGAGGATCAGCACACCCGGCATCACCGGACGTTGCGGAAAATGGCCCATGAAGTACGGTTCGTTGATCGACACGTTCTTCAATGCCTTGATGCTTTTATGCGGCTCGATCTCGAGCACCCTGTCCACGAGCAGGATCGGATAGCGATGCGGCAGCAGCGTGAGGATCTTATGGATGTCGAGATTGATTTTTTCAGTGCTCATGGTGTGTCTGCTCCACGCAATGGTCTCGCGCGGGTGATTGACTGCGGATGCTGATTACGGCGGCGGGCAGCCGCCTATCGGAGCGCCGCCTCGCTGTGCGGCCCCCGCCTTCTTAAGCGTTGCTCCCTCGGTCGGCAAGCGCGGCTTCCAGCGTTTTAATGCGCTCGCGCATCTTGTCCAGATTGCGCACGAGCGCCGCGCTCTTGTTCCATTCGGCGTGGCCGACGGCGGGGAATGCGCTCGTGTACATGCCCGGCTTGAGCAGCGACTTCGATACGCCCGACTTCGCCGTGACGATGACGAAATCGGCAAGCGTCACGTGCCCGGCAACCCCCACTGCCCCGCCGATCATGCAATGGCGGCCGATCGTCGTACTGCCCGCGATACCGGCGCAGCCGGCAATCACGGTGTACGCGCCGATCTTGCAGTTATGGCCGATCTGCACGAGGTTGTCGATTTTCACGCACTCCTCGATGATCGTATCGGCCATCGCGCCGCGATCGATCGTAGTGTTCGCGCCGATTTCCACATCGGCACCGATCGTGACACCGCCCA
Source organism: Trinickia sp. (assembly GCF_051961175.1). Classification (GTDB taxonomy): domain Bacteria; phylum Pseudomonadota; class Gammaproteobacteria; order Burkholderiales; family Burkholderiaceae; genus Trinickia. The sequence goes on along the minus strand of NZ_JBQCDN010000072.1, from coordinate 3,579 downwards.
CTTGCGGAATCTTCACCCAGCTGCCCGTGCGTGCTTCGCCTTCGCCCATGAAATCGGGCGCAAAGCCGAACCCATCGGATCCGATGACCGCCCCGGCATGCACGATGACGCGCGGCCCGATCTTGCACCCGTGATAGATCGTCACGTTCGGATACAAATGTGAATCTTCATCGACGCGCGTGCCCCGGCCGATCGTCACGTGCGCATCGATCCGTGCACGCGCGCCAATGACGGCGCCCGCCTCGATCACCACGTGCGGCCCGATGACGGCATCGGGCGCGACTTGAGCGGCCGGATCGATCACGGCGCTCGGATGGACGCCCGCGGGCACCTTCGGTGCCGCCAAATCGATGAACAGCTGCGCCACGCGCGCGAAATAAGCGTACGGGTTCGGCGTGACGATGAAACTACGTCCCTCGCGCGAGCCGAGCTTGGCCAGATCGCCCGGCGCGATCAGGACCGCGCCCGCCTGCGTTGTCTCGACCTGAGACAGATATTTGGGGTTGGCCAGGAACGCCAATTGATGTGGCTGGGCCTGATCGAGCGGCGCCAGACCCGCGACCTTCAAGGCCGCGTCGCCGATTACTTCGCCGCCGAAGCGCTGCGCGATCTGCTCGAGCGTCAATGCCATTCGCGTGCTACTCCGTCGTTCAATTGGTGGCGCTCGGGCTCGAGGCAGCCAGTGCCTTCAGGACCTGATCCGTGATATCGATACGCGGGCTCACGTAGACGGCTTCCTGCACGATCAAATCGTAGTGCTGTTGCTCGGCGATCTGCTTGATCACCTTGTTGGCGCGATCCAGCACGGCCGCCAGCTCTTCATTGCGACGCTGGTTCAAGTCTTCGCGGAATTCCCGCTGCTTACGCTGGAATTCGGTGTCGAGATTCGACAACTGGGTCTGCTTGGCCGCGCGATCCGCCTGCGACAGCGAGGCACCGTTCTTATCCAGCTGATCGGACAGCGTCTTCAGACGGCTCGCCATATCCTGCAGATCTTTGTCGCGCTTCGCGAATTCCGCCTCGAGCTTGACCTGAGCAGCCTTGGCCGCCGACGATTCACGCAGGATGCGATCCGAGTTGACCGCCGCGATGCGGGCCTCTTGGGCGTGCGCGACGCCGGCCACCAGCGCCCCCGTCAGCGCCACGGCCCCCATTACGCGCCTGAAAAACGTACCGGTTTGCAAAATCTTCCTCTCGATGCTGGACAGGGTGCGACGCGCCGTTAGAACGCCGTCCCGATCTGGAATTGGAATTTCTGGTATTGGTCGCCCGTGTGCTTCTGGAGCGGGAAACCCAAGCTCAGCTTGAGCGGGCCGATCGGCGAAATCCACGCGAGACCCAAACCGTAGCCGTAGCGCAAGCCGTTGGCGCCGGTGGTGGTTGCACCGCTCGTACCCGTTCCCCAGACGTTACCGCCGTCGAAGAACGTGAACACGCGCAGCGTGCGGTCATAGCCGGTACCCGGCAGCGGGAACGTCACTTCGATGTTGCCGACGACCATCTTCGAACCGCCGATCGGATCACCCGTCGAGCTGTCGCGCGGACCGAGCGAGCTCGGCTCGTAACCCCGCACGGAGCCGATACCGCCCGCGAAGTAGTTCTTGAAGATCGGGAACGGCTTGCCGCCCATTCCGTTGCCGTAGCCGCCCTGGAAGTTCAGCCCGAGCACGAAACCGCGCGCGAACGAATAGTAGTACTGAGCTTGCAAATCGGCCTTGTAGTACTGCGTCGCGCCGATCGGCGAACCATATTCGGCGTTCGCCTGCGTGAAATAGCCGCGGCTCGGTACCAGTGCGCTGTCGCGCGCGTCGCGCGACCAGCCGACCGTCAACGGTATGTTGTTGGAGACGCGGCCGAAATCATTCACGTAATCGCGGTAGACCTGCGGCGTCGCGCTGTCGACGTCGAGGCGGTTCTGCTCGAAGCCGGCGCCGAAATACACGGTGTCGACTTCGGAGAACGGAATCCCGAACTTCAGATCGCCACCGGCCGTGATGATACGGAAGCTCGAATTTGTCGAGTAGTACAACGGCTGCGTCGTCCGGTAATACACATCGGTGATCCGCTTGATGCCGTCGACGGTGAAGTACGGATCCACCTGGGTGACCGTCAGCGTTCGATACGAGCGCGCCGTATTCACGTTCACCGAAAGGCTCGTGCCCGAACCGAATACGTTGTCCTGCGAAACGCCCGCCGAGAGCACGACTTTGTCCGTCGACGAAAAACCCGCACCGAGCGTGATCGCGCCCGTCGGCTTTTCCTTGACCTTGACGTCGACGTCGACTTGATCGGACGTGCCGGGCACCGGCGTCGTCGTGACATCGACATCCGTGAAGTAGCCGAGGCGGTTGACGCGATCTTTGGACAGCGCAAGGCGGCTCGAGTCGAACCAGGAGCTCTCGAGCTGGCGCATTTCTCGACGGACGACTTCATCGCGCGTGCGCGTGTTGCCCGTGACGTTGATGTGGCGAACGTAGACGCGCCGGCTCGGATCGACTTGCAGCGTCAAATCGACCTTGTGATGCACCTGGTCGATCTGGGGCTGCGCATTGACCGTCGCGAACGCGTAGCCGTACTCGCCGAGCTTGTCGACGATCGCTTTCGTCGTCGCTTGCAGCTTTTCAGCCGAGAAACGCTGGCCGGGCTTGATCGTAATGAGCTTTTGCAGTTCCGGGCCGCGATCGAGCAGATTGCCCGCGAGCTGGACGCCCGATATCGTGTACGGCTCGCCTTCATGCACCGTCAGCGTCAGGTACATGTCCTTCTTGTCAGGCGAAATCGAGACCTGGGTGGACTCGATATTGAATTCGAGGTAGCCGCGATTCAAATAGTACGACCGGACGTTTTCCAGGTCGGTCGTGAGCTTATCCTTCGAATACAGATCGTTCTTCGTGTACCACGAGAACCAGTTCGGCGTGGACAACTGCATCTCGTCGCGCAGGGTGCTCGTGCTGAACGCCTTGTTGCCGATGAAGTTGACCTGACGAATCTTCGCGCTTGGGCCTTCGTTCACCGAGAACAGGATCGACACGCGGCTGCTGTCGATCGGCGTGACCGTTGTCGTGACCTCGGCGGCATAGAAGCCTCGGGTCAGATATTGGCGCTTGAGCTCTTGCTCCGAGCGATCGACGAGCGACTTATCGTAGTAGCGCCCGGGCGACAGGCCGACGCTCTTCAGCGCCTTCGTGAGCGCTTCCTTGTCGAATTCGTGCAAGCCCGAAAAATCGATCTCGCCGATGGCCGGGCGTTCCGCCACGTCGACGATCACGACATTGCCTTCCGTTGCGATGCGCACATCGCTGAAGAAGCCCGTGGCGTACAGCGCGCGAATCGCTTCCGACGCCTTGTCGTCCGTGAACGTATCGCCCCGTTTGATCGGCAGGTAGGAGAACACCGTGCCGGGCTCGACCCGTTGCAAGCCCTGGATCCGGATGTCTTGCACCACGAAAGGCGCCGTCGCCGCATGAGCGGCGACCCCTTGAGCGGCAAGCGCCGCGACCGCAACCGTCTTAGGAACAAAGCGATGAGGTTTGAACAACGTGCATCCCCAGAGTTTTTAGCTGCATCTGTCCGTCGCGG
>NZ_JBQCDN010000071.1:0-9592 GCF_051961175.1 Trinickia sp. | reverse complement strand
CTTCATATAGCGCAGATAGGCGCCGCCATGACGCGCCTCATCGCGCGAGATCGTTTCGTAGATGTGCTTGATGACGGGCTCGGTGTGCCATTCGGCAGCCCGGCGATACCAGTGGTTCAGCCGGATCTCGCCGCAGAAGTGCAGCATCAGCGTTTCGAGCGGCGGCGCCGGATCGAATTCGAAGCGCACGGCGTGCAGCTCGGCTTCCGTCGGCACCATCTCGGGCCTGAAGCGGCGCAGGTACTCCATCAGAACGAGCGAATGCTTTTGCTCTTCGAAGAACCAGACGCTCATGAACGCCGAGAAGTCGCTGTCGTGGTGATTGTCGCGCAGGAACATCTCCGTCGCCGGCAAGGCCGACCACTCCGTGATCGCGTTCATCTTGATCGTCGTCGCCTGTTCATCGGTCAACAGCGACGCGTCGAACGTGTCCCAGGGAATGTCCTTCTCCATGTCCCATCGGACCGACTCGAGCGATTTGTAAAGTTCCGGATAAAGCATGGTGTTCATAGGTCCCACCCCAGGTCTGCCCATTCCAACTCGTATGACGATTGCCGCACGCGACCGATCACCGCGCCGATGCGGCGAAAAGTACACGATTTTACGCTGTGATCACGATCGTTTATTGATCGAACTCAAGGCCGGCCGTGCGGCGAGACGTCTCGCGCGCAGGCGCCGGGCGCCTCGGGCGATGATCGGACGCGGCGCCGCGCCTCGCGCCGGGCCATTTATCCGGTCCTGCGGACGGCGGCACGACGACCTGCCGCGCTCATGGTTTTCAGTGTTCGCCCACGGATCGTAATCTTTGAAATGATAGCACGGGCCGCAGTACCAGCCGCCGTCGTGACGAACGCGCCCCATGCGCCGCCTATCGTCGCCCATGTTCAGGGGCTCGATCGCGGCGCCTATGCGCCCACCGCCACTCCGCCCGGCCCGGGCGCATCCCCCGTGCGAGCGTCGTCCAGCGTCGCGCGAATCCACTCGGCCAGCCGCTCGCGCTGCGCCAGCGTGTCTCGAAATCCGAGGTCGATCAGCTCGCCGGCGAACTCGGCCTCGAAGAGCAGATAGCTCGCGAACGATGCGCCCGCGGCCCGGTTGCCGCCAACGGCGCCCAGCAGCCCCCGGACCGTGAGCGGCAAACGCTTGAGGTGCCGCGCGGCGATCAGCTCGATCCGCTCGCTGGGCGCGATCGGCAGAACATCGACGTGGCGCCAGCCGCTCTCCGGTTCGACGTGCTGCGGCAGGTGGTGAATCATGCGGTTGATGTGTTCGATACGCTCGATGTCGGCGCCGATCGAATCGAGAAACACGCTGGCGAGCACTTGTTGACCGATCTGCGCCAGCGACGGATAGCCGCTTTCAAGGCCCGCCGCCGCAGGCACTTCGGGACGCGGCGCCGCGGCGCCGAGCACGACGATACGCTGCGCGCCGAAATGGATTGCAGGGCTGAGCGGCGCGATCTGCCGGATCGCACCGTCGCCGAAGTACTCGGTGCAGCCGTCGAGTTCGAGTGGTACCGCCGGAAACAGAAACGGAATGGCCGCCGAAGCGAGCAGGTGCGACGGTTTGAGCGCCACCATCCGCGCGCCGCGCTGAGCGCGCCGCCAGGCTTGGATCGGCTCCTCCGCTTGATAGAACGTCAGATGCCGCCCGCTCGAGTAGCTGAGCGCCGTGATCGAGAGCGCATGCAGCGCGTGCGCGTCGAGCATATCGCCGATCCGTGCGAAGTCGAGCGCGCCTTGCAGCAGATCGGCCAGTGGACCGTTGTCGAACAGCGCGCGCGGCGAACGCCGGACCGTCCATCCGAAGCTCATTGCCGCGAGCCAGCGCGCGCCGGCCGCCGCCACACCGCGCCAATCGGTGCGATAAACCTGCCGCGCGCGGATGTGCGACCAAAAATCGATGAGCCGGCCCACGCCCAATGCGAAATCGTCCGCGTGGCTCGCAATCGAAGCCGCGTTAATGGCCCCCGCCGATGTGCCGCACACAATCGTGAAGGGCGAGGCGCGCTCAAGCGGCGCCACCTCGTGCGCGATCTGTGCGAGTGCTTTGAGCGCCCCGACTTGATACGCGGCGCGGGCGCCGCCGCCCATCAAGACCAATGCTAACCGCACGGAGCACAACCCATGGGGCGAACGAAAGCGTGCCCGCCGCGCGCGGCCCGCGCGGCGCGGCTAAAGCGGTGCTGACCGCGGAGCGTCATTTTTCCCCGCGCGCGGCGGCAGAAGAGGCGGGCTTGGCCGTGCTCTTGCGCGCGCTCGGACGCTTGGCCGCCGGCTTGGACGGCGGTTCGGACGACGGGGCGCGCTTCTCGGCGGCCGCCTTGGCGCGCGGCGCACCGTCACTGCCCGCCTTCTTGGAAGAAGCCGGCGCCGAGCCGGCTTCTTCGGCGCCGCCCGGCTGCGTCATCGCAAAGGCCGCGAGTTGATTGAACTGCGACTGCAGCAGATTCCACCAGCCCGACGGATCGAACGCGGCACCACCGGTCTCACCGGCCTGCGCGCCCGCCCCCGAGGCTTCGTCGACCGGCTCGGCGCCGCCGCTTTCGCCCGCCCCCGCCGGCTGGCCCGCGTTCGCGTCGCTCGACCGGCCGGGCCAGGCGCTCGTCGACTGACTCCACGACGACGCGGGACTGGACTGCGCCCCCGCGCGCGCGCTCTCGGCCGGCTGCGTCATCGATGCCTTCGCGAATGCGCCGAACGCGCTTAGTGTCGATAGCGTCGCGCGCTGCACTTCGAGCGCCTGAATGGCCGATTGCAGCATGCTCAAGTTCAACTTGAGCCATTGCTCGACGGCGCGCATATCCGTGATGCGCTTGTCGAGCTCCTCGACGTTCATCAGCGGCGACATCATGTCGGACATCGCGGATAGCGGCGAGCTGAAACCTTGCGCCGTACCCGGCTGCATTCCGGGAAACGCCGCGCCGAACGGCGTCAGGCGCATCATGTCCCACATCTTGTCCAGCATCTCGGCGGGCGGAAAACCCGGGAAGCCCGGGAACGGCGGTTTGTCGCCGGCGGTGTCGGTCATCGAGTGCTCCTTCGATAGAGAGGGTATGCGTGAAGAGACGTTCAGAATCAGGAAAGCGCGTCGCCGCCCGGGAACTCCGGCGCACGGCGCTCGCGCAGCGAGCGGATACCCTCGTGCACGTCCGGGCCTGAAAAGCCCATGAATTCGAGTGCCAACGACGTGTCGAACGTGGGCCCCGCCATGCGCAGCCAGTTATTCAGCGCGTATTTCGTCCAGCGAATCGCGCTTTGCGAGCCTTGCGCCAGCCGCGTCGCCACCTCGAACGCCTTCGGCAGCAAGTCGGCCTCGTCGACGGCCAGCGATACGAGCCCGATCCGCTCGGCCTCGGCCCCGCTCACGGCTTCGCACAGCAGCAGGTAGTACTTGGCCTTGGCCATCCCGCACAGCAGCGGCCATACGATCGCTGCATGATCGCCAGCCGCCACGCCCAAGCGGGTGTGTCCGTCGATGATGCGCGCATCGTTGGCCGCGATCGACACATCGGCCAGCAAGCCGGCGACGAGCCCGGCGCCGACGGCAGGCCCATGCATCGCCGAGACGATCGGCTTGCTGCAATTGATGACGTTGTAGACGAGATCACGCGCCTCGCGCCAGACGCGCGAGCGAACGTCGAAGCGGTCGGCCATCTGCTCGACGAGGCTCAGATCGCCTCCCGCCGAAAAGCCCTTGCCCTCGCCGCGGATCACGGCGACGCGCGTATCCGGATCGCGATCGACGTCGCGCCAGATTTCGGCGAGTTCGCGATGCATGCGGTCGTCGGCCGCTGCCAGCGCGCTCTTGTTCATCCCTTCTCCGCTCATGACGATTTCGAGCACGCCATGCGGATGACGCCGCACACGCAGCGAGCGGTAGTGCGCGTAGAGCGCCAGATCGTCGGGAGGTGTCGTGTCGGTCATCCGTATCGGCTCGTCGGGGTGGGGCAACGGCCCGCGGGGGCCGTTGCTCAATCGTCAGTTTAGGCCCGCGCGGGCGGCCTCGCATCGGGCCAAACCCGGCGCGGAAAGCATGCAATACACGAAATGCCTTTTCGCAGTATCGGCAGTATCGCCTGCGCAAGCACCGGGTGGGTTACCGCGTGCGCTCAAGCGGGACGACCGATTGCTCGATCGCGCCGAAAATCGATTTGCCGGCCTCGTCGAACATCTCGATCTTGACCGTGTCGCCGTACTTCATGAATTCCGTCTGCGGTGCGCCGTTCGCGATCGTTTCGAGGCAACGCTTTTCGGCAATGCAGCAGTAGCCGCGTTTCTCATCCTTGTTCGACACGGTACCCGAGCCGACGATCGAGCCGGCGCGCAGATTACGCGTTTTCGCCGCGTGCGCGATGAGCTGCCCGAAATGAAACACCATATCGACGCCGGCGTCCGGCTGGCCCACTTTCTTCCCGTTCCAATGGACGATCAGCGGCCGCTGCAGGCGCCCTTCGCGCCAGTGTTCGCCGAGCTCGTCAGGCGTGACGGCCACGGGCGAGAACGCCGTGGCCGGCTTGCTTTGGAAGAAGCCGAAGCCTTTGGCGAGTTCGGCCGGGACCAGATTGCGCAGCGAGACATCGTTGACGAGCATGACGAGCCGCACCGCTTTGAGCGCCGCGTCGGGCGCCGTCGCCATCGGCACGTCGGAAGTCACCACGGCCACTTCGGCTTCGAAGTCGATGCCGAAGGCCTCCGAGGCGCAGACGATGTCGTCGGCCGCCCCGAGGAAGTCGTCGCTGCCGCCTTGGTACATCAGCGGATCGGTCCAGAACTCGGGCGGCATGTCCGCGCCGCGCGCGCGCCGCACGAGTTCGACGTGGCTGACGTAGGCGGATCCATCCGCCCACTGGAATGCGCGCGGCAGCGGCGCCATGCAGTCCTTCGGCTCGAATGCGAACGCGTGGCGGGCGCGGCCCTGGTTCAGGGCATCGGACAGCTCCGCGAGCTGCGGCGCGTAGAAGGGCCAATCGTCGAGCGCGCGTTGCAGCGTCGGAGCGATGCCGTCGGCGATCGCAGCCGTGCGCAGATCGCGCGAGACGACGATCAGTTGACCGTCGCGTGAACCGTCTTTGAGCGTGGCAAGTTTCATGAAAGCGGAGATCGGAACCGTGAGATGACGATAGAGGGAATCTATTTTACGATGGTGAATGGCGGGCCTGCCTAGCTCGGCCGAGGATACCGCGCCCCGGCCCTCGCGCTTGCCGGTTCGTCGTTGTTTCGTTGTTTGTTTCGTTGTTGGTTTCGTCGTTTTCCGCCTTCGGTCCTCTTTACCTGTCCATGCCCGCGATGCCTTCTCCCTCTCCCGACATGCCCGATCCCGCGCAGGCCGATGTATCTGATGCGTCCGATGCGCTCGACGACGCCGCGGACGGCGAAGAGAAAGTGCGCTCGGGCATTCAGTCGATCGAAGTGGGATTTCGCCTGCTGGAGGTCCTGACGAACGAGCCTCGCGCGATGATGCTGCGCGATCTCGCCAAGCGCGCGCAGATGAGCCCCGCGAAGGCGCACCGCTATCTCGTGAGCTTTCTGCGGCTCGGCCTTGTCGCGCAAGACCCGGTATCGGGCCGTTACGAGCTTGGGGGCTTCGCGCTGCAGATGGGCCTGGCCCGTCTTGCGCGGGTAGACGGCGTCAAGCTTGCACGCCTGGCACTCGGCGAGTTGCGCGACCGGCTCGATGTCACCGTGGGCATCGCCGTCTGGGGCAATCTCGGGCCGACGGTCGTCCATTGGACAGAGTCGAGCCATCCGGCGAAGGCATCGCTGAAGCTCGGCGACGTCATGCCGCTACTTGGCTCGGCCACGGGCCTGCTATTTGCCGCCTATCTGCCGCGCGGCAAGACGGCCCCGATGATCGAGCGCGAGCTGTCCGATTCGCGCCGCTCCGCGCATACGACCGGGCCGCGCAGCGAGGCCGACCTCGAACGCGTACTCGACGAAGTACGCGCTCACGGCGCGGCGCGCGTAGCCGGCATGCTGTTGCCGACGATTCACGCTTTTTGCATGCCCGTATTCGACGCCTCGGGCGATCTCGCGCTCGGGCTGATTGCACTGGGGCACGAAGGGGATTTCGACCTCTCCTGGGAGGGAGACATCGCGCAGGCGCTGAAGGTCTGCGCCGGCAAGCTGTCGTACGAACTGGGCTACAGCGAAGCCACACGATAACGCGAGGATCGCCCGCCCCAAAAACGGGCACGCCGGGGGCCCTCGGCGCGGCGCGCCGTTTGCAGGCATGATGTCGGTTTGTCCGTGCAGCTCGGATCGTCCCGGCGCCCTTGGCCGCCGTTCGATCGACGATCGAACCTATCGCCATGTCGTATCTATCGTCTTTCGATGCCGCTCGTGCCGCTCCCGCTTCCAGCGGCGTGCATCGCCGTGCGTGGCGCTGGGGCCTCGCATTGACGGCGGCCGTTGTCTTGCACGGCACCGCCGTCGTCTGGTTCGAGCGGGTGCATGATGCGCCCGCGCCTGAAGCAGTCAAACCGCCGGTGCAAGTCGCACTCCTCACGCCGCAACCGATCGCGCGCGACCGGGCCCATCCTTCGCTCCGGCATCCGGCCGCGGCGCGTCCTGAGCCGCCCGCGCGGGGGCCGGGGCGAAGGCAAGCGCCCGTGCTCCATGCGTTGGCCCCCGCACGTATCGGCCCCGACGCGGCTGCCGTCCAGACAGCGAGCGAAACCGAAGGGTCCGCGGCCCATGCCGATACCGCCGCCGGTACGTCCGCAACGGCTGCCGGACCTGCCGGACCCGCCACAGCCACCGTGCCCGCGAGCGCACGGGCGGCAGGCGCCCGATTCTCGGTCCCGCCCTCGGGCAATCTGCACTACAACACGTTTTACAACGGGGTGGAAAACGCGCCCGGCACGATCCACTGGGCGAGCGATAGCCATCGCTACGAGATGATCGTATCGGTCCCATTGCCGTTCGTCGGCACGTTCTCGTATGAAAGCCATGGACGCATCGACGCGTTCGGCCTTGCCCCCGAGCGCTACATCGAAAAGCGCGGACGCCGCCCGCAGGACGTCACGACGTTTGACCGCACAGCCAAACGCATCGGCTTCACGCGCTCGAGCGCCACGCTCGCGCTGCCCGACGGCGCGCAGGACCGGTTCAGCATGGTGATGCAGCTTGCAAGCCTGGTGCGCGGCGACCCGGACGCGTACCAACCCGGCGTCACCCGCTCGTTTTATGTGGCCGACGACGACAGCGGCGAACATTGGCCGATCGAGACGATCGGCGACGAATCGATTCTGACTGCCGAAGGCGAAATCGAAGCGCGCCACTTTATGAGATTGCCGCGGCACGAGGGAGACCGGCGCCGGATCGACGTCTGGCTGGCCCCCTCGCTGGATTGGCTGCCTGTACGAATCATGCAGACGGAACCGAACGGCTCGCAGATCGAACTTGTCTGGCGCGGGCCTTTGAGGCCCCCGGGCGCGGAAAATGCGTCCGCGATGGGAAAGACACCGGATGACTCGTCCGATGCCCAGGCAGCTGAAGTCGGGCCGGTGCGCGAGCACCCCTAAACTGGTGAGCCGCGCGTGCCGTTATCCAATGTATCGAGGCACACGGACGATCCTCGATGTTTTCCCTTGCCGCTCGAACGTTTTGTATGGTTGGGGTCTAACTTTGTAGGTCGACGACGCACGGAACGTACGTTTAGGTGGAATGTTCCAACCCGTTTTAAGCGCCGTTTAAGACCCACCCCTTGAAATTCCATACAACACGCTCCAAGTACAGGGCGGAAAACGGCCAGGAGCCAACAGGAATAAGGAGTGTCGCCATGCAAATGATCTACAACAGCCCCAACTACTGTGTCGTCGAGTTCGCCCCGCAAGCGGAACACCTGGCGATGAATTCAGGTGGCTACGAAATCGTAGACAAGAACACGCAGCGCGAGATCTTCATCGACGGCGCGATGGCGGCACAATTTCGCGAGCATGTCCGAAAGCTGATCGAAGAAGAGCCCACACTCGACGAAGTCGACGAGTTCCTCGGTCAATTCGACAGCCTGATGACCCAGCCCGTCGTCTTGCACTGACGGGCCGCCCAGGCCGCAAGGCGGCACGACATCCCCATCGAACCCCGTCCGGCGTACCGGGCGGGGTTTTCTTTTGCGGGCCGGGCAGCGGGTGCCCGTCCGGCAGGCGTACCCGGCTGCCGCTACAATGACGGTTTCCCCCGATTACGCATGAGCCCGCTCGCCATGAATTCGTCCGCCGCCGCTCCCGCCGCATCGCCCGCCGCTTCGACTGCAAGCGGCACGCACTACACGCGAGGCGCGGCGCTGCCCTCGCTGCTCGCATCGCGCATCCTGATTCTGGACGGCGCAATGGGCACGATGATCCAGCGCTACAAGCTGGACGAAGCGCGTTATCGCGGCGAGCGCTTCAAGGATTTTGGCCGTGACATCAAGGGCAACAACGAGTTGCTGTCACTCACGCAGCCGCAGATCATCAGCGAGATTCACGAGCAGTATCTCGCGGCGGGCGCCGACATCATCGAAACGAACACGTTTGGCGCCACGTCGGTCGCGCAGGCCGATTACGGGATGGAATCGCTCGCGCGCGAGATGAATCTCGAATCGGCCAAGCTGGCCCGCGCGGCGTGCGACAAATACTCGACGCCGGACAAGCCGCGCTTCGTCGCCGGCGCCATCGGGCCGACGCCGAAAACCGCGAGCATCTCGCCCGACGTGAACGATCCGGGTGCGCGCAACGTCACCTTCGACGAGCTGCGCGCGGCGTATTACGAGCAAGCACAAGCGCTGCTCGACGGCGGGGCGGACTTGTTCCTCGTCGAAACGATCTTCGATACGCTCAACGCGAAAGCCGCGCTGTTCGCGCTCGACGAACTGTTCGAGCGAACGAGCCAAGTGCTGCCCGTCATGATCTCCGGCACCGTGACCGATGCATCGGGCCGGATTCTGTCCGGGCAGACGGTCGAAGCGTTCTGGAATTCCCTGCGCCATGCCAAGCCGCTCACGTTCGGGCTGAACTGCGCATTAGGTGCCGCCTTGATGCGCCCGTATATTGCCGAGCTCGCCAAGCTCTGCGATACCTACGTGTCGTGCTACCCGAACGCGGGCCTGCCCAATCCGATGAGCGACACGGGCTTCGACGAGACGCCCGAGGACACCTCGCGGCAGTTGAAGGAATTCGCGCAAGCGGGGCTCGTGAATCTCGCCGGCGGCTGCTGCGGGACCACCCCGGAGCACATCGCGGCGATAGCCAAGGCGCTGAGTGGTGTGAAGCCGCGCGCGTGGGCACACTATCGCGACGCGGCTTGACGCGAGCGCATCGCCCTGCACTATTGTCCGCGTTCCACCGCCATTCATCGACGAACACCATGACCGAACACATGATGCGCCTTGCCGGCCTCGAGCCGTTTAACGTCGCCTCCGGCGCGCTTTTCATCAACGTCGGCGAACGCACGAACGTCACGGGCTCGAAAGCGTTCGCCCGCATGATTCTCAATGGCAAATTCGACGATGCGCTGGCCGTCGCGCGGCAGCAGGTCGAAAACGGCGCGCAGATCATCGACATCAACATGGACGAAGCGATGCTCGATTCGAAAGCGGCCATGGTGCGCTT
>NZ_JBQCDN010000070.1:0-4283 GCF_051961175.1 Trinickia sp. | reverse complement strand
CAGGCCATCGAAATCGGCCGCGGTTGCGTCGAGCATCGCGCGCAGGGAGCCGAACCGTTCGAGCAGCGAGCGTGCGACATCGAACACATCGTGGCCCGGCAGTCCCGAGCCGAGGAAGATCGCGATGAGTTCGGTATCGGACAGCACCGCTGGGCCCGCATCGAAGAGCCGTTCGCGGGGCATGTCGCGCGAGCCCGCGGTGCGCGGGTGGCGCGCGGGCGCCGAAACGGGCCTGTCGAGCGCCGGGCGCGAAAGGACGACGGAACTATCTGGCATCGGTCTATCTCCCAGTACCGGTTTCCGAGCTGGCCAGACGGTGCGCGGACCGGCGCACGCCGCCCGGCACGAGCTGGCTTACAATAGCGACTTTGTGCGGGGCGGCCATCCGCCGGGCGGCGATCCGCGGGGCGGCCATCCGCCGGGCGGCGATTCGCGGGCGGCGATTCGCGGGCGGCCATCCGCCGCGTGCGAAGCGCGCGGGCTCCGTGCCCGTTCCACGTTCGCCGCCTTCGCCTTCGCGCCGCGCAAGCCACGTTTGCCCAACGAGTACAGCATGAGCATCATCGATATTTCAGAAGTGAAAGCCGGCTCGCATGTCACGCTTCATTACCGGCTGGCACTTGCCGACGGCGCCGACATCGTCAACACATTCGGCGACAAGCCGGCTACGCTGCTGCTGGGCGCCGGACAACTGGCCGAACCGCTGGAAGACATTTTGATGGGGATGAAGACGGGCGACCATTCGACCTTCCGGCTAGCCGAAGGTCAGGCGTTTGGCCCGCGCAACCCCGAACTGATTCAGCGCGTCTCGCTTGCCACGCTGCGCGAGAACGGAATGGTTGGCGAAGATTTTGCTCCGGGCGACTTGATCGAGTTCAACGCGCCGGGCGGCGGCCGCTATGCGGGCGTGCTAAAGGAAGTCGGCGAAACGTCGGCGCTGTTCGATTTCAATCATCCGCTCGCCGGCCAAGCGTTGACCTTCGAAGTGCACATCATCGGAATTCTGTAGACATGAGCCTCACGGATACTTCTCTCGCCGCTGCCGAGGCGGAAATTCTGCTCGCGCAGCCGCGCGGTTTCTGCGCCGGTGTGGACCGCGCAATCGAGATCGTCGAGCGCGCCATTGCGCTGTTCGGGGCGCCGATCTTCGTGCGCCACGAGATCGTGCACAACGCGTACGTCGTCGAGGATCTGCGCAAAAAGGGCGCGGTCTTCGTCGAGCAACTCGAAGAAGTACCCGCGGGCAGTACGGTGATCTTCAGTGCGCACGGTGTCTCGAAGGCGGTGCGCGAGGAGGCCGAGACGCGCGGGCTGCGCATTTACGACGCCACATGCCCGCTCGTCACGAAGGTCCACATCGAAGTGGCGAAGATGCGGCAGGAAGGGCTCGACATCGTCATGATCGGTCACAAGGGGCATCCCGAGGTGGAGGGGACGATGGGGCAGTGCGGGGAGCGCATGTATCTCGTCGAGAGCATCGAAGACGTGAACGCGCTCGAGGTGGACGATCCGTCGCAAATCGCATTCGTCACCCAAACGACGCTGTCGGTCGACGATGCCGCCCATCTCATCGCCGCCTTGAAGGCCCGGTTTCCGCTGATCCGCGAGCCCAAGAAACAGGACATCTGCTACGCGACCCAGAATCGGCAAGACGCGGTCAAATTTATGGCGCCGCAGTGCGACGTCGTGATCGTCGTGGGCAGTCCCAACAGCTCGAACTCCAACCGGCTGCGCGAAGTGGCCGAAAAACGCGGCGTGCCCGCCTATATGGTGGACTCTCCGGATCAGATCGATCCCGCGTGGGTGGCGGGTAAGCGGCGCATCGGCGTCACCGCCGGCGCGTCTGCGCCCGAGGTGCTTGCGCAGGCCGTCATTGGCCGGCTGCGCGAGCTCGGCGTGCGCCATGTGCGCGCGCTGGACGGTATCGAGGAGAACATCGCATTCCCGCTGCCGCGAGGCCTGACACTGCCGAACTGATATCGAGATCGAACGCATGGCAGCGCGGGTGGTTTTCGTGCCGATGCCATCCTCGGGTTTCCCCTAGTCCGATATTCATAAAAAGCGCACCCCTCGAGGTGCGCTTTTTTATTGACGCTCGCGCCGCGTTTGCGGAGGTTGCGCCTAATAAACGGGTAAAAGTCGCAACCAGGTTGCGACGTGCACCAAATAAGGGTCTCAAAAAAAGGTTGCAATGCAGGAAAACCCTGCCGGTTCCGCATATTGGCCGTCCGGCAATTGGAGTTACAATGCGCGCGTCCTCAAGGTCCGCGGGCCTTCTGGCATCGGTATCAGTAAGGCGCAGGAGACCTAGTTAATGCAAGTCAAGTTTGCTTTCGCCGCATCGGGCATGACGAAGGGCGGCGAGGCGAGCATCGGCGTCGCGGCATGGGCCGTCGCGGGGCCGGCGAATGAAACGGCGGCTATCGTCACCTCGGGGCAGACCGTGCGGTCAGCGGTACGCCTTGCGTCTTTCGATCTGGACAAACAAAACAAAAAGCAGGTTGCAGCGCGGTTGAGCGGCCGCGTGCAGCCAGCCCGTCCGCATCGGTGCGTGCCTCGCGGCACGCCGGTGCCGGCGCCTCTCCCCACTCTTCTCGCGCGCCCGCTATCGAGCGCAGGCGGGAGTGGCGGAACATTTGCGGCGAGTGTGTTGCCTGCAGCGCAGGCCGCGCTCGAAATCGGAGCAACAATCCTTGCGGGCGGCGTCGATGCCAGCAAGGAGATACCGTCCGCGCCTGGTGCGCGGGGGTGTCGCGTCGGTTTGCAGGCAGGCTCAACGCCCGCGTGCCGACACCAGGACGCAGACTTCGCGCAGCTTGGCGAAGCCCGCTTCCGCAAGGTGGCGTCGGATCCCGCATGCGCGGTGTTCGACATCAAGAAGTGCGCTGCCTCGATCGAGACGCCCAACACGCCGAAGGCGATGTCTCCCACGCACCCCGGTGCGCGGAAGGCCCCCTTCACCCTCGGCGTTAACGGCGGTTCGCGAGACGGCACCATTACGCTTCACGACTTCAATGACAGCGTGCGCGCGGTCCTCGACGTCGTGGAGGTGTAGTGACGCAGCATGGCAACGCGACGGCACCGAATACCCGACGGTGCCGTTTTTGCATCCGCCTCACCGGGTCTGCCGCCGAATCACGGCTTCGAGCGGTACCCGTGGGGTGGCCGACCCTTACCGGTTTTTTTTATGAGTACCCGCAGTGCCGTTGCGGTTTTCGCCGACCGTCCGCGTTACAACCGGCGCGAAGCGAAGATCCAGTCGCACGGGCTAAGGAGCTTTAAATGGATATTTTCATCCAGCAGATCCTCAACGGGCTGGTGCTTGGTAGCGTTTACGCCATCATTGCACTCGGCTATACGATGGTGTACGGCATCTTGGGCATCATC
This sequence comes from Trinickia sp., assembly GCF_051961175.1. GTDB lineage: Bacteria > Pseudomonadota > Gammaproteobacteria > Burkholderiales > Burkholderiaceae > Trinickia. The sequence continues at coordinate 896 of NZ_JBQCDN010000070.1, read as the reverse complement.
AACTTCGCTCACGGTGACGTGCTGATGGTGGGTGCGATGGTCGCGCTATCGACGATCAACGTGCTGCACAACCACTTTCCGGGGCTAGGCAACATACCGACGCTCATCATCGGGCTCATCGTCGCCGCTATCGTGTGCGCGATCGTCGGGTACGTGATCGAACGGACCGCCTATCGGCCGCTGCGTCGCGCCCCGCGTCTTGCCCCGCTGATCACCGCCATCGGCGTGTCGATTCTGCTGGAAACGCTGGCCATGATGATCTGGTCGCGCAATCCGCTCCCGTTCCCGCAGTTGATCTCCACCGATCCGCTCAACGTCATCAAGGCGACCGACACGAGCGTCGGCGCCGTGATCTCGATGACTGAAATCACGATCATCGTGGTGGCGTTCCTCGTCATGGCCGGCCTGCTGCTGCTCGTTCACAAGACGAAGCTTGGCCGCGCGATGCGCTCGATCGCCGAGAACCCGAACGTCGCGAGCCTGATGGGCGTGAACCCCAACTTCGTGATTTCGGCCACGTTCATGATCGGCTCGGCGCTTGCTGCCTTGGCCGGCGTGATGATCGCGTCCGAATACGGCAACGTCCACTTCTACATGGGCTTCATCCCCGGCATGAAAGCGTTTACCGCGGCCGTGCTTGGCGGGATCGGCAACCTCGGCGGCGCGATGGTCGGCGGCGTGGTGCTGGGCTTGATCGAACAGCTGGGCGCAGGCTACATCGGCAATCTGACCGGTGGCGTGTTCGGCAGTAACTACCAGGACGTGTTCGCATTCGTCGTGCTGATCGTCGTGCTGGTTTTCCGTCCGTCGGGCCTGCTGGGCGAACGTGTCGCGGATCGCGCGTAAGGCAAGGAGCAAAGCAAAATGACTTCAATTCAACCGATCGAGCCGTCCAC
>NZ_JBQCDN010000069.1:0-2325 GCF_051961175.1 Trinickia sp. | reverse complement strand
CAGCCGTTCCACGTTGCTGAAGTGTTCACGGGTTCGCCGGGCAAGTACGTGCCGCTGAAGGAAACGATCCGCGGCTTCAAGATGATCGTCGAAGGCGAGTGCGATCATCTGCCCGAGCAAGCGTTCTACATGGTCGGCACGATCGACGAAGCCTTCGAAAAGGCCAAGAAGATCCAGTAACGGTCGATGTGATGGTTTGGATGGCGGTTTTGGCGCTCGCGGCTTGAGCGCCGGAACTGCTGTACGCATCACGTTCCACCGAGGCTTGCACAGGAATCGATATGGCAACCATCAAAGTAGACGTCGTCAGCGCGGAAGAGCAGATCTTCTCGGGCATGGCGAAGTTCATCGCGCTGCCGGGCGAGGCTGGTGAACTCGGTATCTTGCCGGGCCACACGCCGCTCATCACGCGTATTCGCCCCGGTGCCGTGCGCATCGAGGCCGAAAACGGCCAGGAAGAGTTCGTGTTCGTTGCCGGCGGCATTCTCGAAGTGCAGCCGGGCGCCGTGACCGTGCTCGCCGATACGGCGATTCGCGGCAAGGATCTCGACGAAGCGAAGGCCGAGCAGGCGCGCAAGCGTGCCGAAGAAGCGATGCAAAACTCGGGTTCGAACATCGAGTACGCGACGGCGCAGGCCGAATTGGCCTACGCGACGGCGCAGCTCGCGGCGATCGCCCGCCTGCGCAAGATTCGCGGGCAGCATTGATTCTGGGCTGAACGACGAGGCACGCGCTGTGCTTAGGTGTATGGCGCAGCGGTCCGTTGTCCGCTGCTGAATAAAAGGCTGCGAAAAAGGATGATTGGTAGGAAATTACGCCGCTGGGCTTGCGCCCAAGCGGCGTTTTTTTTGGCCCTTCAGCGCTTACTGGGGGGCTCATGCAGCCCTCTACTGCTGGGCTGCGGGTAAGACTTGATGGGGGCGAGCGGCGCTCGGTGGCACAATCGATCGGAAAAATTTCCTCACGATTGGGAGACATCGAGATGGCGACGCAGCTTCCGCAGGAGGGCGCGCTTATCGCGCCGATCAACGGCCTCTCGTATGTGCGGGGAGGGACCGAAATCGCTTTGAGCGAGGCAACGATCGGGCAGTTCTTGCGCGACACAGCGGCGCGCTTTCCCGAGCGGCCGGCAGTGGTCTTTCGCGAGCAAGGGATCCGATGGACCTGGCGCGAGTTCGCCGACGAAGTGGATGTGCTCGCGGCGGGCCTCGCTTCGGCCGGGATCGGGCGCGGCGACCGCGTCGGTATCTGGTCGCCGAACCGCGTCGAATGGCTGCTGACGCAGTTCGCGACCGCGCGCATCGGCGCCATTCTGGTCAACGTCAACCCGGCCTATCGGCTCGCGGAGGTCGAATACGCGCTGAACAAATCGGGCTGCTGCGCGATCATCACCGCCGAAAGTTTCAAGACGTCGAAGTACGTCGAGATGCTGCAGGCGTTGGCACCTGAACTCGCGCAGTGCGAACCGGGGCAGCTACGCGCGGCGCGCCTGCCTCAACTGCGCCTGGTCGTGCGCATGTGCGACACGCAAACGCCGGGCATGTCGACGTTCTCCGATCTGATCGAGCGCGGCCGCGTGGCACGCGAGACGATCGATCTCGATGCGATCGCGGCTGCGCTATCGGCCGCGGATCCCATCAACATTCAATTCACGAGCGGTACGACTGGGAACCCAAAAGGCGCGACGCTCACGCATCGAAACGTGGTGAATAACGCGCGCTATATCGCCATGACCATGCGTTTTTCCGAAGCGGACGCGCTGTGCATTCCGGTGCCGCTTTATCACTGCTTCGGGATGGTGTTGTCGGTGCTCGCCTGCGTATCGGCCGGCGCGAAGATGGTGTTTCCGGGCGAAGCGTTCGACCCCGCCGCGACGCTGGCGGCTTGCGCCGAAGAACGCTGTACCGCGCTGCATGGCGTGCCGACGATGTTCATCGCGGAACTCGATCTGCCCGATTTTGCGTCGTACGACCTCAGCAGCTTGCGCACGGGCATCATGGCCGGTTCGCCGTGTCCGATCGAGACCATGAAGCGCGTCATGGCGCGGATGCATCTTTCCGAGATCACGATCGCTTACGGGATGACGGAGACGAGCCCGGTCTCGTTTCAAACCGCCACTGACGATCCGCTCGATAAGCGCACCTCGACCGTCGGGCGTATTGCGCCGCACCTCGAAGCGAAAGTGGTCGACGCGACGGGCAACACCATGGGCATCGGCGAAACCGGCGAGCTGTGGACGCGCGGCTACTCGGTCATGCGCGGGTATTGGGACGACGATGCGCGCACGAAAGATGCGATCGTCGACGGATGGATGCGCACCGGCGA
>NZ_JBQCDN010000068.1:0-15506 GCF_051961175.1 Trinickia sp. | reverse complement strand
AACGACGTCGTCACGAACATCACGGCGAAAATCACAATGAGGCTGTATTCGGTGACTTGCTGCCACCACTTCTGCCGATCGTTCGGCTGCGGGATCAACGCCTCGGCCGCGCGCTTGGCGCCCGCCTCGACGAGGTTTTCTCTTGCTTGCATGTCGTGACTCCTTCACCGTCGTTCGCGACGGGTTTTTGTTGCATCCGTTCCGTTTCGGGCATCGGTCGACGATCGCCGTCCCGTGCCGTCCCGCGCCGCACGTCATTCGACGCCCGGCGCGCAGTGCCAGTCGTTCAGGCGGCCTTCAGGCGGCCTCGCGCGCGGTGCCTGCGCCTTGCGGCAGCGCGAGTTCCAACAACGCGGGTTCGTTCGCCTCGCTGCGCGAAAGCTCGCCCGAGATCCGCCCTTCGCGCATGACAACGATGCGATCGGACACCCCGAGCACTTCGGGCAGCTCCGACGACACCATCACCACCGCGCAGCCGCGTTCGGCGAGTTCATAGATGACGTTATAGATCTCGTGTTTCGCGCCGACGTCGATCCCGCGGGTCGGTTCGTCGAGAATGACGACCTTCAGATCCGGTTCCGCGAGCCAACGCGACAGGATTGCCTTTTGCTGATTGCCGCCCGAGAGCAGACGAATCTTTTGCCGCCGGTTCGGCGTCTTGATCTTCAGCAGCTTGATGAAGCGATCGGCCGTCTCGGCTTCCTTCGCGCGATTGATGAACAATCCGGCGCGCAGATCGTGGCGGCGGCAGCTGATGTTGATGTTCTCGGCCACCGACGCCATCGCGACGATGCCCTCTTCCTTGCGGTCTTCGGGGCACAGCACGATGCCTTGGCGGATCGCATGTGAAGGGCTCTTGACATCGGTTTGCGCGCCGTCGAGTGTCAGACGTCCCCCCCGGCGCTTTTCGGCGCCATACACGAGCCGCATCAGTTCGCTGCGGCCCGCACCGACGAGCCCGAAGAAGCCGACGATCTCACCAGCCCGCACGCTGAAGCTCGCGGGCACGGAAAGGCCGTGGCCTTCGACAGCATCCACCGCCAGCCGCACCTCGCCTTGCTGACGGGGCCGATAGCCGTAGATGTCGGAAATCTCACGCCCCACCATTTCCTTGACGATCGTGTCGCGCGCCACCTCCGCGAGCGACGGATGCGACGCCACCTTGCGGCCGTCGCGGAAGATCGTGCAGGCGGTGCACAGCTCGTAGATCTCGTCCATGCGGTGCGAGATATAGATGAGCGCCCGGCCGTCCGCCTGCAACTCGCGCACGAGCTTGAAGAGCACTTCGGTCTCGCGATGCGAGAGCGAACTCGTCGGCTCGTCGAGCGCGATGACGCGCGCGTTACGCAGCAACGCCTTGCAGATTTCGACCATCTGCCGCTGCGCGATCGACAACCGGCCGAGCTTCGCATTGGGATCGAGATCGACGCCCATTTGCGCAAGCCGTTCCCTCACGAAACGCTTGGCATCGCGCTTGTTCACCCAGCCGAACGCATTCGGCAGCCGGCCGAGCAGCAGATTCTCGGTCACGGTCAGATCCGGAACATACTGCAGCTCCTGGTGGATCACCGCGACACCGGCCGCGATCGATGCGGCCGCGCTCGGAAAGCGCACCTCCTGCCCGTCCATCATGATGCGGCCCGAATCGGGCTGATACTCGCCACCCAGAATCTTGAGCAGCGTCGACTTACCCGCGCCGTTTTCGCCCATGAGGCCGTGCACCTGGCCGGCCTCGACCTCGAACGACACACCGTCGAGCGCCCGCACGCCCGGAAACACCTTGCCGATATTGTCAAATCGCAACGTTGCTGACATCTCACCTATCCTCGCACTGAAGGGTCGTCCAGGCCTGGCCGCCCGCCGCCGTCTTCGCCGACGGCCGGCCGGCCTGGAAAGCCACGCCGCTTACTTCGCGGCGAGCCCCATTTCTTCACGCACCTTCTCTACGTTGTCGCGCGTGGCGAGCATCCCCGTCGTCAGCGTCAGCGCGGGCGGCTGCGTGCCGGCCGTGATCCACTTGTACATATCTTCCGACGTTTCTTCGCCATGACGCTTCGGGCTGATGATGACGGAGCCGAAGAAGCCCGTCGCTGCCGGCTTCTTGAATTCGTTCAATGCCGAATCCGAGCCGCCGATGCCGATGCCGATCATGTTGTCGGCCTTGAAGCCACGGCCTTCCGCGGCACGCACGGCGCCGAGCACGGCTTCGTCGTTCAGGCCATACGCCACCCAGTGCTTGAACTGCGGGTTCTTCGTGATGGCGATGTTGGCCGCGTTGAACGCGTTTTCCGTATCGGTCTTCGCTTGCGGCGCAGCGATGATGTTCGCCTTCGGGAAGCCCGAAGCGGAGAGCACATCGGTCGCGCCTTGCGTGCGGTCGTGCGCCGTCGGCAACTGCTCGTAGGTCACATCGATCGCGCCGACGTCCTTCATGTCCCAGCCACGCTTCTTGATTTCGTCGATGAGGCCCTTGCCCACTTGCTGGCCGATGTTATATGCCGAGATGCCCATGTGCGGCACCGTGGCGATCGGCTTGCCGGCGCCGTCGACGAGGCGGTCATCCACCGTCATCATCTTCAGGCCGTCAGCCTTCGCCTTCGCGACGATACCCGGCCCGAGCTTGACGTCAGGCGTGCAAATGATGAAGCCTTGCGCCTTTTGCGCGGCGAGGTTGTCGATCGCGCTCATGACTTTTTCGCCCGACGTCGCACCGATCTTCACGAGCGTGAAGCCGTTCTTCTTCGCGGCCATCTCGGCGAATTTCCATTCGTCCTGGAACCAGGGTTCTTCGGGTTGCTTCACGAGGAAGCCGATCTTGACCGGATCGGCGGCTTGCGCGGCCGGCACGCCGGCGACCATGGAAGTCACCGCAGCTGCTACCAACGTAAGGAAAATCTTGCGCTTCATGACGTTTGTCTCCTGTCTGATTGAGCGTTCGGCCGCGTTATCTTGTCGGATGACTCACGCGGCCCATGCGTCATCCGGTTCGCACACCGCGCGGGAGCCCCCGCCCGGCAAAATCTGTCGTTGCTAGTCGTGATACAGCGCCGTGCGCCCGCCGTCGATCGTGATACAGGTCGCGTTGATGAAGGGCGCCTCGTCCGAAGCGAGAAACACCGCCGTCATTGCCACTTCGTCCGGCTCGCCGATCCGCTTCATCGGCTGCAAGGCCAACGTCGCCTGGCGGGCGGCCTCGGGATCGGACTGCCCGTTCCACCAATCGCGCGTGAGCTGCGTCTCGACATAACCCGGCGCGATCGCATTGACGCGGACTTGTTTCGCCGCATATTCGATCCCTAGCGCGCGTGTGAGACCGAGCACGCCATGCTTGGCCACGGGATAGGGAAAGCATCCCGGAATGATTTGAAACGCATGGGTCGATGCGATGTTCACGATACTGCCTCGCCTGCGCTCGACCATCCCCGGCAGCACGGCCTTGCAGCCGTTCCAGACGCCATCGAGATCCACGGCGAAGCAACGCCGCCAATCGTCGTCGGTCATCGTCAGCGGATCGCAAAACACGTTGATGCCGGCGTTGTTCACGAGGACATCGACGGGACCGAACGCCTGCTCGGCGGCATCGTGCGCGTCAAGCACCGAGGCGGGTTTCGTCACATCCGTTTGCACCGCAAGCACGCGCGCGCCAGGGATATCGGCCTCGATTCTTTGCCCGACATCGCGGGCGGCGTCGAGGTCGAGCTCGGCCAGCACCGTGGCCGCGCCTTCGCGCGCAAAGGCGCGCGCGACGGCTTCGCCGATCCCTCGGCCAGCACCGGTGACGATGGCGACCTTGCCCGCTAGCCGGTTCACTATGCGGCCTCTTCTTGCAGCTTGCGCCAGGCTGCGATGAACGCGCGAGCCTGCTCGGCGGTCGCATTCACCTCCTGCCCCGCGCGATACAGCGCCGAGCCGAGCCCGAAGCCATTCGCGCCGGCAGCCACGTGCGCGCTCATGGTCTGGGGCGTGACACCGCCCACCGGTACGAGCGGCACCCGTTTCGCAATGACGGCGCGCCAAGCCTTGATGACGGCAATGCCCAGTTGCTCGGCGGGAAACATCTTGAGTACGTCCGCGCCGTTGGCGAGCGCGGCGAACGCTTCGGTCGGCGTGGCGACCCCGGGCGCGCACGCCAGCCCCTTTGCCTTCGCCGTCCTGATGATCTCGAGGTCGCCGTGCGGCATGACGATCAGTTCGCCGCCCGCATCCGCCACTTGCTCGACGAATTCCGTGCGCAGCACCGTACCCGCTCCGACGATCACCGCGCTCGGCAGTGCGTCGCGCAAGGCGGCGATACTGGCGAGCGGATCCGGCGAGTTCAGCGGCACCTCGACGATGCGAAACCCGGCCTCATGCAGCGCTTGCCCGTGCGCCACGACTTCGCTGGGCTTCACGCCGCGCAGGATCGCGATGAGCGGGCACGCCTCGAACGCAGCCATGAAGCGTGCGTGAGGTTGATAGGGCTTCGGAAGATCGAATTCGGTTTGCATATCGTGCGACCTGTTTGTTCGGCTGACTGACGATTCATCGATTGGCTAAACAGCCGGTACATCAACTCGCGGGCGCTGTCGCATGGCGTTCGACCAGCCCCGCCTGCGTGGCGATGCGCCACAGACCGCTTTCCGCCGCGGCTTCGACCACGCTCGCTCGCGTGCAGCCGAACTCGGCCAATGCGAGCCGATAGCGTTCGCACAGCGCGGCGCTGCCGATCAACCGTGGCGCTTCCTGTGCGAGCGTCGCACCGCGCGACTCGAGCAGCGCCGCGAGCCCGCACAGTTCGTGTCCGATCAGCAGGCCCGATAGATAGTCGGGCTGTTCTTCGGCCGCGAGCGCACCGGTCAAGCCGAGCGTGCGCGTGCTGAAAATCGTCGCGAGGAGCCCGGCGTGATGCGCATGCCGGCCCACCGTCACGCCGCGCAAGAATGCTTGCGTATCGGGCGCCGCCGGATCGACCATCGTGCGCCCGAGGATCGTGTGATCGCGCAGGGCCGCGTAAAGCTCACCCGTCATGAACGTATGGAACGACTCGATGCGCGCACCGTGCACGACGGCCCATTTCGCATGCGTGCCCGGCAAACCCACGAGCGTGCGCGCGGAGCCGGCGATCGCGTCGCTCGCGAGCGCGCCGACGATCTGCGTTTCCTCGCCGCGCATGACGTTCGGCAGTTCGCTGCGTTCGATGACGCCCGGGACGATATGCACGCACACGCCGCGCGCCGTCGTGACGCGCACGATGCCGGCCACGAGCGCGGCGGCATCGGCGGGCGTATCGACATACGGCGCCTCGCGCCAGCCTTGTGCGCTGCCGACCATCCCGGCGGCGATCACGGGCAGATCTGGCGACGACGCGAGCCATTCGCCGCATGCCGCTTCAAACGCGGCATCGAAGCCGCCGGCCTGCGGCAAGCGCATGATGCCGTCGCTGGAGGCGCGCGTACCGATGACGTTGCCCTGTGCGTCGAACAGATAGGCCCGCATGGCCGTGGTGCCCCAGTCGACCCCGATCAACGCCGGTCCCGCGGTTAAAGCATGTACAGCGCTCATCGTTTGATACGGCGCGCACCAGGCGCGACCCAGCCAAGTTCTTCGGAAATCGCGCGCGCTTCGCGCTGCACGATCGGGACGAGTTCATCCATGCGTTCGAGCGACATATAGGGGATCGTGCTGGCCACCGATACGGCGGCGATGATCGCTCCGGACGCGTCGCGGATCGGCGCGGCCACGCAGCGAATCGACGCCTCGTTTTCCTCGAGGTCGAACGAATACCCCCCCGCCGAAAAACGGACCATCCGTTGCAGAAAGAGCGGTTTGTCGGGGCGGCTGTCGTTCTCGAAGCGCACGCTTTCGAACGCGCGCCGGGCCGAGTCGAAGAGCGAGCCCCACGTCTGCGGCGATAAGTCGAGCATCAGGGCCTTGCCGATCCCCGTCGACGCGAGGGGCATCCGATGGCCGACGCGCGAGCGCATTTCAAGGCCGCGCGTGCCCGGGATCTTGTCGATGTACAGGACATCGTCGCCATCGCGTACGCCGAGGTGGATGGTGTCCAGCGTCGCTTCGGACAAACGTTCCAAGTGCGGGCGCGCCACGGCCGTCAACGGCATCTGCTCGAGTGCGATCGTCCCGAGTTCGATGAGCTTGGGCCCCAGCAGATAGCCGTTGGGACCGTGACGCAGATAGCGCGCCTGCACGAGGCTGCTCACCAGACGGTGCGTCGTACTGCGTGTCGTGCCGAGCGCGGCAGCGAATGTCCGCATGTCACGCGAGCCGTTGGCACAGGCCTCGATGATGGCGAGCCCGCGCAACAGCGTTTGGGTGCCCGCTTGCGACTCGTTGATCTCCAAGGGGGAGCCCGCGATCGGAGCCGGGTCGAGCATGCCGCCGCTCGGGGTGCCGAGCGCAGGCTCGGCCGTATCGCCCATCGCCGCGGGATGGGCCAGGTTGTTCTCAGGGGCAGTCATCGGGCGCGTCTCCGTTCAGGTGGGATGCTTCGCTCTCGAATCGCTTCGCTTCTTGCCATTCGCATTCGTTACGCGGCCTTTCGACCGCTCGCGACGGATTGTAGGCATGCCTTCAGTCATGATCCAACATTTGGATCACCTGCCCATATATTGAGACCTCATACGAATGGGCGAAGCCGTGGCAAGATGCCTTTGTGCCGCTGCCGGCTGGTTGCTTCCGGGCGGGCGCCAGTGCCAGTGGGCTTCTCCGCTGAGCCTTATGCGCCCGCAAACGCGCTTTCATTTCATCGGATGTCTGCCCTATAAGGACCCATTAATGAAACCGATCATCAATCTGGCCGACGTTGAACTGGCCCCGCTACCGGCCGGCGTCGCGCCGCCCGAATCGATGTCCGATCGCTACGCTCCGCGAATGGGGGCGATCGGTGCGCGTATCGGCGCGCAAAAGCTGGGCTATAACGTGACCGCGCTGGCACCGGGCAAACGCGCGTTTCCGTTTCACAGCCATCGCGTGAATGAAGAGATGTTTTTTGTGCTGGAAGGAACGGGAGAAGTGAGGATCGGCGAAGCGGTCTACCCGATCCGCGCGGGAGATGTCATCGCCTGTCCGCCCGGTGGCCCTGAGGTGGCGCATCAGATCGCGAATACAGGCGACGTAGAATTGAAATACTTGGCGGTGAGCACGAAGATGATGCCCGAGATCGCCGAATATCCCGACTCGGGCAAATTCGGGATTCTCGCGGAATTTCCGGGTGCCCCGGGCGAACGGCCGAAGGGGTTCAGATTCGTCTCGCGGGAGAGCGAGAGTAAGCCGTATTGGGACGATAACTGAGCAACTGAGCAACTGAGCGGCGAACGCGTCGCTCAAGCGATCAGGGCGGAAACGTATTGCGTCGGATGCGACGCAAGCTGATTTGTTCCACCCTCAATGCGGCAATTCCGCCGCCCCCATTCGCCGTGCGATGACACCGGCTCTTTGCGCGAGATAAGCGGATGACCGATGCTGATCGAAATACTTCGGATTCGGCAACATGACGGCAAGCCGGGCCGATTGCCAAGCCGTCAATTGTTGAGCGTTGCACCGATAGTAGTAACGCGCAGCCGCTTGCGCGCCATACACGCCGTTACCCCATTCCACCGAATTCAAATAAATCTCGAAAATCCGCTCCTTATCGAGCAGCGTTTCGAGCATCCACGTAATGATGAGCTCCTGCCCTTTGCGCAGATAACTTTTTTGACGCGAAAGAAACAAATTGCGCGCGAGTTGCTGAGAGATCGTAGAGCCGCCCGCGACAATCTTGCCGCGCTTCTTATTCCTCTCCCAAGCCTGCAAGATCGCATCTGTTTCGTAGCCGTTGTTATTCACAAAGTTCGCATCTTCCGAAGCAATGATCGCGCGCTTCAGATTGCGAGAGATGTGATCGTACGGCACCCATTGATGCGCGATCGCGACATCGGGACGATCCTGCGCCAGCCGCCAGGCATCGGCGCGCATGAACGCCGTCGAACCCGGATCGACGATGCTCCACGCCGCAATTTGCGCGAAGTAATACGCCTGTGTCGCCCCCCAGGCGAAGGCGCACACCGCCACCCCATACAGCACCCAGCCGCCGATGCCGACACGCTTGTCCGTTTTTGTCATCGATGCGTCTTGACCATTCGCACTCGTCACTCGTCTCAGGCATTCGCGCCATGCGCAACAACCGCGCGCGGGCCCCAGCCCCTAGGCGGATGCCGCCAGCAACGCGCGCAGTTCGGCCAGCACCGGACCGCTCGCGGGCCGCACGCCGCGCCAGACCCAAAACGATTCCGCCGCCTGCTCGACGAGCATGCCCAGCCCGTCCGAGATCCTCGCCCCGAGTGCCTGCGCGTGCCGCATGAACACCGTGGGCTGCGCCCCGTACATCATGTCGTAGGCCAGCGTGCCCGTACCGAACGCGCCGTCGTCGCACTCGGGCACCGCCGCCGCGAGCGAACCGGCTGTCGCGTTGACGATGACATCGTACGGCGCCGGCGTGACCGCATCGGGGCCGCCGCCCGATAGCACGCAGCCGGCTTCCCGCGCCGCTTGCGCGAATTGCTGCGCCAGCGCCTGTGCCTTTTCCGCTGTGCGATTGACGATCGTCAGCGAACGCGGACCGCGCTCGAGCATCGGCAGGATCGCCCCTCGCGCCGCGCCGCCCGCGCCCAGCAGCAAAACACTCGCGCCGGACAACTCCACCTTCAAGTTGGTTTCGATGTCGCGGACGAGGCCCACGCCATCCGTATTGTCGCCGTAGATGCCATCGGCATCGAAGCGCAACGTATTGACGGCGCCCGCGGCCGCGGCTCGCGGCGAGAGCCGATCGGCCAACGCGTACGCCTCAAGCTTGAACGGGACCGTGACATTGAGCCCACGGCCGCCAGCCGCGATGAATGCCCGCACAGCCGCCTCGAAACCGTCGATCGGGGCAAGCACGCGCCGGTATTCGACACGCTCGCCCGTCTGGAGGGCGAAGCGCGAATGGATGACGGGCGACTTGCTATGGGCGATCGGGTTGCCCATCACCGCATACAGTTCGTACCCTGCCTGCGCGGGGGCGATCGGCCCCGCGCCCGACGACGATTGCTCGCTCGCCCCGCTCATTGCGCCACCTGGGCAGGCCGCGCCGCGCCGCCTTGCGCATCGAGGCTCGGCTCGCCGCCCTCTGCGCGTTCCGCATCGACGGTACCCGCCTGGGCGCTTTCCGCCGATTCATCGGATGCGGCCGGTGCCCCGCCGCCTTCCCCGGCCGCTTCGGCACGCGCTTCTTCTTCGCCTTCCGCCGAAGCCTCGGGCGCATCGAGTACGTCGGCTTCTTCCTCTTCTTCCTCGGCGGCCGTCGTCGCGGCACCGGGCGCATCCAGTACGCGAATGGGCCGCACGGATGCCTCGACCGTCAACTCGTCCACCCCCATCACCTCGAGCACGATCCGCGTCCCGCGCGCATGCACGCCGAGGCCCGGCACATGCAGCAGCAGCGGCACTTCTTCGAGCCGCACGAGATCGCCCTTGACCACCGAGGCCACGACTTCCTTCTTGTTCTCCTGCGTGAGCCAGCGCAAGCACCAGAAGTACTCCATGCGGCGCTGGTGATCGGCGTACGCAGTGTAGGTATCGTCGAAGCCTTGCACGACGGCGAACAAATCGGCGTCTTTCGGCTTGAACGGTGCAACGAGCTTCGCGGCAACGCCATGCTGAACGCAGGCGAGCAGTTGCCATTGATTGACGAGGTCGACATATCGGCGCAGCGGCGAGGTACTCCACGCATACTGCGCGACACCCAGCCCTTCGTGCGGCGCCGCGTTCGTTTGCATACGCGTGCGCTTCGGCCCTGCCGCGGCGAACGTGCGCTGCGTGCGGTAGATGCCGGGCACGCCATGATCGTGGAGCAGCGCGCCCCAAGTCGAGTTGGCGAGAATCGCGAGTTCGGCGACGATCAGATCGAGCGGCGAACCGCGGCGCCGCGGCGTGATCGTCACATGCTCGCCGTCCACATAAAAGTTGTAATCGGTATTGCCCGGCACCTCGCGCCTGAGCCCATAGCCGGCGCGCGCCGCTTGGCGCTTTTCGAACAGCGCCTGGGCGAGCGGCCACAAGATGGCGATGTCGTCCTTGTGCGGATAGTCGCCGGTGCCCGCGGCAAGCGCTTCTTCCGTCACGCAGGCATCGAGCGTGTTGTGACGCAGGTTGCTTTTCACGTACACGAGTTCGGCGCGCGTTTCGGTGGCGACGATCTCCTGCGTGGCGCGGTTGACGATGATGTAGAGCGAGAGTGCGGGCCGCACGCCCCCTTCTTTCAGCGTGAAGACCTCGACCACCTCGTCGGGCAGCATCGTGATCTTGTCGCCGGGCATATAGACGGTCGACAAGCGGGCCCGGGCAATCGCATCCACCGCATCGCCGCGCACGATCCCGAGCGCCGGCGCGGCAATGTGCACGCCGACGCGAACCCGGTCGTCCGCCAGCACTTCCACGGAAAACGCATCGTCGATTTCGGTCGTCGAGATGTCGTCGATGGAAAACGCCGGCGCATGCGCCGTCGGCAGATCGTCGGGCACGGGCCCCGGCGTCACGGACGGAAAACCGGTGCCGTGCGGAAAGTATTCGGAGAGGAACCGCGCTTCATGCAGCGCACGCGCCGAAGCGATGCCGCCGCAATCGAGCATGAGCCGAGCCTGGGAAATCCCGCGCGCCGCCGCGGCGCCCTCGAGCGCTTTATATTCGATCGAGTTCTTGTCCGGTTTGGTGAGGAGCATCAGCGCCTTGCCGCGCAGCGCCTCCGGCAGTTGGCCAGCCTTCAGTTCCTCTTCGTACTGCGCTTGCACGAGCGCCTGCTGACGCTTGCGCTCGAGCGCCGCGAGCGCCATTTTCAGTTGCTCTTCGGGCGCGCGCTGATATTGCCCGCGCCCCTTGCGCCGGAAGTAAACGGGCGCGCCTTGCATGCGCAGGACGAGCGCCGCGCGCTCGACTGGCCCCGATTGCGCGCCGAAGTACTCGCTTGCAAGCGCGGCGAACGGAAATTCATCGGCCGGCGCACATTCCCACAAAAAATCGAGGTCGATCTGCTGGGCAGACGCATCGGCTTCCTGCAGCAACTCGGCCGCGCTCGGCTTCTCGAACTCGATCAGCACGTCCTTGGCGCGCACCTTCGTGCGCTTGCCGCCCGGCAGTTCGACTTGCAGCGCATCGCCTTGGCGCGACAGCACGCTGCCCGCCTTCAACCCGCCTGATTCCTCAAAGAAAACGTTCACTCGACACTCTCGTTACGAATTTGGCCCTCGCAGCCAGCTAAGCGCCGCAAACCGCGCACCCGCTGCGAATCGATATTGTTCAGTTGTGCGGCACACGCGAGGTGCGCCACTGGCACGGCCGCCGGGCTACACCTGCCCGGCCGGGGCGATGCCGCAAAACGCGAGCACCTCGTCGATGTAATCGGCGAATTCGCTGATCGCGTGATCGCTGCCGGTAATCAGTCTCGTCTCGACACCGGGGTAATGCGCCAGCATCTCGCGGTAGTCGAGCACTTCGTCGCCCGTGGCGGCGATCAAATAATAGCGTTCCGGCCGGGAGATCGACGCGACACCGAGCGAGCGCAGCTCATCCAGATGGCTCGCCTCCACGACGATGCTGCCGCCGCCGTGCCACAGCGGCTGCTCCCCCAAATAGGCAGACAGATCGCGCTGCGGCAGCACCGCCGGATTGAGCAGCACCGCCCGCCAGCCATGCTTCTCGGCCAGATGCGTGGCGAAATACCCGCCGAGCGAACTGCCGACTACTGTGACGTCATCGGCGGCGAGACCCGCTGCCTGCGCTTCCGCCACCGCAACGGCTTCGAGCGGGGAAACGGGCAGCATCGGACAACGCCAGTCGTGCGCACGCCCTAGTGCGGCCAGGCGCGCGGCCAGCAACTGGGCCTTGAACGATTTGGGCGACGAACGGAAGCCATGCAGATAGAGAATCACGCGACGCCTCTCGCGCCGGAGCCGAGCGCGTCGAGCAATTTCTGGTGCACGCCGCCGAACCCGCCGTTGCTCATGACGAGTACGTGATCGCCGGGGCGGGCCGCACGGGCGACCGCCGCGACCAGCGCATCGAGATCGTCGAAGGCAAGGGCCTTCTCGCCGAGCGGCGCAAGCGCGTCGCGCAGATCCCAACCTAGCGCGTCGCGCCCGTTGGCCGCGCCGTAACCGAAGACGAGATCCGCCCCGGCCAGGCTCTGCGGCAACTGCGCCTTCATCACCCCGAGCTTCATCGTATTTGAGCGCGGCTCGAGCACCGCGAGGATCCGGGTGCGCTCGCTGCCGACGCGCGTGCGCAATCCCGCGATCGTGGTTTCGATCGCCGTCGGATGGTGGGCGAAGTCGTCGTAGACCGTCACGCCATCGACGCTTCCGCGCACTTCCATGCGCCGCTTCACGTTGCGAAATTCGCTGAGCGAGCGCGCGGCCTGAGCCGGCGGTACGCCCACATGCCGCGCCGCCGCGATCGCAGCGAGCGCGTTGAGCCGATTGTGCTCGCCCTGGACATGCCACTCGACGATCCCGGCGCGCTCGCCGCGCCAACCGACAGCGTAGCGCTCGTCGACCGGCTCGCCCTCTCGCGCGGGCAGCGCATCCCAGCCCCCTTCCACGCCAAAGCGCTCCACCTCGCTCCAGACGCCGCGGGCCAGCACGCGATCGAGCGCGGCCTCGCGCCCGTTGACGATCAGACGTCCCACGCCGGGCACCGTGCGAATCAGATGATGGAATTGCGTTTCGATCGCCGCCAGATCCGGGAAGATATCGGCGTGATCGAACTCCAGATTATTCAGAATGGCCGTGCGCGGGCGATAGTGGACGAACTTCGATCGTTTATCGAAGAACGCCGTGTCGTATTCGTCGGCCTCGATGACGAAGAAACTCGAATCCGTGAGCCGGGCCGAGACACCGAAGTTCAGCGGCACGCCGCCGATCAGAAAACCCGGGTTGAGCCCGGCATCCTCGAGCAGCCAGGCGAGCATCGAACTCGTCGTAGTCTTTCCGTGCGTGCCTGCCACGGCCAGCACCCACTTGCCCGCCAGTACGTGTTCGCCGAGCCATTGCGGCCCCGACACATAGGGCAGGCCGCGGTCGAGAATGGCCTCCATCAGCGGATTGCCGCGTGAGACAACATTGCCGATGACGTACAGGTCCGGCTTCAGATCGAGCTGTTCGGCACCGTAGCCTTCGATGAGCGTGATGCCTTGCGCCTCGAGCTGGGTACTCATCGGCGGATAGACACCGGCGTCGCAACCCGTCACGGTATGTCCCGCGCCGCGCGCGAGCACCGCGAGGCCGCCCATGAATGTGCCGCAGATGCCGAGGATGTGGATATGCATAAAAACTGTGTGCTCGTGCCGTGCTTGCCGCGAAGTGCATGATGGGACGCGAACGCCGGGCGGGCGAGCCGCGTGAGGCCCGCTATTGTACCCGACGCGCCGGCGTCACCCGGGCGCAGCGGGCGCCGCGGCCACGGTGAAGGGATCTAGTATGATGGCCGGATGGTGCGCAAAACTTTTGTCGATCCGCAGCGCGTGCGGGAAGAAATCGCGATCGCGGCGGCTCGTCTGATCGCCGAGGAGGGGCTCGACTACGCCAGCGCGAAGCGCAAGGCGGCCCGGCAGGTCGTCGGGCAGGTGCGCGTCGCCGGCGAATGGCTGCCCGACAACGATCAGATCGAGGAAGAAATCCGCGAATATCAACTGCTGTTCCAGTCGGATAGCCAGCCGGCCGTGTTGCGCCGGCTGCGCGGGATCGCACTCGAGTGGATGAGACGCCTGGCGGCGTTCAACCCCTATGTCACCGGCGCGGTACTCAACGGGACGGCGGGAGAACACTCCGATATCCACTTGCAGGTGTTCTGCGATAACCCGAAAGAGGTGGCGATTTATCTGCTCAATGCCAATGTGCAGTACGACGTCTCGGAAACCCGCCATTTCGGCGGGCGCGGGGATGTCGAAACGCTGAGCTTCCTGTGGCGCGGCGCCCGCGATGAAGAGCCGGTCGGCATTCACATCGCGTTGTACGACACCGACGATCTGCGCGGCGCCGTGCGTGCCGACGCCCGTGGCCGCGCGCCGCGCGCCAACGCCGATGCGCTGCAGGCGCTGCTGGCAGGCGGCGATGCCGCGCCCCTCACCCACAACTGACCATCGGCCGACTCTTCCACCTTCTATTTAGTTAGATGAAAACGAAAGCCACCTTCGCCATCGCGGCCGTCGCTGTCGCCGCCGTCGTCGCCGTCGCCGTCGTGGCCGGGACCGGCGGCCGGCAATGGCTACAGGGCCGGATGGATCGCCCGGCCGCCGCCCAGCCGCAGACATCGCCCCCGCAGGCCGCGGAGCCGGCCAGCGACGCCGTCGCACAGTTGCTGGATACGCCGCTGCAGGATGTCGCCGGCAAGTCAAAGACGCTCGCCCCCTATAAAGGGCGCATCCTGGTCGTCAATTTCTGGGCGTCCTGGTGCGGCCCCTGCGTAGCGGAGATGCCGGAGCTCGTTCGCCTCCATGACACCTATGCGCGCAAAGGAATCCAGTTCGTGGGAATCGGGGTGGATTCGCAGCAGAACGTGCAGTCCTTTCTGAAGAAAGTGCCGGTCGACTACCCGATTCTCGTCAGCGGATTCGGCGGCGCCGACCTCGCTCGCAACCTCGGCAATGCGGCCGGCGCTTTGCCGTTTACGGTCGTAATTGACGCCAACGGCGTCGTTCGGTCGACAAAATTAGGACAAGTCAGCCCCGCCGAATTGAGCAAGACGCTCGACGCCCTGTGAGCACGCCGGATCGCACGAGCCACGTTCGACGCACATTGCGCGACGATCGCGCCAGGAACCCGGGCTTTTCGCGGCAAATGTCAGCATAGGCGAGTAAAGAATACCGCTTCGCGCCCTGAGATTTTCAATCGCTGCTAGACAAGTTTCGACAAACGGCGCTAAAGTGCGCGCAATTCCGCGGAAACAGAAGCGAACCATGACACGATTGCTGGTACTGCACGGCCCAAACCTCAACCTGCTAGGCACGCGGGAACCGGAGGTCTACGGTCGCGTCACGCTGAGCGAAATCGATCAGGCGCTGATGGCCCGCGCGAAGGAAGCCGGAGTCGAGTTGGCGACGTTTCAGAGCAATCATGAAGGCCAGCTCGTCGATCGCGTGCAGGCTGCCCGCGCGGAAGGGGTCGAATTTGTCTTGATCAACCCCGCCGCCTACACCCATACGAGCGTCGCGGTGCGCGATGCGCTGGCGGGCGTCGGCATCCCGTTCGTCGAGATCCATCTGTCGAACGTTCATCGCCGGGAGCCGTTCAGGCATCACTCGTACTTTTCCGATCTGGCCGAAGGCGTCATCTGCGGGCTCGGTTGGAAGGGTTACCTGTACGCACTCGAATTCGCGCTCGAACGGCTCGCGTCGCCCAGCGCGCGGGGCTGAATTTCAGAACACCAAATCGGCGCCGGCACGAGCCGGCGCCTCACGCATGGGACAAGGGGATTCCCTATGGATCTACGTAAGCGGAAAA
>NZ_JBQCDN010000067.1:0-30794 GCF_051961175.1 Trinickia sp. | reverse complement strand
TTCGCTGCTCGGCGATGGAAGCGATCGGCACCACGATCGATCGCTTCATTCCCGAGCGTTTCCGCGGTGCCCATCGCAAGCACGTCGAACGCTTCGGAGAGACGGGCGTCACCGAACGCAGGATGGGAAGGCAGCAACCGGTTCTCGTGGGCCTGCGTACCGACGGCGAGGAGTTTCCGCTCGAAGCGTCGATTTCGCAGATCCGCGACGAGCATGGCAAGTTTTACACCGTCATGCTGCGCGACATCACGGAACGCATGCAGGCCGAAGATGCACTCAAAGCATCCCGCCAAGAACTGCGCGCGTTGTCGGCCAATTTGCAAAGCGTTCGCGAAGACGAAAAAACCCGCATTGCGCGCGAGCTGCACGACGATCTCGGCCAGCAGCTCACGGCATTGAAGATGGATCTCTCCGCCGTCGAACAATCGCTGGCCGAAGTGCCGAGCGCACCGCCGCCCGTGCTCGCCCAGTTGAGCGGCATGCGCCGCCTGATCGATTCCACCGTCGGCTCCGTGCGCCGCATTGCCGCGGATTTGCGGCCGGTCATGCTCGACGATCTCGGGTTGCTGCCGGCGATCGATTGGCTGCTGACCGATTTCACGACCCGCCACGGCATCGAGATCGAACGTCGCATCGAACCGGGTACCGTGCAATTTTCTCGCAGCGGTGCGACAACGCTCTTTCGCATCATGCAGGAAGCCCTGACGAACGTGGTCCGGCACGCCGAAGCCACGCGCGTGTCGATCGCGCTCGCCATCGAAGACGACTGGTGCGTGCTGCGTATTGCCGACAATGGGCGTGGTGCGTCCGGTACGCCAAGCAAGGAAGGCCCCGGGGAAAAATCCTTCGGATTGCTGGGTATTCGCGAACGCGTGCACATTCTGGACGGCACAGTGTCGATCGACACCGCACCGAAACAAGGGTTCGCGCTCACGGTGCGGATTCCGCTCGCCGCCATACAACAGGAAGAGGCTCTGCCATGACAAAAGTTCTGCTGGCCGATGACCACGCGCTCGTCCGCGACGGGCTGCGCCATATTCTCGAGGGCACGAGCGGGTTCGAAGTCGTCGGAGAGGCGTATGACGGCCCCACCACCATTTCGCTGGTGCGTGGCACGCCGGCCGATGTCCTCGTATTGGATCTCTCCATGCCCGGGCGCAACGGCATCGAACTCGTGAAGCAGATCAAGGATGAACTGCCCACGCTGCGCGTGCTCGTACTGACCATGCACGCCGAGCAGCAGTACGCGGTGCGCGCGTTCAAGGCGGGGGCCTCGGGCTATCTCACCAAGGAAAGCGCCAGCAAGGAACTGGTTTCGGCGTTGACGAAGATTTCCGCCGGCGGCGTGTACGTCAGCCTGTCGATGGCCGAGCGGCTCGCGCAGAGCCTGAACGAGCCAACCGATATGCTGCCGCATCAGCGGCTCTCCGATCGCGAATTCGACGTATTCCGCCGCATCGCGGGCGGGCAGACAATCAGCGAAATCGCCAACGAATTGTGCGTGAGCGCCAAAACCGTCAGCACCTACAAAACACGCATCCTCGAAAAGATGCAGATGCCGCACGAAGCCGCCTTGGTTCGTTACGCCATTCAGCACAAGTTGTTCGAAGATAGCGAAGACTTGTAACGATAAGTAACCACCCGCGCTGCCTATCAAGCCGCGCAAGCCCGCCGCATGGGCCGCCCGCCTCGCGTGTAGGGATTCGCCTACATGCGCATTCCGGGCCGCCTACAGCACATTCCTACCGAGCCGATATTTATTTCGAAAGGCGCTGACGATACTGTTCGCATGGAATCGAACAACCGATCACCGCTGAGAGTGTTTGTCGTCGACGAATCGACCCTGGTTCGCGAGCGGCTGTCGGGACATATCGGGCCGCACGGCGCTGCTTGCATCGTCGGCGAAGCCGAAGATGTCGAGACGGCGCTCCAAGGCATCGAAGACACGGACGCCGAAGCCGTCATCCTCGATCTACGCCTGATCGACGGCAGCGGCGTGGACCTGCTCCACGCATTGCGTAGTCGTACCGACCCCATCGTGACGATCGTCCTGACCAACTACGCGTCTCCCGTGTTTCGGGAGGCGAGCGTCGTGGCCGGCGCCGATTACTTCTTCGACAAGACGACCGAGTTCGATCTGGCGATGGAGACGATTGCCCGCCTGGCACGCGAAAAAATGGAAGGTTGATGTTTAGTCGTTCAGGCGGGACAGGTCGGCGCCACGATGGCCGAGCTCCCGCTCCGCACAGTCGAAAACCGCACGCACGGCGGCCTCGGGTTCTATTTCGGAACAGTGAGCCAACGCGATTCGTTCTTGTTCCGATGTCATGACGTCCAGCCGCGCATCGTAATACCTGCCGCTCGGCCCTTGCAGCACTTCAATCGCGAGATGGCAGCCGCTCACGCACCGCGCAAAGCGCATGAGCCGCAACAATTGGACGCCGGCCTCGGCTTCGATCCGTGCTTCCCCGGGGAACCCGAGGTACACGATTTGCATGCCGATTCCCATTTGCACCCTCCCAAGCCAATTCACCCGCCCGCTTGGCCGAAGCCGGCGCTCACGCACGCGTGAGGCGCCGGTTCCTATCTTCGCGGAGCAGGGGAAAAACGGTTTGACCTGGGTCAACGGCGCGCGACGGCGCCGCGCAGGGCGCACGGCCTAGGCGCTGCGCCGCCAGACGGGTGCGGCGGCTCGGCGGACCTGATAAACCGCGGCCATCGCTTCGGGCTTGACGCAATACGCTTTCGCATCGTTCTTCGCTTCGGGCTTGACGCAGTATGCTTTGGCATCGCCCTTCGCCTCGGGCTTCACGCAGTACGCTTTGGCATCGTTCTTTGCTTCCGGTTTGACGCAGTACGCTATCGCATCGCCCTTCGCTTCGGGTTTGACGTAAGACGCCATCGGATCGGCTTTCTCTTGTGGTTTGTCGCTATAGGCCATCGCATCTCCCTTAGCTTCCGGTTTGACGCAATACGCCATCGCATCACCCTTAGCTTCGGGCTTCACGCAATACGCCATCGCATCGCCCTTCGCCTCCGGTTTGACGCAATACGCCATCGCATCACCCTTAGCTTCCGGCTTCACGCAATACGCCTTCGCATCGCCCTTCGCCTCCGGTTTGACGCAGTACGCCATCGCATCACCATGACCCGCCGCACCGAACTCGCGCGCCGCCAAGTCGTCGCTCGCCGCCGCCAGCGCGAAATGGCGCGCCTCGTCCTCCGCGCCATCGAGCCCGCTGTACGGATCGTGGTGGATCATGTACCCGAAAATCCGCTCACAATCGGCGCTGTAACGCTGCGTATCGAGGATATGCATGTGCCAGAACTCGTCGACTTCCTCGCTCGGCACGATCGGCGCATCGGGATGCTTCGCCGCGAGCTTCAAGAATTGCCGATATCCCGCCTCGGCGCGCTCGATCTGACGCAACGCGATGATGCCGTCGCGGCGATGCATGAGCTTGGCCTTGATCCGGCTGAAATCAAGCTCGTCGATCGCTTGATACATGGCGGCGATGCCCCGTTTGTTGATCTGCATGGTGCTATTCCTTCAAGACGAAATGATGGCGCTGCGGTTCGCTGACTTGGGCGCCGTTGGCTAACGATCTCGTCGGAGACGCGAGACCGGGTTCCGCCCCAGGGCCGAGAAAGCTCTCGACGTCGGTGGCGGGAATGGGGCGGCTGAAGAAGTAACCCTGCACTTCGTCGCAGCCATCCTTGCGGAGAAAATCGATTTGCTTCTGCGTTTCCGCGCCTTCCGCGATGACGGTCAGCCCAAGGCTGTGTCCCAGCGCGATCACGGCGCTCGTGATCTGCGTATCGCTATGGCTGTCCGGCACGTTGCGGATGAATGACCGGTCGATCTTCACGGTATCGATCGGGAAGCGGTTCAGATAGGCGAGCGACGAGTAGCCGGTACCGAAATCGTCGATCGAAAGACGCACGCCGGTACACTTGATCGCCGCGAGCCAGCGCACGGCTTGCTCGGGATGGCGCATCACCATGCTTTCGGTCAACTCGAGCTCCAGGTATTCGCCGGGTAGCCTCGCTTCGGCCAGCGCATCCATGATGGTTTCGTGCAGATGGGGATCTGCGAACTGCCGCGCCGATAAATTCACGGCGACGTGGATCGGCGCCAATCCGCGTGCGCGCCATTCGGCCGCTTGCCGGCACGCCTCGCGCAATACCCACGCACCAATCGGCACGATGGCCCCCGTTTCCTCGGCGATCGGGATGAATTCGGTGGGCGCAATCGCGCCGAGCACCGGATTGTTCCAACGCAACAGCGCCTCGACACCCGTGCAATGATTCGTGCGCAGATCGATTCGCGGCTGATAGACGAGCGTGAACTCGTGGTTATCCACGGCATGCCGTAGGTGCGTCTCCATTTCGACACGCCGATGCAGCGACATACTCATCTGCCGCACGTACATCTGATACGTGTTTTTACCGCGCTGCTTTGCGCCATACATCGCCATATCGGCGTGCTTGAGCAGCGTCTGCGCATCCTCGCCGTCACCGGGGAACGAACTGACGCCGATACTCGCGCTCACTTGCAGTTGCGTGCCGCTGATCATGAACGGCTGCGCCAGCGCCGCCTGGATCGCATCGATCGTTTCGATGACGACGGCCACGCCATCGCTCGGATGCTTCACGAGCACGACGAATTCGTCGCCGCCGAGCCGCGCGATCATGTCGGCTCCGGAGAGCGCTTCGTGCAAGCGCGCCACGACCGCGCGCAAGAGCAGATCGCCGACGTTGTGCCCGAGCGAGTCGTTGACGTCCTTGAATCGGTCCAGATCGATGAAGAGCACATGCAGCGCGGTGGCATCGGCGCGTGCGCGCGCCAGCAACTCGTCGAGATGCTCGCGGAACATCAACCGGTTCGGCAGTCCTGTCAGCGCGTCGTGCGTGGCCAGGAAGTGCAGATTGTCCTCGGCCTGCCGGCGCTGGAGGAAGTGGCTCATCTGGCTGACGATCGAGCGCGCCATGACCAGCGCCTGCGGCTCCGCGTGGCGCCGCTCCCGCGAGTAGAACTCGGCCACGCCCACCACGACCGAACCCAGGCGCAGCGCAAACGAGAATGTCGTGGAGACGCCCGCATCGGCAAGCCAGCTGTCGCAGCCCGTGCGCGCCGCGCCGCGGCCGGTCACGCTCCAACGCGGCGCAGCCGGCGCATCGTCCTCGGCGATCACATTCGGCCCATGCAACACCAGCCAGGTTTCGAAGCCACTCTCGTGTGCCGTCGAGGTGGCGCACAGCAACTGCTTCGTGCCCGCGGACGTCGGCCGGAACGTGCCCCCGTCCCAATCCATGCCGCGTACGATCGATTCGACCAGATGCCGGCAGACATCGAACTCGTTGCCGGCCGTGGCGAGATAGAGCGTGAAGGTGTGCTCGAGATCCCTGGCTCGTTCGATCGACTTTTGTTTCGTGATTTCGAGCGCGGTCCCGCGCAGCATGCACGTCTGTCCCGCTCCATAAGCATGGCCAATCACGCGCAGCCAACCGCGCCGTCCGCGCCGCGAGCGATAGCGGCATTCGAGTTCGAACGCATCGCGTGTCGTCAGCGTATGTCTTGCCTGTTCGAACAACGCCCGGCGATCGGTAGGATCGATCGTGCGCAGCAGCGCCTTCAGCGTTTGCGTCGGCTCGCGGAGCCCGATCAGGCGTGCCATCTCTCTGGACAAATAGGCCCCGCCTTCGTCGATGTCGACGCGCCAATCCCCGAGATGCGCAATGCGCTGCGCTTCCGCACGTGCCGCTTCGCTTTCGCGCAAGTCGTAGGTGATCGTGTCGGCCAGCCTGACGGCTCGCGAGCGCGAGCTCGACAAGGCATAAGCCAAGCCAGCGAGCAACACACTGATCACGACACCGGCGGCCAGCGCGACATCGGGCAAGACCTGCTGGGTCCCGCTGAGCGCGCTCATATTGGCCGAAAACACGATCGTCCAGCGCCGCCCGGCGAACGGCTGCTGCGCCGTCCGTTCCAGCGTGGCCACCGGAGTCGCCCGCGCGGCACGGGGTGCGCGCGCGACGATGGCCGCCTTGGCACGGGCGGGAGCGCGCGAAACGCCGGCCGTCGATCCTGGCCCCGCCATCGCGGCACCATTTACGCTGTCATACAAAAGCGACGCATTCGACAACGCGCTCGCCGGTGCACCCAAGGTACCCGCGTCATAGATCTTGAACTTGATGACGCGCAGCGTTTCCGCACTGAGCAACCCGTCCATCATGTCGTTGACGCGAATGCCGGCCCCGACCGAACCGAGGTAGGCAAGCCGGCGCTCACTGACCGTCGTCGTCGCCATGCCCTTGCGATAGACGGGCATGCGCATCGCCATTCCGACAAATCGCGCACCGCGATCGTCGAGGATCAATCTCCCGCTGCTGATGGGCTCGCCGCTATCGCGCAGCTTTTCCATGGCGGCACGCCGTTGCGGAGCGGCGTCCATGTCGAGGCCGACTGCTTCGCGATTGACAGCGAGCGGCTCGAGGTAAGTGAGCACATCGTAGTCGTCGCGCAGCCCGGGCGGATGCATCGAAAAATCGATCCCCGCCTGCTTCAACAGCAAGTCCTCGCGTTGCGCGGCCACGAACGCAGGCAGGTTCGCGGCACGCACGTAAGCCGCATAGTTCAACGTCTGAAAACCGGGATAGCGGCCGGGCAAATCGAGACCCGTAACGAAATCGCGAAACTCGGCGCGCGTGACGTTCGAGTCTTCGCCGAATAGTGCGCGCATCGTGACCAGGACGTCGGTATACAGGCGGACGCGCACCGCAATTTGCTGTTCGACACTGCGCGAATCATTATCGAAGCGCAGGCTTGCCTCACGCTGAACGAATTGCCCGCAGATCGAATAAACGGTCAGCGTAATCGACAGCGCGAGCGCCAGCACGACAAGGGCCAACCCCTGAGCGTACCAATCGCGGCATAGGCGCCGCAGACGTTCGGATATATCGCGCACTTCAGTTCCCCAAAATACCGCATCCCGGATCACTGGCAGCCGGATGCCAGCCAATGCGCACATGCCCGCCTGACGCAAAGCCATGACGGCAGCGCCGGACGATGCAAACGTTCGTTAATCGATTGCCGGATCGGTCGGTTATCCGACTGCTGATGCCGGCACACGCGCCCGACGAAGCGGGCGACAAAGCAGAGCGGCCACCCAATCAGACCCTTCGGGCGCCGTAATGGAAGCAAGTTCTTATAGGCTCATTTGTACGAAGGATAACGTTCGACGAGGTTGATTCAAGTCAAACAAACCCTATCGCCACAAACCCTCTCAGGGCCTTGTCAGTCAACGCTGACAAAGCGAACCGCCATAGCGGAATCCGCGCGGATAAAAGGCGGTAATAGTGACCGCTAAAAGAGGTGACGCATGCCGAGCGAAACGACTGTTTGCGAATTTGAATTAGCGGCGGGCAAGGTAAATAATTGCGCGCGGACGCCGCTGCTGGCACGCAATACCACTGCGTTGCAGTAAATGTCCGTCCGTTTCGAGAGGGAGTAATCGATACCGGCGACGATTTGATTCCAGTGCGCCTGTCCAAGCTTCGAATAGGCGTAGCTGCCGGCCAGCGAAAGCGCGTGAGTCACGGAATATCTGACGCCGCCCTCGGCCGTTCTCAGCGACGCACTCGCACCCTTCTGGCGGAAATCGACGAGCGTGAAGAGCCCGTGCAGGAACGCGGGCCCCCATTGGTAGCCGGCGCCGATACCCGACACCGATAATTTGTCGAAAACCTGGAACGGCGACAGTAGCCCTTGGGGCCGCGTGCCGACGAGCTGCGTACCGAGGACAGTCGTCCCGATGCCGAATGCCTCGGTGTAGTTGTGGATGCCGACATAAGCCGCACCCGCGCTGAACGCTCCGTGCGAATAGGTGGCGCCGAGCGCCACGGCGCTGTTCGCGACAAAATTGCCTGGCTGTCCGCCAAACGAATAGAGCACGCCGAGCTGCAGGCCGCCCAGAACAGGTGTGACATATCGCACCGAATTGTCGAGACGCTCGGCCCCGAGCCTATCGAGATCGCCGAGATGAAAGGCGAATACCGATGGCGTCACCGTTCCAGCGGAGAATTGCGTCAGGTTGGTCGACATGAAGTCGTACTGACGCCCGAACGTCAACGTGCCGAGCCGATCGCTCGCGAGGCCGACAAAGGCTTGGCGGCCGAATTCGAGCCCGCCTTGAGAAAAGCGGCCGTCATTGAGCGTAAATCCGTTTTCGAGGCGGAAGACGGCGCGCCATCCGCTGCCGAGCGGTTCGACGCCGCGCAGCCCCCAGCGATCGGATTGACCGACGCCGCTCGTTTGCGCCCACGCCCGGCCACCGTTTGCATTCGTCGTGAACGTCAGCGCGTCGTCGACAATGCCGTAGAGCTGAACGGTTGCTTGCGCCGACACATGACTGGCCATCGACAGCAATGCGATGCCGGCGATCAAACGGCAGCCAGCGCTGCCCTCTCTGCCTCTTGCCACGCTGCGCCCATGCCACCGATTCGATGTGCTCATCGCGCCTCCACTGCATGTAGCCGCTGAAACGACACATACCGGCGCTCAAATGGGCCGAGTCACTCAGCAACATAGTGGTGCCAGAGAGACATTGCAACATACAAATAAAAAACCGTACTGCCAAACCCGACAGGCCGCATGCGGCATTTCCCGGAATTCGCCACGCGTGCGGCGTCCTACGGATCAATATCGAGAACGGAACTAGTCCCGGGCGGCTGTCATCGCGAGCCGCGCCGGCCCGCGACGGCGCGCCCACCGATGCACGAGCTGCGCGCTGGCAGCCGTCATCGTCAACGTCGCAATGAGCAAGATCGTGTAGAGCGAAGCGGAAATCAGCCGCAATTGAAGCCCAATGCTGAGCACCATCAGCTCGACCGTCCCGCGGCTGTTCATGAGCACGGCGATCAAATGCGATCGATCGTGATCGATACGGCACAGCCTTGCGCCGATATAGCACCCACCGTATTTGCCGGCGATGCCGATCACGAGAAAGAGCCCGAGCCACGCCCAGAGCATCGGCGAATTCAGCGCGGAAATCGACGCTTGCATGCCCGCGGAAACAAAAAATAACGGCGTTAGAACGAGATCCGCGAGGCCGGAGAAACGGCGTTGCCACAGGTCCAGCAAATCGCGCCGGCGAGACAGGTTGACCGCCGCCACCAGTGCGCCGAACGCACTATGAACACCTAACGTCGTTGCCGCCCATGCGGAGAGCAGCACATAACAGAGTGCGACAACGAGCATCGCGGAATCGCCGCTCCAGCGCTTCGTCACTTCGAGCAGCCCTTGCATGGCCAGCCGCACGAGCGTAACCGAAACGGCGAAGAAGCCGGCCAATACCAGCAGGCCGTGGAACGCCGATCCGGCCGAAAAGCCCGACTTCGCGAGCGCACCCACACTGGCCAACAACAGCCATCCCACCGCATCGGTGATCGTTGCCGCGAGAATCGACAAGCGAGCCGACGGATGTCCCTCGATTCCGGCTTCCGTCACGATGCGGGCCATCACCGGCAAAGCGGATACCGAAAGCGCGACGCCGCAGAACAGCACATAGGCGATGCGCGGCACTTGCGGTGGCACGAACGAGGCATCGCCGACGCTGGCCAGTGCACACCCCATGGCGAACGGGCACACCATGCCGAGTGCCGCGACCACGATCGGAGGCCACGCGGCCGAGCGCGTCTTCGGCATGTCGCCGACGATATGAGACCCCGTCTGAAACATCAGGAAGACGAGACCGAGTTCGCCGAGCTTCGACAGCAACTCCGCGGACGCAGGCGTGAACAACGCCTGATACCCCGCCCCGCCGAGCGCGCCGAGCACGGACGGCCCCAGCAGCAACCCCGCGACGAGTTCACCGACGACTTTCCCCTGCCCGATCCGTCGCGCCAAGGCGCCGCACGCCGACGTCGCGACGATCGCGACGCATAGTTGAAGCATCCAGTTGGACATCGAATAAGTGTGTGAGCGAGTGAGTGGTGGGTTGGGCGAAACCGCGAAGCTTAACGCAGACGCGCGTCCTCACCGATAAAATCGAGGAATGTCCGCACTTTGGGCGAAAGATATTTTCGGTGGCGATAGACGCCGTAGAGCTTGGTACCGAAGAAACGATAATCCGTCAGCACAGCTTTCAGCGCCCCCGCTTCGAGATCGTGGGCGATCAGCGCCTTGGGCAGGAACGCCAGGCCCATCCCTTCCAGCGCGGCGAGCCGAAGCAGCGATTCGTTGTTCGTCTGCAACGCGCAATCGGCCTTGAATGTTTCGACGCCTCGCGGCCCTTCCACTTCAATCATGTTATTCGCCGGAAACATCGCATAGCCGAGCAGCGCATGCTGAGCGAGCGCCTGCGCATCGCTCGGCACGCCCGCCTTGCGCAAGTAGCCGGGCGCGGCCACGAGATGAAAGATCACCGGCGCGATCGGCCGCGCGATGAGCGCGGGACCCAGCGACATCGGGTTCGTCACGCGCAAGGCGAGATCGAAACCCTCTTCGACGAGATTGACGAAGCGGCCCGACAGATCGATGTCGAGACGCACGTCGGGATACCGCGTGCGGTAATCGTTCAGCACCCCGACGAAATCGGGATTGGCCATCCATACCGGGGCACTCACTTTGAGCGTTCCGTGGGGCGCAGCCGTCGATTGGCCGACCGCGGATTCCACATCGTCGAGTTCGTCGAGCAGTTGGCGAACATGCTCGAAATACGTCGCGCCCGATTCGGTCAGGCTCAAATGGCGGCTCGTCCGGTTGAGCAGCAATGTGCCCAGCCGGCGCTCCAGATGCATGACGTGCTTGCTCGCCATCGCCGGCGACATGTCCAGCCGGCGTGCGGCCGCGGCGAAACTCTTGGCCTCGACCGCCAACCGAAAAACGCGCATGCTCGTCAACGTATCCATCCGATCATCAACCCACAGTAAATGATGGATGAATCATAGCCGAGTTGTCGGGACGCGCCGCTGCCCGTATCGTTGCATGATTCGCCGGCAGAACGCCCGCCTCGCTTTCAAGGCGCTCGCCGGTGCGACCGTTCCTCACTATCAACGATGACCATCATGATCAACGATAAAACCGCTCCGCTGGCTGCCCTGCTGCTTCGCTTAAGCCTGGGGATTCTCTTTCTCGCTCACGTCGGCCTGAAGCTGTTCGTATTCGGCATACCCGGCTTCGTCGGCTACTTCGCCTCGCTCGGCCTGCCCGCGATTGCGGCGTACCTGACGATCGTGCTCGAGCTGGTCGGCGGGATCGCGCTGATCCTCGGCATCTGGGCGTCCTGGGTGGCGTTGCCGCTCGCCGTCGAAATGCTCGGGACGATCGCGCTCGTTCACGGTGCGAACGGCTGGCTGTTTACCAACAAGGGTGGCGGTTGGGAATATCCTGCGTTCTGGGCCATCGCGCTCGTCGCGCTGTTCCTGCTCGGCGACGGTGCCTATGCGCTGCGCCCCGCAAAACGCGCCGCCTGATCGCTCGTGAACGTAAAGTTTAAGTACTAACTCGTTAGTTAGTATCGATATCGGATACCGCACCGGCCCGCTCTTGCAGCGCGCTAGTGCGGGACAGGGCATTAACGCATATTGCCCGTGTGCCCGAGCGAATAGCGCCCCGGCTGCGGCCATACGGTAAGGCCATGCGGCTCCATGCCGACGGGAATCTGTTTCATCGCACCCGTGGCCGTATCGATCGCATAGACCACATCGTCGAATCGCCCCGATAACCAAAGCGTCTTGCCGTCGACGCTGACATTGCCCATATCGGGGCTGCCCCCTCCCGGGATCGGCCAGTTCGCGACGACCTTGCGCGTCGCGAAGTCGAGCACCGAAACACTGCCCTTTCCATGGCGCAGGCCATGCACGCGATTCGATCCCCGGTTGGCGATATAAAGCCGGGTGCCATCGCGGCTCGGATAGAGCCCGTGCGTGCCGACGCCCGTCTGGATGAAACCGATCTTCGAGAAGCTGTCGCCATCGACGAGGTACACGCCGTCGGCCATCATATCGGCGACATAGAACACCTTCCCGTCAGGCGAGACGCGGATATCCTGCGGCATGCCGTTCTTCTGGAGTGCCAGGTAACCGAGCACCTTGCGGTTCACCATGTCGATCTTCGCGAGCTCGCCGCCGAACTCGCAGGTGAAAATTGCGTAGCGGCCGTCGATCGAAAAATCGGCATGATTGATACCTTTGCATTCCGGCACGTCGAGGCTCGACTCCAACCGCATCGTATGGGGATCGCGAAAATCGAGCCGGGCATGCGCTTCGGCGACGACGATGGCCTGCTTGCCATCGGGCGTGAAGTACATGTTGTAGGGATCATCGACAGTGATTGCCTGACCGGGCTTGCCCGTCAGCGTATCGATCGGCGTCAGGCTGCCGTCGGTGCGGCCCTCGGCATTGTTCGTCACCCACAGCGTCTTCAGATCCCACGACGGGACGATGTGCTGCGGACTGCGTCCAACGGGAAACTTGTCGATCACCTTGTACGTGGATGGATCGATGACATAGACATCGTCCGAGCGCAGATTCGGGACATAGACCCTCGACAAGGCCCCCTTTACGGCAGGGCTCAAGCGATTGACGCCTGCCTCGCTATACAAATTCGACGGATCGACCACGCTTGGCATGCCCGATACCGTCTGCACCGTCGAGGCCCATATCGTGGCCGGCGCGAGTGTCATCCATGCGCCGGCAACCATGGCACCGATCGACGCAGCGAGCCTCGTACGGCGAAGTCCCTTCGAACCCATACTCCCTCCCGTTGTTCACAGCCGGCGCCGCGCTCGATACCCGAGCGTGACGATTGACGACGGTCAGCGCGCCGCCGTGTCCTTGCGAATCGCATCGATCGTCCTGGCGACGATCGCGTCGATACCGGGACGCCCCAACTCGGCGGTCGCGCGTCGCGGGTCGCCCCCGTAGACGCCATCGGCGGCCCCGGGCTTCGGCGCCGCGCGCAATGCATCGAGCCGGACCATCTGCGGCGCGACCGCCAGCAACAGCGCCGTATCGGCCAGGCCCGCATGCGTGCCGATTTCATCGTCGCGATAGCCCTTTTCTCGCAACATGCGGGCATATCCGTCGGAACTGGCCTCGTAGTACTCGGGCGGCACGAATGCGCGCGCCCCTTTTCCGGCCCACGCCTTAGTCAGGCGCGCGGCCACCTGCTTGAGATCGTTCTGATAGCCGCCGTGATCGCCAAGAAACACCACGTTCTTGAACCCGTGCACTTCGAAGCTGTTTGCGGCGGATTCGAGCGTCTTTTCAAAGACGTCGTCCGGTACCGTGATAGTGCCCGGAAAGCGCATATGGGCGGTCTGCGGCGCATAGCCGCCCTCCGGCACGTAGGCGACGACCGGCGCCACCAGCGCATTGCCGAGGCCGCGCGCGATGCGCGTGGCCAGCCACTGCACGCGCGCGTTGTGCTTGCCGAGCGCGACGTACGGACCGCTTTGCTCGGTCCCGCCGATCGGTACGATGATCGTCGTCTTGCCCGCCGCGAGTTCGCCGCGCAGCTCCGTCCACGTCAGGTCTTCGAGTTGAACGGTGTTCGGCGCCTGCGCCCATGAGAGGGCTTGCACGCACGAGAGTCCGATGCAAATGAAAGCTTTTTGTAAAGAACGACGCATACCGCGCTCCTCGAAAAATGGCCGCGGAGCTCCAGGGCCTGTTCACGCTTGCGTCGATTATGGGTCATAGGTCGCACGAATTCGCATTCGCCGTCACGGCTTCGACGCGCGCAAACCGCGGGCGGGCGACACATCGAAGCAGCCGGGCGATGGACGCGGCATAATCGGCGCATCCCGCCATTTCAGGCGGTGCGTTCTCACGAGGTAACCTCCGATGCTTCACGACCTGGTCGCACGCTACGGCCCGGCGCTCGTCTTCGTCAACGCGCTGGCCGCATCGCTGGGCCTGCCGGTCCCGGCCATGCCGACGCTGGTCCTGTTCGGCGCCATGGCCGCGCTGCATCCCGAATCGATCGGCGCGCAAGCCCTGCTCGTCTTCGCGCTCGCCGTGATCGCTTCGGTCATCGGTGACAGCGTTTGGTTCCTCGCCGGCCGTCGCTACGGCGGCAACACGCTCAAGACGCTCTGCCGGTTGTCGTTATCACGCGACACCTGCGTCAAAAAAACGGTGCGCTTTTTCGGCCGTGGGGGCGTACGCGTGCTAACGGTGTCGAAACTCGTGCCGGGCTTGTCGCTGCTTTCGGTTCCGATGGCCGGGGCCGTCGGCATCCCGTACCGGGTGTTCGTCGCGCACGATGGGGTCGGCGCCGCGATTTGGGCGACGCTGGGCTTGGGTATCGGCTTCATCGTCTCGCGCCAGATCGACTGGCTGTTCGACGGCGTCAGCCGCCTGGGCCACGCGAGCATTCCCGTCATCGCCACGCTGCTCGCCCTGTATGCGGCTTATCGCTGGATGCGGCGGCGCGCGTTCATGCACAAATTGGCCGACGCACGCATCGACGTCGACCAACTCTATGAGTTGATGCTCGGCGAAACGGCTCCGGTGATCCTCGATATTCGATCGGACGAAAAGCGGCGGCTCGATCCTTATGTTATTCCGGGCGCGCTTTTCGCGGACGAACGGAAACTCGACGAAATTATTGCGGCGTATCGCCCCAACCAAAAAGTCGTCATCTATTGCTCGTGCCCGAATGAAGTCTCGGCGGCATGGATGGCAAAGAAGATGACCGACGCCGGGTTTCTCGATGTATTGCCGCTCAAGGGTGGCATTGACGCGTGGCGGGACGCGGGGCGTGCGGTGACGATGCTGCAGGCGCAAGCGGAAGACAACGCTCAGGCCGGCAGCCATTCGGCGCCGCGTGCCGCTTAATGGCCGTTTTTCGACGAATACGACGAGTATGATGATTCCGGGGCCGCGCCCGGTAGCTTTTGCAAAGCCATCGATAAAAGCATTGTCGGCACAATTGCAACTTGGTGAGAACGCGAATCTCGCGGTAGCATGCCATCTCAAGCCCATCGCCGAATAACGGCAGGGAAAACCTGAATCAATTAGACGAATGCGGGCGATTATGATGGCAACAACATATAGCCATCGCCCGTGCCCCTCTGATACAAGCCATGAGCACCGCCCTTCATCACCCGAGGCGCACTGCGATCGATCGCAGTCTGGAAGGCCTCCGCACGTGCGTGACGCGCGTCCTGCTCGCCGACGACCACCCCGTGTTCCGAGAGGGTTTGCGCGACGTCCTCCAAGGCATGCCGGATATCCGGATCGAGGGGGAGGCATGGGATGCCGCATCCGCCTTGGCATTGGTACGCCGAACGCCAGCCGACGTCCTGCTGCTCGATCTCTCGATGCCCGGACGCAGCGGAATCGAATTGATCAGAAATATTCGCGACGAGGCACCATCGCTGAAGATACTCGTATTGACGATGTACGAGGAACGCCATTACGCGTTGCGTGCTTTAATGGCGGGGGCGCACGGTTATCTGACGAAACACGCGGCGATGCCCGAAGTGTCGAGCGCCTTGCGCAAAATCTTGGCAGGCGGTATTTACGTTGGCCCCTGGATGGCCGATTACGTTGCGCAGAATCTGGTGGCGCCGCCAGAGACGGCGCCGCATCAACAACTGAACGACCGTGAATTCGATATCTTCATGCGGCTCGCGAGGGGAGACAATGCGGGCGACATCGGCCGCGCGTTAAGCCTCAGCGCGAAGACGGTCAGCAATTACAAAACGCGTATCTTCGACGTCATGCGTTTCTCGAACGGTGCGGCGCTGGTCCGCTATGCGATGCACAATCAATTGATCGACGATCACGATATCGTGTGATGCCGCCCGACGAAAACCGCGTACACGATGCGCCGTCCACCTCGCCCGGACGCGCGGAGGCGCCCACGCTCGCCCGCATGCTCGAACTCGCCAATCAAACCGCCCGCGAAGAGGAACGCAAACGCATCGCGCAGGAACTGCATGATGACCTCGGGCAGCAGCTGAGTGCGCTCGAATTCAGCGCAAAGCGCATCGAACGGCTCGCCGGGATCGAACAACGAAGCCATCCGCTAGGCACGGCGATCCGCGATTTGCAATTGCAAATCGAATGCGCCCTGACTTCGGTCAAGCGCATGACGCAGCAATTGCGTCCGCTAGCGCTTGAAACACTCGGCTTCCCGGCGGCGATCGAGTGGCTGGCGGCGGAGTTTGCCAACCGCTCGAACGTGCGGGTTGCGTGCCGCTTCAGAGCGGTTGGGTTCGACGTGTCGGAGCCCGCCGCGACGGCCATCTTTCGCATCGCTCAGGAAGCGCTGACGAACGTCGCGCGCCATGCGTCGGCGAACACGGTAACGATCGACTTCTACCGCGACTGCGACGTCTGCGTACTCCGGATCGCTGACGACGGCGTCGGCAAACCGTCGCATGCGGACGGACTCCCGCGATGCCCGCGTCAGTCGCTGGGATTGTCCGGTATGGCGGAACGCGCGGCGCAATTTCAAGGCACGCTATCGATCCATAGCGCGGAAGGCGCCGGCTTCACCATCGTCGTGCGGCTGCCCCTCTCGGCTATCGCGCCGATTCCCTGACGCTCGCGCTAAGCGCCGGCCACATGCGCTGGCCTTCGATATCCGTTTCGCCATTGTTCCATCCGTGAGACGGTGAGTCCGTTCCTTGCATCTTCCGACCGTGAATAGGTGGGCATAGACTCCCTACCCATCGACACCTGCATCGCTGCATCCGTTGGGTGTCCTAACGTTTTGGAGAATGATAATGATCGAAATCAGGCACGCAGCCGATCGCGGCATCGCGGAACACGGCTGGCTCAGCTCACGCCATACCTTCTCGTTCGCCGAGTATTTTGATCGGGAGCAGCTCGGATTTTCGGATCTGCTCGTCATCAACGACGACCGGGTCGCCGCGGGTCGCGGCTTCGGCCGCCATCCCCATCGCAATATGGAGATCTTTTCGTACGTGCTCGACGGCGCGCTCGAACATCGCGACTCGATGGGCAACGGTTCGACGATCGTGCCGGGCGACGTGCAATTGATGAGTGCGGGAAGCGGCGTGGCACACAGCGAGTACAACCCGTCGCCGACAGATCCGGTGCATTTCCTGCAGATCTGGATCGTGCCGTCGGATTCGGCGCTCGGCGCAGAACCCCGCTATCAGCAGATGCATGTGGGCCCCGAGGAAAAGCGCGGCAAGCTGCGCTTGATGCTCTCCCCGGACGGCGCTGACGGCTCGCTCGCGATCAGACAGGACGCTCGCGTTTATGCCGCGCAACTGAACGGCGAGGAAACGGCATCGCTCACGCTGGCCGGCGATCGCTATGCGTACGTTCATGTGGCGCAGGGAAGCGTGACGCTGAATGGTATTGCGCTGAGCACCGGTGACGGTGCGAAGCTGCGCGGGGAAACTTCGCTGACATTGACGGACGGTAGCGACGCCCAGGTACTCGTGTTCGATCTGCGCGCGCAAGAAACGCCGCAGATGCGCTGATGCCTGGATGAAACGAACGACATGGGCGGCACGCTTCCCCTGTGTGGGTGCACTCGCCGGGCGCGGCCCGGTGGACGTCGTGCCGCTCAATAGGCCTCCGCCGCCGCGATTCCTGCTCACGGCGGAGGCCGTCCTGATCGCGGCGATCGTTTTGTCGGTACTTGTCGCATGGCAAATGCAGCGTCCCTTGATTCGCGACCGCGGCGGCCACTGCGACGTCAGCAATTATCCGGCGGGCGGTCTCCAAGTAAGAATCATGTTCCCCAATATTCCCTGGTACGCAGCGTGAAAGCGTGAAGCGTTTACCTACCCCGTAATCACTCCCTCGCGTCGGCGCTTCCAATGTCCGCTACGCGCCCCGCATAACCGGGGCCAATGCGCAAAATGGCAGTTTAGTCATGGCGGAATAGTATGACTTTCGCGTTCGACTAGCATTTATCCGCCAATTTCAAGCGCGCTGTTGCGCAGTATTAGCCGGCACGGCATATTTTCGCGCAAGTGGATCCGGCGGTACCTGTCTCACTCAGTTCAGTTCCGACCGCTCCCATTGCCTCCCTGATTTTGAATCGTCCCCAGTGCCAAGCGGTGCCCGCTAGCGGATTCAACATTTTTAGGCAAGTACTTAGTACAAATCATACGAATAGGCTCGACTTCCGCGAAACTTAAAATAATTCGGCGCCAAACACGCTGATAGGGGGACGCCAATAGAGCCCGACCCGTTACATTTCGACTTAATAGTTTTTATGTGGAAATTTAACCCGCCTCCTCTTATTATCGACGCCGATGGCGGTAATATATCCGGCAGTATCGAATACGAAGAAAGCGCGCAGATGCGGATTGCATCACCGTCCGACCGGCGTGCCGGCGCTGACTGCGTAGAGATCGGCTTGAACTTATCCGCCGCGCAAGCCAGTCCGCGTAGCCAGAAGCCATTGCAGATCGAACACTTTTAATGCTGTTTCGCGTCAATGCGAGTCGGCACACAAAAATAAACAAAAAAAATGAAACAAAAACCCTCGCAAATAGTTTGGAAGCAAAAATCGCGCGCATATAGGAACCAAGGAGCCAGCCATGATGGTTGAAAAAATCGAAAAAAATAGCGACATACGGCAACACGCGGGAACGACGGGGGCGCAGAGCGAAGAACCCAGTCCCCGCTGCAAGCAAATTGGACTTCTGCTGTTCAAGGGCTTTTCTTTCATGACCGCCGGCATGGTCGCCGAAGTATTCGACGTCGCCAACGAGCTGGGCGCAAACGGCCGAGGAAAGACCAATCTGTATAGCGTCCGCTTGCTGTCGATCGACGGGGGCGACGTGACTTGCTCGTCTTCGGCTCGCGTTTCCACCGACCGCTTGGAAGCCCGCCATCTGGGCGATTTGCACACGCTGATCATCGTGGGCGACGCGGGCGCGGCACTGGCCGCGCGCGACAACCCCTTTGTCCGCTGGTTGCGCGTGATCTATCAAAGGACGGACCGCATCGAGCCGATCGTCAGCCAGGCCGCGCTTGCATCGATCGACGCGCACCGCCAGAAAAAATTCGACGGCACCGACACCTGGACGCCGGCCCTGGAATCACGCAGCGCGGCCAGCTACGTCCCCAGTGCAAGCGACGATCAGCATCGGTTGCTTTGCCTCGCGCTGTTTCAGGTCAAACGGGATTTCGGGCTCGACGTCGCCATGAAAATCGCCGAGCGCTTGATGCCGGGCACGAGCCGCGTATTGCTGCCGAAGCTCAGCCGAACGAGCCATCGCAGCACGAGCGAGCAGGTGCGGGAATCCGCACGCTGGCTACTGGCCAATTGCGAGCAGGACATCACGATCGTCGACGCGGCGCGCGTGGCTGCGATGAGCCAGCGAAACTACCTGCGCCATTTCAAGCGCGAGATGGGCACAACCCCGTCGGAATTCCTGCTGCAGGCGCGCCTCGAACTGACACGGCGCCTGCTCGCCGAGACCAAACTGCCCGTGGATGTCATCGCGCGACATAGCGGTATGCGCAACGGCGACAACTTAGCCAAAATGTTCCGCAAACGGCTCACCGTGTCGCCCACGGAATACCGCTTGCGCAATGCCAGGGCAACGGTCTGACCGACGCGGCCGCGTCGATTGATCGCGGGCCGGCAAGCAAGGGCGAATCGCCGAACTCATTCGCCGAAAGCTTGCCGGGCCGCCGTCCGCTGCGCGCCGAACGCCGCGGACTCAACCGCTCATCGACGCTGTCTGGACGATTTTCTTGAAGTAATTGACGGTATCGCGCGCAAGCAGTTCGTCGGCTTCCGGTTGAGGGGCCGCGGGACCGTTGCCGGACAGTTCGAACGCTTCGTCGATTGCCGCATTGATGGAAGCGGCCGACAAGCTACGGAGCAATGGCCCCAGCCGATCACGCTTCGTGAGCCACCCGATCAGTCCCGAATCGGTCGCGATCACGGTTCTCCCAAAGCGGCGCGCCTGGGCCAACACATCGCTCATGCCATAGTGTCCCTTGTAGCCCACCCATACCGCGTCGCATGCGCAAAAGAGATCGGCCTCCATCTCCGGCGAAATGAATTGATCGAAAACGCTGACTCGACTGAACAAGCCGCCACCGATCGACGCCATAAAAGCGCGCACGTCTTTCGTTTGCTCGCCCGCAATGACAATCAGCGGATGCTCGTTGCGCCTCATGCACGCATACAAGAGTTCCTTGATTCCCTTGCGATCCGATATCGACCCATAGACGAGAATGCAGCGCTCTTGCCCGATTCCCAACCGCGCCCTTGCCTCGTGCCGCTCGACATACTCGACATCTGCGAATGGCGCCGCCAGATAGTGAACCGGCGGGCATTGGCTGCTGAACGGCGACTTGGCATGCCAGACGGACAGCATCGGGTCGATCGTCAGCACGGCCGCTAAATTTCCCCCGGCCAATGCCCGATGGAAGAGCCGCTTGCGCGCGAATTCGAGCAGCGGCCGGCGCGGTGCACCCACGCCCATTTCCCGCAAATGAAACCATTGGTGCATGGCGATGCACATCCAACGGGTGGCACCGAACGGCGAGCCCAGCATGCCGACTGCATTCAAGATGTAATCGCCATCGGGCACGACAACGAGATCGACCGGCTCCGACCGGCTCACCCGGCGATAAATCGAAGCAAAAGCCGCATATAAGCCGAAGCCGGTTTTGCCCGCCTTCAAAACCGCATGAGGAAAAGAGAAGCGATGGCCGCCTTCGCGGTGACTCACGATCCGAACAGCGGACCGCGAAACCTCATAGCCCACTGTAAGCGGGTGATTGCGGTGCTGCGGCTCTGTCCATAGCGTGCAATCGTACCCGGCCTCGACCAGTGCTTCGATCGTCCACTGAACATAACGCCAGCGATAGCCGGAAAGGTCTGGCTCGATGACAAGCGCGCGCGGTTTCATGGCGCCGGCCGAACAGCTTTTAATTGGATGCGCATATAGAGCGAATGGTGAGGCGTCTAGTTCGACAGTGTCAGTGATCGAATATGCCGCGTTGCCCGTAACGGAGCAACGCCGCCTTCAAAAATGACCGAAAACACCTAACCGTCCACACACCGCAGCCCTTCCAGGCAACACTAAAACGCCAGCAATCGCTCAGGGTAGGTCAGTTTTTCACGACCCGAGCAAGCCGGCTGCGATGTTCACGCACAGGCCCAGGACCGCGGCATTGAAAAAGAACGACAAAATCGATTGCGCCAGCGCCGTTCGTCTGGCGCGGCGCGAGCAGACGGAGACATCGGACGTTTGCGACGCCACCGCGATCGTGAAGGAGAAGTACATGAAGTCCCAGTAGTCGAGCGGCTCGTCGTCGTTGGGAAACTTCAGCGAAGCCTCGCCCTCGCCGGCTTGATGGTAATACCGCGCATATTCCAGCGTGAATACCGTGGGGATCAGCAGCCAGGCGCCGATCATCGTTGCGCCGGTCAACGCATAGTTAATGCTCGCCTGTGCCGCGCCCAGGCCCTTGGCCGAAACGAGTTCGACGACGATGGCAACCACGCTCGCGATCGCCGCGGCGGTGATGATCGCCAGCACGGCACTCGCGCCTTCGTCTTCACGCTCGGCCACCCGCTCGACGTCCGCCGGGCTGGCCGTCACCATCCGAATCCAGATCAACACGAGGTACGCCCACATCCCGATGTCCCACGCGAGAAGCGGCCGTTGAATCGGCCGCAAATGCCAAGGCTCGAGGAAGAAAACGAGAACACCGACCGCCGCGCCGATAAAGATACGGGGACGATTGCTCAAGAAACGAATGACACGTGCGGATGCACCCATAGGATTCCGGTCTTGTGAAGTCGAAGTGACGTAACGTTGGCCGCCATGATTGATGGAACGGCGGGCGACTATTATCGCTGGGGCATCGGGCGCCGGGTAGCACGGGGGTTGGGCGCGGGTAGCCGGGCGCGACCGTCGGCCGCCGGGAATTTGCTATTATTCCTGTACATTTATACAGTCCTACCGAGCCGTGGTGTCGCCCCCCGCCCCCTCGCCCTACTACCTGCTGAACTTCGAGCGCGCGCTGGCATGGATCGCCGAGCGCTACGACGGCTTGCTCGATACCGGCGAGCGCGATTTCCTGCACGCCTTCCGCGGTCTGCCGCAACCGTCGCGCGCGCTCTTCGTTCGAATGCTGATGCGGCAAGGCTCGTTGTTTCGCGCCAGCCGCCTCGTCTATGAGGAAATCGGCTGTGCGTTGATCGCAGCCGCCCCGTTGGCCGCGCTTGGATGGATCGACGCCGACGCTGCGTTGACCATCGATGAACTGTTCAACGTCGCGACGCGCCCCGAGCTTTCGCGGATGTTTCCGGACGCATCGGGCAGCAAATCCGTGCGCAAATCGGCTTGGCTCGAAGCCATGCGCGCGGACTATCCCGAACCGCGACGTTATGGCGAGTGGGCCGTCGATACGACAGACCGAGCCATTCGCACTACGATCGATCCGCTATGCGATCGCCTTAGGCTCATGTTCTTCGGCAATCTCCATCAAGATTGGTCGGAATTCGTGCTTGCCGATCTGGGCATCTATCAATACGAGTGCGTTCCGTTCCCGCCGTCCGCGCGTGCGTTTCGCGAACGGGCCGACATCGATGCGTATCTTTCGCTGCATGCGTGCGCGGCGGCACTGGATCCGCTCGTGGACGCAGATGACATCAAAGCCTTGCTTGCCACCGCAGTCGCGGTCCGGATCCGGATCGACAACCCTTGGCTGGAAAACCGGCGGGCGAAGCTGCTATTCCGGGTAGGCCAACACGCCGAGCGCCTCGCTCACTGGCCGGTTGCGCTCGACGCCTATACGCACAGCGCGTGGCCCGGCGCGCGACACCGCCGCATCCGCGTGCTCGAACGCGATGGCCAAATTCCCGCGGCGTTCGAACTGGCCACGGATGCGCTTCGCGAGCCGGAAAGCGAGGCCGAAGGCCAGCGTATTGCCAGAATGATCCCGAGGTTGCGCCGCGCGCTCGGGCTACCGGCCGAGCGGCCCATGCGGGAAAGCGACATCGAGCGAGAAACGCTTGTCTTGCCCTACCCCGACGAACCGTTCTCGGTGGAGTACGTTGCACGCGATCATCTGGGCACCGATGCGGCACCTGTCTTCTACGTCGAGAACGGGCTCATCAATTCGCTGTTCGGCTTGCTATGCTGGGACGCGATATTCGCGCCGGTCCCGGGCGCATTCTTTCACCCGTTCCAGCGCGGGCCGGCCGATCTGCACGCTCCGGATTTCCTGGCGCGACGCAGCGAAACGTTCGCGCGCTGCCTCTCGCAACTCGAAAGCGAGGCTTACCGGTCGACGATCCGTCGTCGCTTCGAGCACAAAGCCGGGCTGCAATCGCCGTTCGTGTTTTGGGGCGTACTCACGCCCGAGTTGGTCGAACTGGCGTTGGATTGCCTGCCCGCCGCCCATCTGAAACTCTGGTTCACGCGGCTGCTCGCGGATATCCGCGAAAACCGATCCGGATTGCCGGACCTCGTTCGATTTTGGCCCCAGGAGAAGCGCTACGAACTCATCGAAGTCAAAGGCCCCGGCGACAAGCTGCAAGATAATCAAACGCGCTGGCTGCGCTATTGCATCGCTCATGGCATGCCGGTGCGGGTTATCGATGTTCGGTGGATGGCACGGGTCGGTGTCGATGTCGATTTCGATAGCAACGACGACGAAAAGCAGGCCATGGCATGAGCTACGTCGTGGCCGTTCGAACGCTGTGCGAATTTACCGCCAAGCGCGGCGATCTCGACTTGCGTTTTACGCCGTCGCCCACTGCCCTGGAAGGTATCGAAGGGCACGCGACGGTCACGTCGCGGCGCCCGGCGGGATATGAAGCCGAGGTGACGGTCAGCGGGACTTACGGCGAATTGACTGTGCGCGGCCGAGCCGACGGATACGACCCGGCGCTGAATCGGCTGGAGGAAATCAAAACCTATCGCGGCCAGCTTGAAACGATGCCGGACAACCATCGTGCACTGCACTGGGCGCAGGCACTCGTCTACGGTCATTTGCTGTGCCAAGCGCGAGGGCTCGCGGCTTTGAACGTCGCGCTCGTGTACTTCGACATTGGCTCGCGAAAGGAAACGGTGCTCATGCAGACGCACGACGCGGCAACATTGCGTACGCTGTTCGAGCAGCAGTGCGAACGATTTCTCGACTGGGCGATGCGTGAGGCCGAGCATCGCCGCGCGCGCGACGCGGCGCTCGAACGTTTGTCGTTTCCTCACGGCGCGTTTCGCAGCGGGCAGCGCGAGCTGGCCGTGGCGGTCTATCGCGCGGCGCGCGACGGACGCGCATTGATGGCGCAGGCGCCGACCGGTATCGGCAAGACGCTCGCCACGCTGTTTCCCACGCTGAAGGCATGTGGACAAGGCCATATCGAGCGCGTGTTCTTTCTCACGGCGAAAACGCCGGGCCGGGCGTTGGCGCTCGATGCGATCGACTCGCTGCATCGCGTCGAGGGCGAATTACCGCTGCGCACGCTCGAACTCGTTGCACGGGATAAAGCCTGCGAACATCCCGATAGATCCTGCCACGGCGAATCGTGTCCGCTGGCACGTGGCTTTTATGACCGCCTGCCGGCCGCTCGGGAGGCCGCACTTGAAAGCCGTCGTCTCGATCGAGACACCGTGCGACAAGCGGCGTTGGCGCATGACGTGTGCCCTTACTACCTCGCACAAGAACTCGCGCGGTGGAACGATATCGTTGTCGGCGATTACAACTACTACTACGACAGCAGCGCCCTGCTTCACGCACTCACGCGCATCAACCAGTGGCGAGTGGCAGTGCTTGTCGACGAAGCCCATAACATGCTCGAGCGCGGACGGAAGATGTACAGCGCCGAGATCGAACAAGCCGCATTTAAAGCCGCGGGGAAGACCGCGCCCGGCGTGCTGAAGAAGCCGCTGCAACGATTGCAGCGCGAATGGAACGCACTCAATCGCGCGCAAACGAACGCTTATCAAGCCTATCCCGATGTGCCTGAGCGGCTGCTGTCGGCCGCGCAGAATTTAATCGGAGCGGTGACAGATCAT
Source organism: Trinickia sp. (assembly GCF_051961175.1). GTDB lineage: Bacteria > Pseudomonadota > Gammaproteobacteria > Burkholderiales > Burkholderiaceae > Trinickia. The sequence goes on along the minus strand of NZ_JBQCDN010000067.1, from coordinate 5,796 downwards.
CTCGCCGATGCGCCCCTCTCGCTTGACGATACACTGCTGCGCGTCTTCTTCGATGCGATGCACTTTGTTTCGTTATCCGAACAGTTTGGCGAGCATTCCGTATTTGATGTGCAGCTGCGGGGGGGTGTCGTGAGTGGCGGCGGCGGTATGCCCGAAGGAGAACGGCGGCGCTCGACGCTTTGCGTGCGCAACGTCGTACCTGCGCATTTTCTTGCTGCAAGGCATGCCACAGCGCACGCGACCGTCATGTTCTCGGGGACATTTGCGCCCGAGCAGTTCTATCGCGACATGCTTGGATTGCCAGAAACAACGGCTACGATCGACGTCGAAGGGCCGTTTCGCGCGCAGCAATTGAAGATTCACGTCGCGGCCCATGTTTCGACGCGATGGCGCGATCGGGAGCGCTCCCTGAGACCGATCGTCGATTTTATGGCACGACAAAACGCGTCGCGACCGGGGAACTATCTAGGCTTCCTGAGCAGCTTCGATTATTTGCAGCGTATTGCCGAATCGATGAGAACGCATCATCCGAACGTGCCGATCTGGACGCAGGCGCCCGGCATGGACGAAGCCGCCCGTGACGAATTTCTCGCGCGGTTCAGGACGGCCGATTCGGCCCATCATGGTATCGGGCTTGCCGTGCTTGGCGGCGCGTTTTCGGAAGGCGTGGATCTTGTCGGCGATCAACTGATCGGCGCGTTTGTCGCTACGCTCGGGCTGCCGCAGGTGAACGACGTCAACGAAGAAATGCGCCGCAAAATGGACGCGAAGTTCGGCAGCGGGTACGACTATGTCTATCTCTATCCGGGGCTGCAAAAGATCGTGCAGGCGGCGGGGCGTGTGATTCGCACCGAAACGGACGCCGGGGTGCTGCATTTGATCGACGATCGGTATCGGCGCGCGGAGGTAAGGCGGTTGTTGCCCAGGTGGTGGGAGGTGCCTTGAACCTGGAACGGCTGCGGGCCCTCCCCGTTAGCTAACTCGTGCCAAGCACTGACCTGGCCGCTTCCTGCAGCGAATCCGAGTCAAGCCGAAACGGGGCAACCGGCGCGCTGACGGGGAGTGCAAACCAGTGCGCAACAGGCCGGTCATAAGCGAATTCGATCGCCTTCCTGTGTAAAACATCGCTCCCGACAGCACTCGCGCCAAGCGCATGCCATAACGTGTCGAAGCAATCCGAAAGGTCGTAGGGCCGGTCGATTCTGAACGGGCCCACGGAACGCCACGCATTAACAGCGCCCACTTCTGCAAACGAAACGTCGTGCCCGAGTGCGTCAAGCTCAAGGCGGGTAGATAGGTCTGCAAAGAAGCTTGCACCATCCAGAGCGTTTCTCAAAGCGATCACACATTCAAATGCGCGTTGTGTAATCTCTTGCGTTGTTCCGCAGAACCGAATGCCAAAGAAAGCCGAATCAAAGAATGCTTCGAACGCCACTTCGGTGGCACCATCGAGATAGTCGCGAACGTGTTCGAATGACGGCACCTCATCGCGCCCGAACGCCCACGCGGTTTCCCATTGGCCGTTTTTTGCGAACTGGCCGAGGGTTGGGCGGGACTTGAATGCCGGGTGATCGATTATTGAGGCCATGCCTGAGTTGCCACCGGTGAAGGCGAGGGGCTTCGTGGACATTGGGACGCCACCCCAATCGCATTCTGACTAGTGAGCGCCCCGAATACTGGATCTGTCCGAAAACAAAGGGTACTGCTGCCAGCAGCCCCCCTGGGAATCAAGCGCCAATTCGATGGATGACGAACTGCCGCTCGCGTCTGCGATGCGCATCATTCCGCCATCCATCACGTGCGATCAGCTACCCTTTGCGATGCGATCCTGGATGTGCTGCGCACGGCTCGACGAAGACGGGTGCGAGCTCATCATCGAGCTCTTGCCGCCGTCCAACTGCGCGAGCTTCTGGAACGCGGTGACGAGGCCCTTCTGGTTCATGCTCTTTTGCTTCAGCAGGTCGAACGAGTAATCGTCCGCTGCGCTTTCCTGGGTCTGCGAGAACTGCGCGTTGATGAACTTCTCGGTGATGTCGCCGAGCTGCGAGTTCGACAGTGCCGCTACACCCGGCGATGCCGCGCCGGCCGCGGTACGCGCCGCACTGACAGCATACGCCGTCTGCATCGCCTTCTTCGAGTGACCGAGTGCGACGTGGCCCATTTCATGGCCAATCACGCCGCGCAGTTCGTCGTCGTTCATCATGTCCATCAGGCCGCTGTACACGCGCACGCAGCCGTTGCCCATGGCCCAGGCGTTGACGTCCTTGGTCATGTAGACCTTGTAGTTGATCTTCTGGCCGTTCAGCGTCATGTCGCCAAAGCCCTTCATGACCTTGGTCAGACGCTTCGAGTACGCGCTGTTCGCCGGAGCGATCGTCGATTCGGCGTCGCTGGACTTGCATGATTCGTTCGCCAGCGAGGCGATATCGCTGTCCGACAGCGTCGCTGCCTTGTACAGGCTGGACCCCGCCGACGTCAAGCCGTTCGGGTCGAGATTCTGTGCCCCGCCGCATGCGCTCAACAGAACCGCCACGCCGCATGCTACATATGCCTTATTCAACATCGATTCCCTCGTTCGTGGATTGTTTTTCAGGAATCGCGAATAATGCATCATCTGCATTACAATTGAAAGGTGTTTGTTGCTGTCGATAGACAGGCGTTGCGCGCAAGCATCATTTAACTTAGGCCATTGGCTTATACACGTCTTCCGCCTTCGTCCGCCAGACGGGAAGAGCGTGTTTGGTTTCAATGACATAGCGCAGCGCTTGCAGGCTTTCTGCGAATCGGGTTGCTGCCGCGCTTTGCTTGACCGCCCGGCCCAGGCGGCTAATACAAACAAAGCGTTCATCCGTGAATGCAAGTCACCGAAGCACGACTCGGACGCCTCGGCTTTTTATCCGGTGAGCGTGACGACTTCTCCGTCGACTGCACCAAACGGGACATCTTCGTCAAGAAAGCTTAAGAAGAGCCACAATACGAAGGATCCGACCTGCGGCCCTTGCTGTGGGCCAAGCGTTGCGCCTATAAAAGCTCAAGCTTCGCGGGAGATTTACTAAAAACCATTTTTAGATGGTCGCGCAGCTCCGCAGAGACAGGAGAGGCGATATGGATATGGAACTCCGAAACACCTACGGCAGCTGGATCGACTTCCAGCACAAACAATTTTGGTTCTGACCACGCCGAAACAACCTCGGCCGTCACGCTATCACCGTTCCCGCCGTACTCGATACTGATCGCTTCATCATCGCTCCCACTGTCAAAGAGCGCTTGCGAGAGGATCAGATATTTTTCCGGCTCGTCACTGGGCGTGTCCGCGAAACTCACTACGCACACATCGTCCTCGATGTAAGACACGACACTCTCTGCTGTAAATTCAAATCTCATTCGATGCTCGCTCAAGCTTCACCGCTTTATGGGCCGAGACGATCCGAATCATCGGCCCGCAACCCTCCACCACTATCGCAACAGCTAATGTCGCCTTCACCCAAGCCAGCGCATCCACGCTCGCTTCAGGAAGCCTTCCGGCTGTCCAATGCGGTGAACGTTGGGTGATTCGCCATGGCTGACGCGAATCATACGGCACGGGCCGCCGTCTTGGAACGGTTCGCGACCATTCGACAGTCGCGGCGCTGTCAAGCGCTCTTGTCTGAACCCGCGGTATTCGCGCCGCGAACCCCTGCTTTATCCGTGGATAGAGCTCGCCGGCCGGTAGATCGAGCGCGTGGGGTTCCTACCCGGTCAACGCGCTGTATCCACTCGGCCGACAGCCGCTCCCCGCGCTCGACCTTGCGCAAGATCGCACGATACGGCCGATATATGCGAGCAACTTCGGAACCGCCAGAGACAGCAGTTCGGTTGAGACGCGCCTACGCTGGCTGCGCATTCATGCTTTCGACTATCGATTTGCGCACTCGAGCCTGGTACTCCTCGCTGGAAATCTTGCCGCTCCTGAACAACCGCCATGTGGCATTCTTCAATTTGTTGTTCTTCTCATGTTGCTCAGCCTTGTCGGCATAGATGAGTGACAAGCGCGACTCGTACTCCTGCTCCGAAATACGTCCACCGAGCAGCAGGACAAGGGGAATCTGGCTCAGTTGATCCTTCCTCTGGCGTACCGCCGATTCGCTCGGGTAGAGGTTCGATACACGCAATTCGCATTCTTGCGCCGAAATCTCGCCGCTTTCGAGCAAGTCGAGCGCCGCCTTGGCCGAAGCTGCTTTCCGGGCATCCTCGACTCGAACGGCCTTCTCGCTTTGCGCCGCCCGTTCAGCGCGCGTAAGCGCCGGGGCGATGGCCGGCCTGGGCGTCCGTTCCGGGTTGACGCTCAAACGGCCCGCGATGAATCGCGACGTGGCCGACCGTGGCCCGCTGAATTCGAAGATGCCGCCCGTCTTGGCGGTAATCGATCCGGTATTCGATGTGATTTCTTTTCCGTTTTTATCGACAAGCTTTCCCTGAGTGGCATCTGCTCTGCACAAGCCCCAGTGAAACAGCAGTTTCCTGTCGGGAAAGCGTTGCTGGACTTCGTCCAGGATGTCCGAAAGCGGAATCGTCTTGGCAACGCGCACGACAGTGACGTTCTTGCCTGGACGAACATATCGTCCTTGCGCGTTAGTGATGTTGCCCAGCCTCAAAGCTTCCTCGGCGGTCAACGGATTGAGCGTATGTTGCGGAATAAACCGGCCTGGAGCGTAGTGTTCCCGATAGTCGCGCCGCAAGCCGCTCCAATTGCCCTGCGCAAGCAGTTCGGACGTCGTGTCCGATCCGCCCAAGAGCATTCCGCCCAACGGGCCATAAAAATTCATTCCCAAAGAATTATCGGGAATTTCCTGCATATACCCCTCGGGGCGAATGTCCGCATCGCCATGGCCGCTGAGCACGATGTTGTATACGCCAGGGGCGGCATCGCCTTCGGCATGTCCGACAGGATCGTCCGCGCCGAAAGCCAGCTCCGATTGTTCGGGGATCGTGTCGTCGGTCGGACCGTGAAGAAAAGTGATATCGCCACGGCGCTCGATCCAAGGTTCGTCAGGTGCAACGCCGGGCGAATCCGCATGGCCCGCGGGAATCAGCGCAGCCGGCAAGTTCCGTGCTCGAAGTTCTTTGTCCACGGCACGGCCGAGCCGGCCCGACAAGCGGGAATTTTTTGACAGATGCTGAAGCTCGTTGTCTTCGAGCTTCTTCGCCTGCCCGATTTCCTTGCGGGCGGTCGCCATATCCAGCAAACCGCGCAACGAGGACGGAAGACTCGACGACTTTCGTGTCGGTGCCGACGTCGACGCGGGCACAGGCGCCCGCGGATCGATATGGCGAGGCACACCCACTGCGCTGTTAGCGCTTGGCCCCTGCACCAATTTGGTACGACTCATGCCTGCTCTCCAGATCGGCGCGCCTGACGCCAACGAGTGCAGAGTGCCGCATCGGAAAACTAAACGCTCGGCTCACAGCGAAAATCCGGCGCCTCCATCGAATCGCTACCGTTGGATCTTCTGACTGTCCAGCGACAATCACTTTTGCCACAACCTCCACTGGCTCTTCCAAAAACTTCCACTTGCCACGACCGTCGAGGACTACGACGCGTTGTTGCCGTGGAAGATGCCCGACGACCTCCGCTGAGTCTCAGCCACCCGACTGCCGTTGGCTTAAACGGTCGATGACTACAACTCACGCCTGCCGTAGGGTGCGTCAGGTGAACCTCAGCATTAGCATCGGGCGCGTACGCAAATGAACGCGGGCGCCAAGGATAGTTCGTCATAGAGACGCTCGGAGGCTTGCTTCATTTCCACCTGGGGCCGC
>NZ_JBQCDN010000066.1:0-2408 GCF_051961175.1 Trinickia sp. | reverse complement strand
TCCCGATTCGTCAAGGCCGGTTGCCCACGCGGATTGCTCGGCTTCGAATCGGCCAGCGACAACAAACCCACCCCCGGCCATGTGCTCAATCACGTAGGGCTCAGGATATGAACCTTGCTCGATGGCCACGTCGCGCACTTCGTTAAATTCACCGTTCTGATCGGTTGCGGACCACGCATTGAAAATAAATAAAGCAAGCACCCCCGTCATAAAATGTCTCTTCTTCATTTTTCAATACCCGAATGGCATTGTTGTACACGAAGCTAAAGCCCGCGAACCGCAATACTGCAAGAGGTTAGCGCTGCTACCGGTGACCTGTATGGCGACCAACTAATGAGAATTTCCGCCGCATGCGGAGCAAGTTCACGTCAGCATCCAGATCGGCCGGATGAGAAAGCACTGGATCAGTCGCGAAAGGATATGCAAGCGTAAGATTTTTATTCATACGTTTCCCCCGATAGCTTCCGTGCTGGCACGAAAGCTTTTTCATCGGCGAAATAGCCGAGTACCATTTACTGCGCCCGCTCGAGCCGAGGCTAATTTTTGTCAGTGCATCATAGTTGAGGTTAAATCTCTAGTAAAGACGAGCGTTAACCCCTAAAAGCAATAATTAACGGATCGTCCTGAATGTCTCAAAACTGAGACGACGAACATGAATAAAACTATCCCGCAAAGTCGAAAGCAGCTTGAAGGGTCCCATGCCACAAGACCTGTAACACCTTCGCCTCGTAGCTTGAGACCATGGCAATGCTCGGCGGCGCTCAGGAAAATCGATGTGCCGAACCGATAGTGCGCTTCAAATCTTTTCGACGAGGCGTCCGAGCAGAACGCGAACATCTTGGTCCTGCTCGCCGATCAGCTGGGACCGGTAGGCGGCGGTGAACATCGCAGCCCGATGGTATGCGCAGCGATTCACCTCAAGCCTGCCAAACGCTACACGCTTGCCGTCCTATTCATCTTCTCGCAGTTGAAGAAAGCGCTCGACGACGTCGCCGAGATCTTCATCAAGACCGTCCGCAATCTGGAGAGCACACGGCAAACCTCCGGCTCTAGCAATATCGACTGCGACACACCGATCACCTGCAATCGCCTGTCCAAGACAAGCGAAATTGGTCGATTATGCTACCGCCCGACGGGTCTAAAGTCTGGTTGATCCACGTGCCGTCCGCTGCTTGCTCGTCCATGGTGTCCCCGTCCACCCGTCCCCGAGATTCGTCTCGACCATTCCAGGGTTGTCGTAGGCATCCTGAAAAAACAGCCCTGCGTCTTGTTCGTTGATGCCGGTGCTAGCGTCCATGTCGCCCCCGATTGATGGTCATAATTAATTCATGTCAAAAAACGTCACATGTGCTGCATGCTCGACCTTGACCGGCAATGGCACGGCAGCGCCGGTGATGCGCACCGTCGCGTATACTCCTGGCTTATTGGTGGGTACAGCTGCGTTAAACCAAGGAGCGTTTCCAAGCGCATACGTGCTCGCGGTTGGCGTTAGTTGTAGGGGATCCCATTTGACGATCCCTGGAACACCGACCCTTTTCTTGTAGTGGTAACCAAAGAGCACGATCGACCCATCAGCAAGGCTGTACGTTTGCATCACATATTGAGACGGTCCGCAGACGTAACCGTCAGGAAACTCAATGGTTCGCTCTTCCGCGATATGAAGATCTGCCGTAAGTCGAACTAATCGTCCCCGGCTGGCTCCGCCATAGCAGTCAAGAAGCTGAGGATCCGATCGTATGTCGGCCGGTTGGATCAATCGTAAGATCCCCCTGGTTTGCAACCGTGCTTGGAGTTCCCCCTGAGAGTCGATGCGTATGGTTTCGGTATCGGAAATTAGCAGGCCGCCGCCAGGCATCGGGCGCACCTGAGTTACTTGGTCTCCCCCCATCGATGGGATTAACTTTTGCCACAGGACATCTCCTTCTGGCCCAGTCGCAATAATCCAGTGAAATACTGACCGCACTCCGCGAAAGTTGGTGCTCGACAGGCGTCCGACGAGGGCTGCACCATTACCCCACGGCACGCATCGATCTAAGTACGCGGTGTGAGCGTATTCGTCCTCAAGCTGCGGAGGTCGTATATATTGTCGTCTGAGTAGTTGTCCCCGGTTATCGAGTCGCACCAGTAGACCATTGACGTCGCGCTTGTGGATTTCGCCCACGTCTATCATGCCGCACAACAGGACTCCGCCGTTCGGCGCCGCAGCCGCTCCGGTAAAATACGGGAAGCGCGTTCCAAGTTCAGCACTGGGAGGCACTGCCAGGTACCGCCAACGAACCTTTCCCGATTCGTCAAGGCCGGTTGCCCACGCGGATTGCTCGGCTTCGAATCGGCCAGCGACAACAAACCCACCCCCGGCCATGTGCTCAATCACGTAGGGCTCAGGATATGAACCTTGCTCGATGGCC
>NZ_JBQCDN010000065.1:0-9314 GCF_051961175.1 Trinickia sp. | reverse complement strand
GCCACGCAAATGGAAAACGCGCTCAACAACGACGCAGCCAAGGATCAGCTCGAAGAAGCCGGTCCGAAGAACGCAAAGAGCCTGACGCAAGGTTAAGCGTTATTCGGGTGCGTCTTCGCGCCGCGCGGGGCGCACCCACTTTCACCGCTGTATCGCGGGTACCGCAAGCCGGTTCTATCCGTCATAGACCTTCCTCTTTCGTTCTTCCTCCGACAGCCTCCGCAAGCTGGGCCGTAGTCAATCCCCCGCTCTCCTTTCTCAGCTTTCTCAGCTTTCTCAGCTTTCTCAGCTTTCTCAGCTTTCTCAGCTTTCTCAGCTTTCTCAGCTTTCTCAGCTTTCTCAGCTTTCTCAGCTTTCTCAGCTTTCTCGGCTTTCTCGGCTTTCTCGGCTTTCTCGGTTTTTTCTGATTCCGCTCATAACGCCTATAACAGTCCGCTGCCGCCGTCGACACAAGCCTCATTTCCGCGCCTGTCATTGCGCAAGCGTGTCTTTCGCTGCCTCAAAAGAAGAGGCGCGTCCGACCTTCGTCAGAGCGCGCCCGGTGTCGCGAAACGGCGATGGAACAGAATTGCCGCTTCCTTCTGGCCGATCCTGGTTTACGCAGACCGCGTGATAGCAAGCAGCGCTTCGCCTGAGCGCTGGATAAGGCGAGCCAACATCTGCGAGATCAGCATCGCCACCTGGTGCAGCTCCGCCATTTCCTGCATCATCAACTGTTCTTGCTCTGACGGATGGGCAGCAGCTGCCTGGTGCATATTGTTGACATGGTCGTTTACTTTGCCTGCAAGGCCGGCCAGCTCTTCGTGGGGTTCTTGAGGCTCGGTCTTTACCTCCTCTACCTTGGCGCTTTCAGCCTTAGGGCCGTCAGCCTTCGCATCGTCGGCCTTCGCACCGTCAGCCTTCGCATCGTCGGCCTTCGCACCGTCGGCCTTCGCACCGTCGGCCTTCGCACCGTCAGCCTTCGCATCTTCTGGCTCGCCACCTTCGGTCTTCCCAGACTCTACCGAATGGCTGGCAGGCGCCTCGTTCGATACGGATGATTCAAGCGGTTTCGCCGATTCATCGCCGGATGCCTTTTCGGGCTGCGTCGCCGAACCCGCATCAGCATGCGCCGATACAGACGTGCCCATATCGTGCGATGTCGGTTGCGACGCGCCCGAGTCGGCCTTTTCAACCTTTTCCGCCTCCGGCTCGCGTTCGAGCGAGGCACGACCGCTCGAGGGTTTGGGCATACTTGCCTTCAGTGCGTCGAATCGCATTTGAAGGCCCTCCGGCGACTCATCGGCCGGTTCTCGCTTGAGCGTGCCGCCGGTTGCGCCAGGCTTCGGCGTGCCAGCCTTTAGTGCATCGAATCGTGACTGAAGGTCTTTCGGCAAGCCTTGAGTCGGCTCGCGCTTGAGGGCAGATCCGCCACTCCCGAGTTTCGGCGCGCCAGCTTTCAGCGCGTTGAATCGCATTTGAACATCGAGCGGCAGCGCCGGGGTAGGCAATGCCTTGATGCGCGCCGCTGTCCTCGCCTGCGAGCGGGCTTGCGCCGCGGCGATGGCATGCGACAAATCGTGAGCCGATATACGTTTCCGGGCGTCGCCTTTCGTGAGAGACGGTGCTCCGGCAGCCATAGCGCCCTTACGCGCCGAGAGGTCCTGTAGTGCCGAATTCGTGGCGGGCCGCAGCGCGCCAGCCTTTCCCGACGCAGCGGGCGGCTTACTCGGCCCACGCGAAAATGCGCTGGTGATAGACGCGAACGCTCTCGCGATCTTGTTGCTCATGGCCACTCCCTCTGATCGAATCGACGCAAATCGAATCCCGCCGCTCGCAGTGCGGAAGGATCGGCATGTCGCCATCGCACGACCAAATCATGTCGATCCGAGCGAATCGGCCGAGAGAAAAACACGAATAGGCACGCGATCGCGAGCAGCAGCACCCGCGATACGCGTCTGGGGCGCACTGTTTGGGTCTTCACCGGCTCCTCCCAAGTTCGGGTTAAAAAGCCGCAAGAGCGGCACGATGCGTGAATTGTCGATGCGATGAGATTCGCTGAAGATGTCTCGCGGCGAATATCAGCGTCCAGCGACGAACGTAACGTTCACGACAGCTAAGGCGTGACTTTCCCGATCCTGGCATGGAAAAAACTCTGATCCTTCTCTGAGTAGTGATTGCATGCTCAGACGGCGCTATCGCGCTTCGTCGCAAAGCGCGGCGGCGTGTGCAGCCAGCTACTGATTTGCGCCGTCGCTCGTTCGACGGCCTCGATTCGGTCATCGAGAGCGGCGCGAAAGTCGGCATATCGCGTCTGTGGTGCTTCCAGCAAGAATTTTTCGAGCGTTGCTTGCTCGCTTAACGAGCCTGGCGGTGCACCGAGACCGCTTTCCCTCGCTTCGTCCTGTGCGCCAAGAAGCGCTTTTGTCGAAAACGCGTGACGCGCTCGGCACCATCAACGGATAATGCGCTGGTCACGCAGTCACGATTGCCTCCCGCTTTGCGCGAAAACTCATCTCGACCGCTCCATGGTCGCTCAACTGAGAAGCCCATTCTCCAAGGCATACCGGGTCAGTTCGGCGTTGCTACCCAGCCCCATCTTTTCGAGGATGCGCGATCGATAGGTCGACACGGTCTTCGGGCTGAGATGGAGCCGATCTCCGATGTGAATAAGGCTCTCGCCGCGTGCGAGCAACTTCATCACCTCGAGCTCGCGGTCCGACAGCACCTCGTGCGTGCAACCCGTCTTGCCTCCAATGACGGTCGCGAATCGTTCTGCAAGCGACGGGCTCACGTATTTTCCGCCCGCCGACACCTTGCGAATGGCCTCGATGAGCGTCGCCGCCGAGCTATCTTTGGTCAGGTAACCGGAAGCGCCGAGTTTCAGGGCGCGCATCGCATAGATCTCCTCGGCGTACGTGCTCAGAATCAATACGGCAAGCGCTGGATGACTAATTTTCAAGCCTTTGAGTAAGTCCAGCCCGTTCTTCCCGGGTAGGGCGATGTCGACCAATGCTACATCGAACCGTTGGGCGTTTATCGCTTGAATGGCCTCCACGGCTGACGTTGCCTCGGCGGCTACTTCGATGTCAGGCGCGGAACTCAGCATGAGGCGCACGCCGTTGCGCACGACCGTATGGTCATCGACAAGCAGCACCGTGATCGTTTTAGTCGCCATGCCCGCTCCTGATCGGGATTCTGAGCTCGACAGTGGTGCCAAGTCCTGCCTGCCCCGAAATAGTCAAGCTGCCGCCGAAGCGCCGCGCGCGCTCATGCATGCCTAGAATGCCCCAGGATCGTCCGCTGACGGGACCGTCGCTGCCCATTCCTTTGCCGTCGTCCTTGACCTCGATGACGATCTCGTCATTCTTTGCCTCCGCGCGGACGGACGCGAAGGAGGCATCCGCATGTCGCACGACATTGGTGAGTGCTTCCTGGACGATTCTAAAAATCGCCGTGCTCACCTCCGCGTCGATCGGTAAGGCCGATAAAGTCGCGTCGATCGTGCAATCGCAAACAAGATCCGATCGAGCCTGGACTTGGGTGCTGTACCACCTCATGGCTTCCCATACCCCTAACTGATCGAGGACGCTCGGTCTCAGATCGGTGATGACTCGGCGGACCGCGCCGATTGCCTCGTCGGCGAGGTGAGTTGCGTCGATTAGGAGCGCGTCGGCCGATCCGCCTGCCTGAACCGATCTTTCCACGGATACCGACACATAGGCCTTGATTCCCGTCAAAAGACTGCCTAGCTCATCATGAATCTCTTGGGCGATGCGCTTGCGCTCCTCTTCCTTGATGTTCTCCTGGTGAGCGGCGAGGGAACGGAGTTCGGCTTGCGATTGCTGCAACGTTTGTTCGGCGAGCTTGCTTTGCGTGACATCGAGGAGAATGCCTTGGAAAGGTGGCCGCAGCGAACCATCCTTGACGATTTGTCCCTCTTCTCGGAGCCAAAATACGTCGCCGTTCTTAGCGATCAACCGGTATTCGACGCGCAGCGGCCCCCCCTCTCGACGACTAACCGCGACCGCTTGCCGAACGCGCTCACGGTCGTCGGGATGCAGATACGTTTCGTGAAATGGCGGGCCGGATAGCCATTCTTCAGCAGAAAAGCCCAGCATTTCAATTTGCGGACTGACGTACGTGACCCGGTCGTCGGCGGAAGACCAGATATATGTGATGGCCGGTATCTGTTCAACGAGCGTGCGAAATCTTGCCTCGGCTTGGCGTTTCTCTTCGAGCAATCGCTGAGCGTTGAGCATTCGCTCGATGGCCGCCGGAACTTGCTCCAGGTAATGCCGATCGGCGTCTTTCGTCAAATAGTCGCGCGCGCCGCGGCGCATCAATTCCACCGCCAGCGCAGCGCTGTTGCCGCCGGTCAACACCATGATAGGGATGGGGATTTCGCCATCCCCTGTTGTCAACGCTTCCAGAAACTCGAGCCCGTTCTGGTCCGGCAGACTGTAGTCGAGCAAGATGCAATCAGGGCGATGCGCCGCGGCCAACTGCAACCCTTCCTTGGCCGTGGTGGCTTCGAAAATGACATACCGACGCTCGCGATCCGCGGCGAGCGCACGCTTGCACGCCATTCGATCCACCAGATCGTCCTCGACCAGCAAGATCTTGATCTCGTGCTGCATGCTCACGCCCTTGAGGCAATCACCGTCGGCGCACGGTTGTCGCGGTTATCATGCCGGCAGTTCGCTGAGCGACCAGTACACGTCGATCGAGCGCACGACGTCGACGAATCGGCGGTAATCAACGGGTTTTTCCATATAACCGGCGACGCTGAAATTGAAACTGTTGACTTTGTCTTCTTGCTCCTTCGACGTCGTGACCACCACCACTGGAATTCGCCGCAGCGTCTCATCGCGCTTGACGACTTCCAGGAATTCGATGCCGTTCATCACAGGCATATTGAGGTCGAGCAAGATGATGCAGGGCGTCGCATTGCGCCGATCGTAGAGGTATTCGATCGCCAGCTCGCCGTTTTCCTGTCGCACGACAGGGTTGGGGACGTGGATCTCTTTGAAGGCGCGCTGCATCGTCATGACGTCAACGTCATCGTCTTCGACGATGAGGATGGGCTTGTTAGGGGCCTTCATGCTCTGTCCTCGGTTCGCGCCGCGAGCATCTGCCGCGGCAGAGTGAAAAAGAAAGTGCTGCCTGTCCCTACTTCAGACTCGACCCAGACGCGCCCGCCGTACATCTCGACGATCTTCTTCACTAATGCTAGTCCAACACCCGTACTCTCAACCTGATCCCGAGGCGCCAGCGTTTGGAACAGCTGAAAGATCCGTTCGAAGTGCCGTTTCTCGATGCCGGGCCCGTTATCCGAGACCGAAAATAGGAGCACCTCGTCCTGCTCGACGCAATCGACGCGAATCCGCCCGGCCGGCTTATCCATGTATTTGATCGCGTTAGACAAAAGGTTTTGAAGAACCTGCTGAATACGCGTCTTGTCCGCGGTCAGGATGGGCAACGGCGTTGCGACGAGAATTTGAATGCTGGAAGGAGGCGCTAATAGGTCGACGATTTCGCGCATCAGTGCGTTCATATCCAGCCGCATCGACGTTTCCTTGATGCGCCCGGCGCGTGAATATTCGAGGATGCCATCGATGAGCGCACTCATACGATGCACCCGGCGGATCAAGAGCCGCATGTGTTCGCGGCCTTGCGCATCGAACTTGTCCGCGTAGTCCTGGGATAGCCAGTCCGCCAGCGAGGCAATGCCACGCAGCGGCGCTTTCAGGTCATGTGATACGACGTAGGCGAAGTTGGTCAGTTCTTCGTTGGCCGCTGTCATTCCCTGCATCAATGCTCGCCGCCTCTCTTCGCTTTCCTGGCGTTCGGTGATGTCCCGTGCCATCACCGTGAACATGCGGCTGGCCCCTAGCTGGAACTCCGATAACGAAAGCTCGACGGGAAATTGCGAACCGTCAGCGCGATTGGCCGTGAGTTCGCGGCGCGTTCCTCCCACCAGTTCAGCTTTGGACAATGCGTGCAACAACGCGGGCATCAGCAAGTCAATGTTTTTTCCGACCAGCGTTTCGCCGCTGTAGCCGAAGAGTTGTTCAGTTCGCGGATTGACGCGCTCGATGACACCGGTCCCATGAATCGTAATAATGGCGTCCGCAGCGGTATCGACGATGGCGCGCATGCGCACTTCGCTATCGAGTACCGCCTGTTCGGCTCGCTTGCGTAGCGAGACGTCATGGATCGTTGCCATGACAAGTTTCAATCCACGATCGGTCTCGAGCGGTGACAGGCTAACCTCGATTGGAATCTCAACGCCATCGTTGCGTTGACCGCGCAGTTCCATTCCCACGCCCATCGGACGGGCCCGCGGTTGCGAGAAATAATTCGTGCGCTCGGCGACGTGGGTGCGGCGAAATCGCTCCGGGATGAGGACTTCAAGCATCTGCCCGATCATGCCCTGGTTCGGATAGCCAAACATGCGCTCGGCCGGCCGATTCGCAAGCACGATCCGGCCATCCCGATCGATGATGATCAACGCATCGGCTGCCGAACTGAGGAGCCAATCCAGTGTTTGCCCTTCGAGGATGTGATTTTCCATCTCTGCGATTCCAGGATGTCCCCCTTTTTCGGGGGTATTCGGGCGTGCCCAGACGCCCGACTCTCGGGATGGAGCCATATTAGCAGTCGAGCGTGTCGTTGCATTCAAGCAATGCGCGCCGCCCTGCGAACGCGCGCTCCCCTGCGTGATTGACCCGCATCAAGCATCCATGTGCCGTGCCGCATACAGTGAGCCTCAACGCAAGTTTGCGCCTGGCGGTGGACCGCCACATCCCTGACGCGGGTGGGTGCACGCTTCTTACCAACGACGGAAACATTGAGCGGACGGACCTTATTTAAGCAGATTTAAGCAAGCGCACAAGACTCGTGACGGATTTTCATGAAAAGTAGCGGTTGGGAAAAGTTGGGGCTTTGCGGTGCGGACGTACACGACGGCACTCGCGCGTCGCACGCGTGGGCGCGTGCACGCTGGATGGTGCTCGCCGGTTGCCTGATGGCAATTCCCGCGTTTTACATGGAATTGCTCTCCGCTTCGAAAGCCTGGTTGATTTGCGGAAAGGGGCTCTACGCGGGCATGGCCGTGGCATGTACGGGCGCGCTTGCCTGGACTGCATACGTCAGCCGAAAGCCCATGCGCTTCATTGATCGGAATCGTTTCGACGCGGCGCTTGCTTGTGGTGCGACCTTGAGCATCATCGGCGGAGAGACGCCGTGGCCGTCCATCGAATGGGGACTTCGTCTCGCGTTCGTTGCGGTCGTCGCCCTTCGCATCGTGGTTGCGCTTCACCGCTATGTCGAGCGCAGTCGGATTCCGATGCTGCTGCTCGCAGGACTGATTATGTTGCTATTGGCAGGCGTTGGGTTCGACTGGCTAGAGCCTAAAGTGCACAGTTATTCGGACGGACTATGGCTCGCGTTTGAAAGCAGCGCAGCGGTTGGCTATGGCGACCTCGCGCCGACAACGCCGGCCTCGCGCGTGTTTGCGGTATTCGTGGTCATTCTCGGCTACGGCATGCTTTCACTTGCGTTCGCAAGCCTCGCCGCGCTGTTCGTCGAAGATGAAGAGCGCGCCTTGCGCCAAGAAATGCATCGCGACATCAAGGCGCTGCGTGGGGACATAGCGCAGTTGCGCCAGGAACTCGACGAAATGCGCAACGCAGTGCCGGCGAGGCGCGCAAAATCCGATGACGACTCAATGATGTGAAATGATTCAGCGCGAATATGTCATTCGCGACGGTTTTTCGCATGGCATGATCGGGCTTTCAATGCGCAACGCGATTCGGGCTCATCATAGGCGTTGTCCGCAGGGGCGGAAATACGCACCAAGAGCCGTCGCCGTGCTTGAAGAAGACAATCGTAAGCGGGCCGCCTGAAGTGCGTGCGTCGATCCGCACATAGCGGCTATGCGTGGCCAGCACGCGACCGAACTGGGTGACGTGTGCCGGCATCGAAGGCGTCGGCGCAAGCCACTTGTCCACGAGTGACCGAAGGGATATGTCGCTGCCGTTCATTGCCTGCTCCCAATTTCGTTCGGACTGCGGCGAGATGTCGCATCGCAAGTCCGTGAAACCATTATTGTTTGGGCAACTGGGAAGCGAAATCAGGTCGGACTGATAATTGCGTAGTAGTTCGTCGATGCGGTCGTAGGGCTTCGACTACAAGTGGACTTGCTTATCGCTCGCCAGTAGTGGATTTGAGGATCGACTTCCAGCAGTGACCCATCACGACCTTATGCGTTGATAACGCGTTTTTGCTCAACAATTGAATTGAAAGGGTCGACAAGCGCCAAATCGAGCGCGTGACGCAAACGTCTTTTTATGCGCGACACGCGGTGCGCAGCCACGAGCCATTCCATGGCTCGCTGCTATCAGCAGATCATTCGTCAGCGCGTGCATGGTGCGCTGGCGAAGATATCGAAACCATCGAAACTGTGACTCGCGCGAGCTGTGTAGGGGATCGCCTACGTAAGCAGACATGAATCGCCGATATGCCAAGTGCCACAGGCAACGGAGAATGCTTCCCAACAGCGGTAGATGAAGCCGAAAACGTCTGCCGACCGTTGAACGATCTTCGCCTCTTGGGAGCAGCGACATGCAAACGATCACAGTTGACGAAATTGGAAGGCCTGAGCGTCAATTCATGGCTTGGGCCGCAGGCATTGCCGATCACAGCGAATGCGCGCGTTGCAGTTCGCGACGATTCTGTATGCCCGATGATTTCAACCGCGGCGATTCAGTCGCGTTCAAGAGTGTGTTCGGCAACCATCGCCGGGTCAAGCAAGGAGAAGCGATTTTTCGCGCCGGCGAGGCCTTCCGTCATCTCTACGTCGCCAAGGTCGGCTCGTTCAAGACGGTAGCCATCGATAATGAGGGGCGTGAACAGATTATCGGGTTCCCGATTGCCGGCGAGTTCATGGGGCTAGATGGCGTTGGAACCGGACATCATGCGTTCGATGCCGTTGCCCTCGAAGACAGCATCGTTTGCAGCCTGCCGTTCAAAGCGCTTACCGCGGCTGCCGAGCACGATCTCGCCCTGAGCATTCACCTTCACAAAGTGATGAGCCGGGAGTTGGTGCGGGAATCGGCAATGCTGATGCTGATCGGTCGAATGCCTGCCGTCGAGCGGCTGGTGGCGTTCTTGCTCAATTTGTCCAAGCGCTACTGCGAGCGTGGGTATTCCGCGCACGAGTTTGTTTTGCGCATGACCCGCGATGAAATCGGCGCTCATCTCGGCATGACACTCGAAACCGTCAGTCGAGGATTCTCCAGATTGAGCGCGCTCGGGCTGATCAAATGTTT
>NZ_JBQCDN010000064.1:0-10475 GCF_051961175.1 Trinickia sp. | reverse complement strand
CCCGGCGCTTCGGCTCGCGGAGACAGTGTCGGCGGGATTGAAAGCCTGGTCCTAGTGCCGGTGGCTCATTCGCGGTAATCGCCCCTTTTAGGCCAAACCGGACGGGCGTGTCTCGGGGAGCCCTGTCCAGTGCGTTTTCCGCCTGAGCATCTGCCACCCCAAATTTGATCGGGCGCTCTGACATCGCGTTCCGCGCCCGACCCGGTCGTCCCGCCCCTCCTCGCCGCTCGGAATAAATCGCTCATCGCCCTCGTTTAAATTCGCACGTGGCTCGCAAATCCGCCGGCGCATTGCGAGCGGAAGACGCGCGTATCCCATCGCGCGAATCGAGAGCCTCGCTCATGTCCCTTATGTCTCGCATTGAGCGGCGAGACCGGCACGCATGTGCCTGTTGGATGCAACACGTAGCCGCACGCTGCGCATGCGGCGGGAGCAAGAGCATGTCACGAGTTGCCATCGTCGGCCAGTCGCGCCGGCTGCTTCGCTATGCCTTGATATGGGGGGCCGCGACGTTTGGCTTGTGTCAGTCCCTCGCGGCATGGGCACTGCCGATATTCGCGCGGCAAACCGGGCAAAGCTGCGTGGCATGCCATGCGGGCGGGCAGTTTCCGGAGCTGACGCCCTATGGACGAATGTTCAAGCTCAACGGCTACACGATGGGCGAACGTACTGTGCCGGTTGCTATCATGGGCCTGTTAGATTTGAGCAGCACGAGGCACAACCACGACGCCGGCGGCAATGTGATTTCACCGAAGGACAGCCTGCCGATATTCGATGCTGCCAGCATCTTCTTCGCCGGGAAGATCACCGACCGGATCGGCGCATTCATTCAATACACCTATACAAACTACGATCATCAAGGCGGCGACGGCCGGTGGGTGGGCCAATGGCACTCGGACAACATGGATTTCCGTTATGTCGACAGGCTCATCGAGAACAGCGACGACCTGATTCTCGGCATGACGTTGAACAATAACCCGACGGTCCAAGACGTCTGGAACAGCACGCCAGCCTGGAGCTACCCCTATATCTCGTCGCCGACGAGCAGTGCCGGGGTGCCCCAATTTCTGCCGCTTCTTGAAGGGACATTGGCTCAGCAAGCGGTCGGCTGGGGCGGCTACCTCTATTGGAACCGCGCCGTCTACGCGGAGCTCTCCTTCTACAGCACGGCCGACGGCATCTGGTCGTTCATGAGCCACGGCAACAAGCCGGGAGATGTCAACCATCCGCAGATATACCTACGTGGCCAGAACCCATACTGGCGCGTCGCGTTGACTCGTGAATGGGGGCCGCACAACGTAATGCTGGGAACGTTTGGCATGAGCGCCAACCTCTATCCGAACGACGCTAATGCGTTCCCGATGTTCTCGCAAGGCGTCACGCGTTTTCGGGATCTCGGTTTCGACGCGCAGTATCAGTATCTGCTGGAACCGCACACCGTGACCGCGCAGGCCAGGTACATCCGCGAGAACATCCATGATCCGCACAACCTTGCTTTCGGTGCCAGCACCTCAGCCAATCTGAAATCGCTGCGGCTGAAGTTCTCCTATATCTATCGAGCACGTTACGGTGCCAGCCTTTCGTTCTTCAACGTGACGGGCAGCCGCGACAGCACAGCGTATGCGGGCAGCGCGAGTGCTTCGCCCGCGACGCAAGGCTGGATGCCGGAAATCTTCTGGATTCCCGTGCAGAACATCCGCGTTGGCCTGCAATACACGCACTTCACCAAGTATCTCGGTGCACGCGCGAACTACGACGGACAAGGGCGCAACGCGCGGGATAACGACACGCTGCTCCTCTATCTCTGGGCTGCGTACTGGTGACGCACTTTGCGGCGGCACGCTAGCCGTTGGAGGAGTGAAATGAAGCGAACGTCGCGACTCATGCTGCTTGTCGTGTTGCTCGGCGAGGCCGGTTGTCATGACCTCGGGCGGTCACGATCGATCGATAATCCGGCGGTTGCCGGAAGGACAATCGCGCTGCAAGTGTGCTCGAACTGTCATAGCGCGAACGGCGTATCGGTTTCGCCGATGTTTCCCAAGTTGGCGGCCCAGCAGCAGGCTTACCTGGTCGCCCAAATCACGGACTTCAAGGCGCATCGTCGCGCGGACCCGAATGCGAAAAAGTACATGTGGGGGTTCAGGCATCTGAGCGAGACGCAAATCCAACAGATCGCCTCCTACTTTTCCAGTCAACCGCCGCCGCCCGCGAAGTCTGGTGATCCTCTCTTGATCGACAAGGGACGAGCGATTTATGCCGGAGGTCTGCCTGGCCAAGGTGTGCCAGCGTGCAGCGCCTGTCATGGCATGCACGGCGAGGGCGCCGGGGAAATTCCTCGGCTCGCCAGCCAGCACGCGGATTACATCGTGAAGCAACTCATGGTCTTTCGAAATCACGGACAACGACCGCGCGGCGAACCCATGGAGTTGTTTTCCGACAAGATGTCCGAGCAAGACATGCGTTCGGTCGCGGCCTACTTGCAGGCGCTTTATTCGGACAACGTCGCGAGCGGCGATCAAAGCGCCGCGCATGAATAGCGCGTGAGTGACCTGCCCTTTTCCGATTGCCGATCCGCTCGGCCCGACGCGCCGCCATAGCGCCCGTTCAACACGTTGCCGCTATGCAATCGCAACCCCGGCGCCGTCGTCAATACTTCAAGCGTGCGTCGCTCGTCGGCTCAATTACGCGCCGCGCGCCTTGGTGCTCCTCCGACGGCTAATTCTGCCTGATGCCTTCAGCCTGGATTTGCAACCTCGTTTTCATATCGAAGCCCAACTTTCGCCCGATATCGATACCGAAGTCGGCCCGATTAAACTGGGCGCTCGCTTCGATGCCACAAACTTCGCGCTTGAAGTAGGGGTTGACGAAGCACTTGAATGAATCGATCTTCAGGGCGAGCGGACGCGTTACACCGTGCAGCGTCAGCGTACCGACCACCTCAGCCGGCTTGTCTCCGCGGAACTCGATGCGGGTGCCCTTGTAGGTCGCACTCGGAAACTGCTCGATGTCGAATCCGTCCTTTCCACGCAAATTGTGGTCGAGCTGTGTGTTGCCCGTATCGATCGAGGCTGGATCGATCGTGACCTCCACGGTACCTGTTCTGGTTGCCGGATCGAGCGTCACCGTGCCGCTCGATTTCGTAAATTTGCCACGCCAGATCGATACGCCGCCAAAGTGATCGACAGCAAAGCTCGGATAGGTATGCGTCGGATCGAGTTGATAAGTGGTAGCGAAGGCGGTAGCCGACATCGATGCGGCAATCAGACCTGCGGCAATGGATAGGTTTCGTTTGCTCATGTCTCCTCCTGGTTGACTCAGATCGCTCGTCAGAACTTCGTCGCGACGATATGGAATTTGATCGCAACTTCATCAGCGACGATCGAGGTTTCTTTCCACTCGCCCGTACCGATGTTGAATTCAGAGCGCTTGATCGGCAGCATGCCATCCAAGGTCTGCATGTTGTCGCGTTGCGTGAGTGTCACCGGCACCGTAACTGTCTCGGATTTGCCCTTGATCGTGAGCTTCCCCGTTACCCGGTATCGATCGCCGCCGACGGCGGAAATCGCAGTCGAGACAAATGTCGCCGTCGGATACGCCTTGGCATCGAACCACTCATTACCCGCCACTTGGCGGTTGTAGCTTGCGTCACCCAGGTCGTAGCTGCCGACATCCACGGTGAGCTGTGCGCTGCCGGCTGACGGCTTGGCCGGATCGAAGCTAATTCGCGCGCTGAACTTCTTGAAGACGCCTTCGACAGGCACATTCATTTGCTTCGAAATCGCCGTGATCGTGCTTTTTGCAAGGTTCATTTCGGCAAGCGCGTGTTGTGCGGCTGCAAGCGCCATGGCAGCGAACGCGGCTGCCACGCAACGGTAAAGCAATGTCTTCATCGAAAATCCTTCGTTACTTGAGGAAAGGCATCATGCGATAGAGCAATCCGTCGCCGTCGAGCCAGTGATGTTTGACGGCGGCAGCGACGTGCCCGATAATGAGTGCGAGCAGCCCATAATCGAGCGCGATATGGATGCTCTTGAACCAGATCTTGTGTACCGGGTCGGGCGCAATGATCGGCGGTAGCGGCACGATGCCTAGATAGACGACCGGTATGTTGGAGGCCGAACTGTAGAGATAGCCGGACACCGGAATCGCGATCATCAGCGCATAAAGGGTGAAATGGCCGGCATGCGCCGCGCGGCGCGACCAGATTCCCATGCTATCGGGGAGCGGCGGTGCGCGATGCGTCAGCCGCCAGAGGATGCGCAGCACGGCGAATGCGAGCGCCGTCACGCCGATCCATTTATGCCAGGAGTAAAAGCGCAGCTTGTCGGGCGTGATGCCGGGAATGCGGGTCATCGCCCAGCCTAGGGCGAACCCGCCGGAGATCAGCGCGGCAATGATCCAATGCAGCGCGATCGCACCGCCCGTATACGCGACGCGCTCGTCGTTGTTCGAATGAAGACACTGGCCCGCGTGCGTGCAGGCTCCTCGCCCTGCCCTTGTCTTACGTACGGTCATTTGACGCATGGTTTTTCGCCCCTCCAATCAGCGCTGTACGCCCACGCACACGACCCGCTGAGCACCGAGTCCCGGCACGCCCGCCTCCACGACATCGCCAACACGCAAATAGCGGCCATAATGACTGCCGATTCCCGCAGGCGTGCCCGTGCAGATCAAGTCGCCCGGATGCAAAACGGTATGCGAAGACAAATATGCGATCTGCTCTGCGATACCGAAAATCATGTCGCTCGCCATCCCTTCCTGCATCGGCTCACCGTTGAGCGTCAGCCACGGACGCAGTGCGGCGGGAGCGTCGACATTCCATGGCGGCACGAGCCACGGCCCTGCCGGTAGCCAACCACGCCTCGATTTGGATTGCAGCCAATCCGTGCCGAGCGTCGGCAAGTCCTGTCGAAACACCCCCGCTCGCAACGTGATGTCATTGACCACGCAATACCCCGCGACATAATCGAGCGCATGCGCGACGTCGACATTGCACGCAGCCCTGCCGATCACGACACCAATTTCGACTTCCCAGTCGAGCGTCGATGACGTCGCCCCGATGAGGAGCGGATCGAACGGTCCCGATACTGAACCGGCTCCCTTCATGCAGATGTACGGCATTTCCTCGCTGCGACGCTTTTCGATCGCGGCGAGGACGGTGTCGCGACGATCGCCGTCGAACTCGCCGCCGTCAGCATCGAGCGCTGCCTGCAGCACCTGCGAGCGGTAGTTTCCGATCGTGCAATAAACCTGACGCGGTGCAATCGGCGCATGGAGCCGAAAGGCCGAGCACTCGAATCCGCATTCGACGATCAATGCCCGTGTTTCTTCCGCTTCGCATATGCGATGCAGTCGATCGATGTTGACGGACCACTCGTCGAGCAATTCGCGCATTGACGTTGTCCCGCGCAGCCCTTCCGAACTCCAATGTGCAAGCGCCATTACGCGATCGTTAAAAAGCAGTGCCGGAAAGGGACGGCACGCGGCAATCGAAACGTTGACCAGTACGGGATACATGAGCGTTCAAAATTCGTGGCCGGACGGTGCGGGGACGGTATGGCCGTCGCCCTGGGCAATCCCACGGCGACGAGGTGCCGTTTCGACGAGAAACACGACGGCGCAGGCGCCCGCGACGAGACTATAGAAAGCGAAGTCGAGCGTGCGCGCGAGGCCGAAGTGCTCAGCGATATATCCGGCAATCGCGGGTGCCACGCCGCCGCCGAACGTCTCGCCCACTCCCGACACAAACCCGATGGCTGAGGCGACGAGACCGGCCGGGGCGGCTTCCGTGGCGACGGGACCGCTCAGCAGCGACAGCAATCCGATCGAGAACATCGAGACTCCGAACAGCAGCGCGAAAAGCATCTTCGGATCGGCCGCCGTGCGGGAAAACGCATACAACAGCAATGTCGCGGCGGCGAAACCGAACAGCGCGGTCGGCCGGCGGCCGACCCGGTCGGAAAGCCCCGGCAAGGCGAAGGAACCGGCGAACCCACCGAAGCCGATAGCGGAAGCCACGAAACCCATGCTGCGCGTGTCGAGGTGAAGAACCGCGATGAGATAAGTCGGCACCATGGCACCGATCACGAAAATGCCACCCATCGCGCAGAGAATCGCAGCCGTGGCGACCAATACGTTGCGCGTCCGTAGCAACTGCGTCCAGTTCGCCTTGGCGACGCCGGCATGCCCGGCCGGCGCACCGCGACGGTCTGCTTCGCGCAACGACCGCCAGATGAGGAAGGATACGATCAGGCCTGGCACCGCCGAAATCATGAAAACCCAATGCCATGACGGCACGATTCGCAGCAACTGAGTGGCCGCGATGGGCGCGAAGCCTAGCCCGACGAGCGGAATCATGCTCAGTTGCAGCCCCTGATTGAGTCCTCGGCGAGCGGGACGCGAAGCCTCGCTGTTCGCCGCGAGGCTCGCCGGGGTGAAGGCCCCTTCGGCCACCCCCATCGCTGTACGCAGCAACATGAGGCTCATAAAGCCGGAGGCGAACCCGGACAAGCTCGAAAGCAGCGAAAAGCCAATCATGGTGGCGACGAGAATCTTCTTGCGGCCAATACGATCTGAAACCGGCCCCATCACGATCGACCAGAGGCCCCATGCAACACCGAGGCACCCGATCAGACTACCCAGTTGCGAATAGCCAAGGTGCAGGTCGCGCATCATGTACGGGAACATCGGCGCCATCAGCCACCGGTCGAAGCCGACCAATCCGAACCCTAGCCCCAGCAGGACGAGCGTCTTGCGCTCGTAGCCGATGTCGTGGTGTGGTGCGCTCATGAAATGTCTCCGTGGAATTTGGGTTGTCGTGCTGCTCGTCGAGCATTGCGACGAGACTCATTCGAAGGGCTAGCCTGCCGGTGGAATGACGCTCCAGTTGCCGTCGTCATGTCGGAAGAAAAAAATCGTGACGCCCTGCGCGTGCCCGGGAAGCGAAACCCGCACGCAGCGATTGCGATTGGGCCTGGTAGGCGGCATCCGGCTGACCTGCACGAGCTCTGCACCGCTCCTGCCGAACCATCTCTCCACCACGCAACGCAACGTTCTTTCATCAGCGAACACTTTCCGCTCCTCCGCGAGACCTGCCGTAACGTAGCGCCGACGGCACATCTTCAATGCATTCACAGTGCTAACGTTAGCGCATATTATGCGGCTAAGTTAGCAATGTCAAATGGCATCAATCGATCTGTGGAATGCTTACGTAAGCACCGATCGAGAGCCTTAGCACGAAGTCATCCGGAACCGGTGACCCGGTAGCGGACTGTACTCATATTGCTATCGATAGCAGCAGAGTTGCCCAGTGTGCTATCGTTTCTCCGAAATCGCCTTCATTGGAACGTCATGGTCACCATCAAAGACATCGCCGCCCGGCTCCAGGTTTCCCCATCGACGGTAGGCCGCGCCCTCGCCGACGACCCGAGGATCAGCGCCGCTACGAAAAAGAGAGTGACGGAAGTCGCGAACGAAATGGGCTACGTCGCCAACTTGGCCGCCCGGATGATGCGGGGCGTGTCGAGCAATCTGATCGGCTTGGTCCTGCCCGACATCCGCAACAGCTTTTATGCGACGATCGCCCACGCGTTGTCCAAATGCGTGCAAGGCGCGGGCTTCCAGCTGACGCTGTCGGAAACCGAAGACGACCGGATGGTCGAGTTGCAGCACCTGCGCGAGCTGGCCAGCGCCAACGTGGCAGGCATCATCATCGTTCCGTCCGCCAAGCCGCACAGGGAGGCAGTACGGCTGCTCAAGATGCAGCCACACGTTCAGCTGATTCGCCGGGAATCGGCGATCGGCGATCAGTTCTTCGGAATCGACGATACGCAGGCGATATACGACGCCACGAATCACCTCATAGAACTGGGTCACCGCCGTATCGCCTATATCGGCGGGACCGACGATCTACCCACGGGCGCGGCACGCTTGCGCGGCTATCAAAAGGCCCTCGAACCGCTGCCGCGCAGCGGAAAAGCCGGCCCGGACCTCGTACGGCTCGGCACGCCCGGCTCGGTCGAGTTCGGCCGAGAGGCGATACGCGCGCTCCTGTCGCAGGCCAATGCACCAACTGCGGTAGTCGCAGGCTCCGTGCGCATCACGCAGGGCGTTCTCGAAGAACTGACGGCGCGGCGCATCAGCGTTCCGGATCAGCTCTCCGTCGTAGGCTTCGGCGATGAAGTCGGCTTTAGCTGGTGGGGCCCAGGGCTCACGACGATCGGGCTTCCCGTTCACGATCTGGCGACCGCGTGCGGCCTCTGGTTCGTGCATCAGATCCGCCACGGCGAATCCGCGCGCGCGCCGTACTCGTCGATCGCCACCTCGACGCTCATCATGAGAGGGAGCACGCGGGAGCTGCTTACCGTCACGCGGGAACGAACGTCCGCCGCTAGCAGGAGTAAAAGCACCGCTTAGTTTTTCGGGCTGGGGCATCGACTGCCCGGCAGCCGTTCGTACCATCTGATGGTGCCGAATAAGAAGCGGAAAATGCGGCACTCGGCAAGCTTCAGGATCGGATTGTCGTAGCAGCCGGTGCGGTCCCGCCGGACCGGCCGCCGACTTCGACTAGAACTTGTGCCGCAGTCCCACACTGGTCAGGAATTGGTGATTCGTCGACGATGGCCCGCCACTGCTGCCGATGAACGCGCCGTTGAATATCGTCGAGCCTGCCCCGCTGACGGTCTGGTACTCGGCCATCAGATAAAGGTCGGTCCGCTTGGAAAGCGCATACGCGGTCATCAGATTGAACTGATTCCATCGCGGCTTCGCATTCACGGCCGCATTCGAATACCGCCCATCAGTGAAGGTGTACGATGCGGCGACAAGCCATGCCGGATTGATCAGATAGCGAATGTTCGCTTCGTAGTTATCGAACGTGAGATCGGTGGACAATCCGGTCGACTGGGGCGCCAGCGTGCTGCCGCGATAAACAGCGCTGGTGCTGCCGTAGTGCGAATGACTCCAGACGAACCCCAGCGTGGCCGGGCCGATCGTGTAGCCTGCCCCAACGCCCCATACCTGCTGAATCGCGGCGTGAAACGTGGCATCGCCCGACGTGGACGAGCCGTCCAGCGCGCCGGCGGCACCATCGCCAGGGTTGTCGATGCGCATGTACGCCGCACTGACCGTAATCGGGCCTCGGCTGTAGGTCGCCCCTGCGCTGAATGCCCGATTGTCAGAGAAATCGCCGGCCTTGTTCGAGAACGCATAAAGCCCGCCGAACTTCAGCCCGGTGAAATCGGCGCTCGCAAACTTGACTGCATTATCGAGCCGGAAAAAATCGCCGAAGTTATCGTTGTCCATCGGATGCATGAACTCGAGCCCGCCGACGAAGCTTTGAGCCAGGCTCCGCGGCGCAAGATAGTCGACCACGGAGTCGTATTGGCGTCCGAGCGTGACGGTACCATAGGGGTTCGACATGCCCACCCACGCTTGCCGGCCGAACAAGCGCCCGCCTTGCTGCAGCGTTCCGTTCGTGCCCGTAAACCCGTTCTCGAGCCGGAATATCGCCTTAAGGCCCCCGCCTAGATCTTCGGTGCCCATCATGCCCCAGCGATCGCCGACGATATTGCCGGTTGACGCGAACACGGCGCTATGCCCTCGCTGGTTACTTACATACGAAATGCCGTTGTCGATCAGGCCATATAGCGTCACCGAGCTTTGGGCGTGAGCCGCTGCGCACAGACAGCTTCCGATCGCGAGTGCGATTTGCCGCTTCATTCATGTCTCCAGGCGTTGTTGGATTGTCGAGGTCGTCTTCGTGCTATCGGCTGCCACCCTCCTGCTCTTTATGCGCGAACGTTAGCACTGAGATGCAGCATATTTGCTGAGTGGCCCTTCTTAAATTGGGGTTTTCGATAGCCCTGGGCCAAGCCCACTGCGTAAGAATGTGCGAAAGTCGCAGCCATCTCCGTGAAACTGCTTGCTTGGCAAGTCGTCGATTGTCGTGCTAACGTTTGAACAAATTCACCCAGTTTGCGAGCGAAGCCCCTCATGAGCGACACCGTTTTTCTGACCGACTACGCTTGGCCTGACGACAGCGTGGAGCGTGCCATCATCGAATCCGCCGGCTTGCGCTTGATCAGCGGCCCCGCATCGCCGGCGCCCGCCTCCGAGATTGAAGCGCTCGTGCGCGAGCATCGTCCCGCGGGCATCCTGACGTGCTGGGCACCGGTATCCGCGCAGGCCATCGAGGCAGCCCCCGACCTCAAGATTGTCGCGAGACTCGGCGTCGGGCTCGATAACATCGCAGTCGATGCGGCCACGGCAAGAAGCGTGTTAGTCACGAATGTGCCGGACTATTGCGTCGAGGAAGTCTCGGACCATGCGATCGGTTTCGCTCTGGCGTGGACGCGCGGCCTCGTGTTCTTCGACCGCGAGATACGCGCCGGACGATGGATTCCCTCCGATGCCCGGCTGCGCCGCCTGGCCTCGCTCACCTGTGGACTGATCGGCTATGGCCGCATCGGCCGGGC
>NZ_JBQCDN010000063.1:0-4728 GCF_051961175.1 Trinickia sp. | reverse complement strand
AATCGGTGAAGCTGCTCAATGCGACACCGGGCTCGGATTCTGGGTCGACGACCGACCAGTCATTGCGATCGGTGAGCTGGGGCACCTTGTTCTGCAAGGTCCACGTTAGATACTGGCGTCCGCCCTTGGCCACCACGCTTTCCTGCATGTGTCGTGCGGCGTACTGCAGGTGCATTCCCCGCTGGTGCGTCCACACTGACAACCGCATTGTCGATGGCCAGACTGCGCGCGAAGCTTCGATCGAGCGAAAGCTTGCCGGGGAAAAGCGGCTCGATTGTCGACTTGCGGTATTTCAGCACCGCGGTATCTCCTACCGCCAGATCCGGAAACACTAAACTGATGCTGCTGTAGTCGGAGAACAACGCCGACGCGCCGTTGCGTCCCTCGTCTCTCCGTATCTGCCAGCTTGCACGCGGCACGAGCACACGACGTCCGTTGGCCTTAAGCGTATATGCCTCGAGCACGTCCATTTTCTCTGCGCTGCGGCTGAACCTGAGGGTCCTCTGCTTGACGTCTTCCAGCGCGCTGGTCTTCAGGACTCGGACAGACATCGCCATCGTGGCAACGTCTTTGCCATCGATTCCAATGACGTGTTTTTCGTTGTAAGACACCATGCGAACGGCCGGATCCTGCGCATGGCGTTCCATTGCAGCCGGCTGGGCCGGCGGCTGTGTCTGAGCGAAGCTAGGGGTAGCGAGCGCAGCCACCAACCACGCGAGAAGGCGCACCAGCGCGACCGGATTTTGCATGTTTCGCCCCCGAGACTGCTTCCGTTCGTGAAATTCTGGCCAGTGCCCGAAAACTCTTCCTGCGAAGCAACTGGCATTTATTAGGAATGCTCAATATTTCTCGTTTTCTGTTCGCAGCCTCGTTTTGAGCGATCTCCGGAGCTGCTGTCGATATAGAACTTGAGGTCGCAGACTATCAGGCCGCACAACGCCCGGGATGTGCGCCTCCACGCATAAACTTGTTCATGCCCGGGTGTTCGATTAGCGCGTTGAGGGACAAGCCAGCGGGCAATGATTCCCAGTCGCTCATTGAGCAACTTTTGCTGCAGCGACCTGCAAAGATGCTTGAAACGCGCTACCAGGTCGCTCGACAGTGAGCATCGTAAATAAAAATCCGGTGGGTGCGCCAGCCGCTGACAACTGATAGACGAGCTCATGCACTTTTCCGGCCGGACTCGAAGAAACTTGGTCTTCGAATACTGTGACGTTCAGTCCTGGGCGCTTGCTTCCCTCAATGAGCCTTTTGAAGTCGGTCTCGACCTCGTCCGGATCAGCTGCCCTTGCCCAGACTGCGCATGCCTGGGTCGTCCCCCTAATCGAAAGCGCGAAGCTTCCGTATTGGGTTGGCACCGCCCATGCCTTTCCCTGCGATCCCTCTCCGACAAATACTTTCAGTGGAACGGGCTCCGTAATTTCATGCAAATGCCGATCCTCAGCCCAAGCTTGCACTTTGCTCGGCTGCCCCATGTTGGGGACGCAAACCTTCATAAATAGTCCGACGACGAAACCGGACGCGGCGTCTCCCGCAAACGAGGCTTGGGAACCTAGTGCCAAGACAACAGCGAGCCACAGGACACGCTTCCGGATTGGTATTCGCATACGTTCCCCTCCCCCATGCCAAACTTTATTGTTTCGCGTCAACCCACCGGCGCGAGATCGACTCGTGTCGACGGGCCGTTGTCCTTCATCCCCTCTGTCCCAAAATGCGGCTGCGAAACCGTGAGCCTGCTCGCGTCGATCTTCTGGCTCAGATAGTCGCGGACAGCCTGCGCGCGCTGATCGGCAAGCGTGTGCAAACTCGCATCGTTGACCGGCGCATGGAAAGCAAGGGCTCGCTTCATATCGTCGTCCGGAAGCGTCTTCGTCAAACCCACGAAATTCCGTGGCTTCTTGAAATCGGCATCTTTATAGACCTGCGTGAGATAACGATGGTATTCGTCCGCACTGATCGTGACGGTGGACGGATCGACAGGCTGGCCCCCGCTACCCGTCGCTTTCGCCTTTTCCTGCTTCACGAGATTGTCGACGTAGGCCAACTGCAGACCCGACATATCGACGTTCGCGTCGGCGCGCCCGGCCAACTCGAGCTTCACTCCGGGCTTTTCAGTAAGCAGCTTGGCCAGCGTATCGAGCTTCGCGCGCGATGAGTCGGTGAGCGCGGCCGAACCCGGTGCGAAGGCGATGTACTGCAGATGTTCCGCGCTCGCCGTATCACTTCCGCCCCCGCCGAGCGCATTCGCAAGCAGCGAGAACGGGGCAGTGACGGCCCGTTCGATCAAGTGCGTCACCGCGCTCCAGATCAAGCTGCCCAAGCTGAATTGCGGATCCGATAGCGAGCCGGAAACCGGAATGCTGACGTCGATCTTGCCGTGCGAATCCTTCAAAAGCGCGATCGCCAGCCTCACCGGCAAGTGCGTTTCCGTCGTGTTTTCGACATGATCGCCAAAGATCAGTTGATCGATGACCAAATGGTTTTGCGCCATGAGCACGTCGTTGTCGAGCTTGTAATGCAGGTCGACGTTCAGGCTGCCCTTGACAATGGGATAGCCCGCGTACTTCAGCGAGTAAGGGGTGAGGTTCTTCAGTTCGACATCGTGTGCGCTGGCGGTCAGATCGAGCGTGGGCTTGGATGCGAGCGGATTCGCCGTGCCGCGAATCGCGATCGGGCCGTTGTCCGCCAAGCTCGCGCTGATGTCCACGGGCGCGGGCGTCGTGATGTCGGTGCCGAACGCGCCGATCGTACCCGTGATGTCTTCGAGATCCGCCTTGTAATTCGGCTTGACGAAATCGTCGGTGTAATTGACGTGGCCCTGCTGCAGCACAACCTGCCCAATGCGCGCGTGCAGCGGCGTGGACGGCGTATTCGATGCGGTGGACACAGTCGAAGCGGCCTGCGGCGCCGATGCGGCCTGCGCGGTGCTCGCCGACGCGTTTTGCTTGCCCGCCGCCTCGCGCTGTTGGGTCAGCACATCGTTCAGATTCAGCTTGCCTTGCGCATCGAGCAGCACCTGCGCGAAGAAGCGCGAGAACGTGATGCGCGCGACGTCGAGGTTGATGCCATGGGCGTCGTAGCGCGCGTTGATGCCGCCGATCCCCAATGTGCCCCATCCCGCGAGCGGTGCGGAAGTGATGCGATCGAGCAACCGGACGTCGACGAGCGCCGCGAAGCCGCGGTACGCGTAAGACGCCGAGCCGTTCTTGGGCATGACGGCCTTCAACTGGCCTCGTGCGTTGAGCTCCGCGCTGGCGATCTTCGCGTTGAGGTTGCTGCCGAAATACGGCTCGACCGCCGACAGATCCAGCCGGTTCGCCTCTACCGACAACGTAGCGTCGAGCGGATTCGGAACGACGTCGCCGCTCATGTTCAGCGTGCCTTTGCCGTTCACCGATGCCTCGAGCTTGATTGCAAGCGGGCGGCTCAAGTCCTCGGTGACGTTGCGCACGTCGAGCTGGAGCGGCGCGAAATGCAGCTTCGCCGGACGCGGCGCAGCTTCGTCAGTGATATCGGCCGCGCCGTCTTTCAGTACGAGTTCGTCGATTCGGTACCGCCAGCCCGGCTGCGCCGCGGCCGGTGCGTTGGCCGATTTCGCTTCGGTACCCTTCGATGATTCGCCGGCGCGATGCCGATGCTCTGTCGCATGCGAATCGGAGACAGCCGCATGCGGTGTTTCTTGTTTCGGCCGCGGCGATTGAGCGAGTTCCGCCAAGCTGATGCGGCCATCCTTCTCGCGGGTGCCGGATACCGTGAGGCCCGTTGCCTCCACGCGCTCGATCTCGGCCGAGCGCGCCGCTACATCGATGCGCTTCACGTCGACACGGCCTTGCACGAGCGTGATCGCCGGCGCAGCCCCCTTCGCCGTACCGGGACCCATGATCTTCAGCGACTTGAGCGTCAACTCCCCGGCCCCCGCGCGCAATTGCGTGGCCGGACCCGACCAGTCGGCGACGAGCGGAAGCGACGCGCCGAGCGTGCCGTCGGCGAGGCGCGCACCGATGATGCCGTCCAAGTACGGCTGCGCCAGCGGCAACGCAAGGCTGTCGATGGTCAATTTGGCGTCGGCTTGCTTCGCCGACAACCCGAGCACGCCCGTCGCCGCAATGTTGCCGCCTTGCTTCAGCGCGGTCCGGATCGCATAGCGGGCCTTCGCTGCGCCCACGGTCGAAAAATCGTCGAGCGTGGCCGTCAGGCTCGTCAGATCGAGCGAGACGGGCTGATTGGGGACACGGTCTTCCATGGCAATGCTGCCGTCGTTCAGCGCCAGGTGCTTGATCGACAGATCGAGCGGAGCCGTATTTTTCGGGCTTTCGCCGGCGGACGACGACGCCGCGCTGGGAGCAGAGGCCAAGCCGGGCGTTGAGGCGGCAGCGGCCGAGGGAGCCGAAGCAGAAGCAGAAGCAGAAGCCGGCGCCGAGACGGAAGCGCTAGCCGTGGGGCCGGGGCTCATAGCCGCGGCGGCAGTCGCGGCGCGCGTAGCGAACGCCGGCTCGATACTGAGCGCGCCCGAATGTTCGCGCGTCAGATGCAGGTACGGCTGGTCGAGCCGAATCTCGTCGAACCGGTACACGCCCGCGAGCGGTTGAAGTTCCGCTGCGGCGACGTGCAGCGCCTGCGCCGAAAAGAACGGTGCGTGGCGAGCGTCGATGATCCGCGCATCGGTCAAATCGGCCGTGCCGTTCACCGTCAGCGTCGGCTTGTCAGCCGATATCAGGAAGCGAAGCT
>NZ_JBQCDN010000062.1:0-5719 GCF_051961175.1 Trinickia sp. | reverse complement strand
GTCTATCAGCTGCCGAAGGAAAAGCTGTGGGTCACCGTCTATCAGGAAGACGACGAAGCCCATGACATCTGGGCGAAGGAAGTGGGCGTGCCCACCGAGCGCATCATCCGCATCGGCGACAACAAGGGTGCACGCTACGCGTCGGACAACTTCTGGCAAATGGCCGATACCGGCCCCTGCGGCCCGTGCTCGGAAATCTTCTACGATCACGGCCCGGACGTCTGGGGCGGCCCGCCGGGATCGCCCGAGGAAGACGGCGATCGCTACATCGAGATCTGGAATCTCGTGTTCATGCAGTTCAACCGCGACGCTCAAGGCAACATGACGCCGCTGCCCAAGCCTTGCGTCGATACGGGCATGGGCCTGGAGCGCATCGCCGCGGTCCTGCAGCACGTGCACAGCAACTACGAGATCGATCTGTTCCAGGCGCTCATCGCCGCGGCGGGGCGCGAAACGGGCGTGGCCGATCTCGGGAACAACTCGCTGAAGGTCATTGCCGATCACATTCGCGCCTGCTCGTTCCTGATCGTCGATGGCGTCATCCCCGGCAACGAAGGGCGTGGCTACGTGCTGCGCCGGATCGTGCGCCGCGCGATCCGCCACGGCTACAAGCTCGGCTGCAAGCATTCGTTCTTCCACAAGCTCGTGGCGGATCTCGTCGCGCAAATGGGTTCGGCCTATCCCGAACTGGCCGATGCGCAGGCGCGCGTGACCGATGTGCTGCGTCAGGAAGAAGAGCGCTTCTTCGAAACGATCGAACACGGCATGTCGATTCTCGACGCGGCGCTCGCCGAACTCGATGCCAAGGGCGGCAAGACGCTGTCGGGCGAGTTGGCGTTCAAGCTGCATGACACCTACGGGTTCCCGCTCGATCTGACGGCCGACGTCTGCCGCGAGCGCGAGATGACCGTGGACGAGCCGGCCTTCGACGAAGCCATGTCGCGTCAGCGCGAGCAGGCACGCGCGGCGGGCAAGTTCAAGGCAGCGCAAGGGCTCGAGTACTCGGGTGCGAAAACCACCTTCCACGGCTATGAAGAATCGATTTTCGACGATGCCAAGGTTGTCGCGCTGTATGTCGAAGGAACGGCCGTCGACGAAGTGAAACACGGGCAAGATGCCGTGATCGTGCTCGACCACACGCCGTTCTATGCCGAATCGGGCGGCCAGGTGGGCGATACGGGTGTGCTTGCGAATGCAAGTGTGCGCTTCGCGGTGGCCGATACACTGAAGGTGCAGGCCGATGTGATCGGCCATCACGGCACGCTCGAGCAGGGCACGCTGAAGGTGGGCGATGTCGTCAAGGCGGAAATCGATGCGGTCCGCCGCGCCCGCACGGCGCGCAACCACTCGGCGACGCACTTGATGCACAAGGCGCTGCGCGAAGTGCTCGGCGGCCACGTGCAGCAAAAGGGCTCGCTCGTCGACGACGAAAAAACGCGTTTCGACTTCGCGCACAACGCGCCGATGACGGACGAGCAGGTGCGGCGCGTCGAAGACATCGTCAACGCCGAAGTGCTCGCCAACGCGCCCGGCATCGTGCGCGTCATGCCGTACGACGAGGCCGTGAAGGGCGGCGCGATGGCGCTCTTCGGCGAGAAGTACGGCGACGAAGTGCGCGTGCTCGATCTGGGCTTTTCCCGCGAGTTGTGCGGTGGCACGCACGTGCATCGCACTGGCGATATCGGCTTGTTCAAGATCGTCGCCGAAACGGGCGTGGCCGCCGGCATTCGCCGTGTCGAGGCCATTACGGGCGATAACGCCGTGCGCTACGTGCAAGGGCTCGAAAGCCGTGTCAACGCGGTGGCGGCAGCGCTGAAGGCACAGCCGTCGGAACTCACCCAGCGCGTCGCACAGGTGCAGGATCAGGTCAAGTCGCTCGAGAAGGAACTGGCCGCGCTGAAGTCGAAGCTCGCTTCGAGCCAGGGCGACGAACTCGCGGCGCAGGCCGTCGAGGTAGCGGGCGTGCAAGTGCTCGCCGCGACGCTCGAAGGCGCGGATGCCAAGACGCTGCGCGAGACCGTCGACAAGCTCAAGGACAAGCTCAAGCACGCGGCCATCGTGCTGGCGGCGGTCGATGGCGGCAAGGTGAGCCTCATTGCGGGCGTGACGGCCGATGCGAGCAAGAAGGTCAAAGCGGGCGAGCTCGTCAACTTCGTCGCCCAACAAGTGGGCGGCAAAGGCGGTGGCCGGCCCGATATGGCCCAAGCCGGCGGGACGGATCCGGAGAAACTGCCGGCGGCGCTCGCAGGCGTGAAGGAGTGGGTGCAGGCGCAACTGTAAGAAGAAGGGCATGCGCCCTCGGTATGCTTTCGGCGTTGCGCTACGCATCCCGCTGAGTGAGTGACTGACTGTTAGTTTTATCGGCTTCATCGAAGGCCGCTTGCGGGGAGACTGCAAGCGGCCTTGTTCGTTTACGCGCGCGGTGTCTTTGCGCGTATGCACGATTTCCGAACACCTAAAACGTGTCGGTATCCACGCTGTATCGTTTGCGTCGCCGGATATTCGCTGTTTCCTCCTCGATCTTGTCAGTCATCACTTCGTCACGAGCCTGCCTCGATAATTACCCCAATGATGTAAGGATTGACTCACAACGAATATGTCGCGCGGCAACGGCACGCGCGATAAGACCACGCATCGGGGTTCCACATGACGATCCGTCATCGCATCACATTGCTGGTGCTGCTCATGTTCGTCGCGCTCGCGGCGATCGGCGGCTATGCGACCTATCAAGCGCGCCGCAGTGCGGGGGAAGTGCGTCAAGTCACGCAAGGCGTTGTGCCGAGCGCACTGGCATCGGCCGATCTGGTTTCGGAAGTCAAAGACGTTCAACTCGCGACGATGACGCTCGTCTACGCGCCCGATGCCAATATGGTTTCGCAGGCGCAAGCGCAGTTGAAGGCGAAGGAGTCCGCGCTGCGCGACGCCCTCGAGGTACAGGCAAAGGCCGCCGCGAGCCATGCCCAACAGGGCCTCGTCGCGCAGGCGCGCGAAAGCGTGGCGAACTACTTCTCGGCCATCGACCAAACCGAACAAATGAAGGCATCGGGCAAGGACGCGCTCGCCCAAGCGTTCCTGTTCGCCGCTGTGGGCGAGTATCGCAACGAACTCGAAGGCATCGTCGAGACGATGCGCATCGAAAAGAACCGCCAGAAGGACGGTGCGATCGGCGCGCTGAACGGCATGCTCGCGACGACGACGACCGCGATCGGCGGCGAGACGGCCGCGGCGATCTTGCTGTTGTCCGTCATCGGTCTGCTGCTCTATCGCCAGATCACGCGGCCGCTCACGCGGATGCAATCGGAGATGAGCGAAATCGCCTCGAATCAGGACTTCACGCGGCGCGTGCCCGTCGAGCGGATGGACGAAATCGGCCGATCGATCGTCGCGTTCAACGACATGATCGAGAAGATCGAGCAAAGCTCGATGCAGCTGAAGCAGAAGACGGCCGATATTCAAGCGATGCTGCAGAACATGCAGCAGGGCATCCTGACCGTTGTCGATGGAGGCCTCGTGCATGGCGAGTACTCGGCTTACCTCGAGGCGATCTTCGAGTCCGAAGATATCGCGAGCCGCGATGTCATGTCACTCGTGTTCGGCGAGACGAGCCTCGATGCCGATACGCGCTCGCAGGTCGAAGCCGCGATTCATGCGTGTATCGGTGAAGACGCCATCAATTTCGCGTTCAACGAGCATTTGCTGGTGAACGAAGTGGTGAAGACGATGCCGGACGGGCGGACCAAGACGCTCGATCTGAGCTGGTCGGCGATTACCGACGACACCGATACCGTCATGCGCCTCATGCTGTGCGTGCGCGACGTGACCGAACTGCGACGCCTCACGGCCGAATCGACGGAGCAAAAGCGTCAGCTGGAAATGATCGGCGAGATTCTGTCGGTCAGCCAGGAGAAGTTCCATCAGTTCGTCGAAAGCGCGAAGGGGTTCATCCACGAGAACGAACGCATCATCGGTCAGCACGAGCATGCGGATGAATCGGCCGTCGCCGAACTGTTCCGCAACATGCATACGATCAAAGGCAACGCGCGCACGTACGGGCTGCGCCATTTGACGACGATCGTGCACGAGGCCGAGCAGC
The DNA here is from genome assembly GCF_051961175.1 of Trinickia sp. Lineage (GTDB taxonomy): Bacteria > Pseudomonadota > Gammaproteobacteria > Burkholderiales > Burkholderiaceae > Trinickia. The sequence goes on along the minus strand of NZ_JBQCDN010000062.1, from coordinate 1,626 downwards.
GTTATGACGAAATGCGGCGGCTGGGGGCCGGCGAAGCTTGGGACCGCGAAGCGTCGATTGCCGAGCTCGCACGCGTGAAGCAAGCCGTCGAACATTACGCGACGATCAACGAGGTTAATCTCGGCCGCAAGGGGCCGGGCGGGATCGCGCATCGCGCGCAGGGCGGCCGCTACATGGTCGTGGACCGGGCGCACATCGACGAGAGCTTGGGTCGCGTGGAGTCGGTGCGCGATGGAGACATGGCAGGGCTCATCGCCATGCGCGACGCGGTGCGCCGCACGCTGCGCCTGCTCGATACGGAAAGCTTCGGCGAAGCGCTGTCGGGACCGCTCGAATCGCTGCCTTCGCTCGCCAAGGAACTCGGCAAGCTCGCACCCATGGTCACCATCGACGACAACGGCTATCGCCTGCGCCGGCATGCGAGCGCTGCGTTGCGCGACGTCTTTATGCATCTGCTGCGCAACAGCGTCGACCACGGCATCGAGCCGGCCGACGAACGCCTGGCGGCGGGCAAGCGCGAGGCAGGGACGATCGAGCTCGAAGTGGGTGTCGATGCGGGCGCATTGCAGTTGACGCTCAGCGACGACGGCCGCGGCCTGGCGCTGGCGCGCATTCGCGCGATTGCCGCGGAGCGCGGCTGGATCGCGTCGACGGAAGCGATCGACGATGAAGCCGTCGCGGCGCTCATTTTTCGCGGCGGGTTCTCGACCGCCAAGGCGGTGACGGAAGTCTCGGGACGCGGTGTGGGCATGGATGCGGTCAAGGAGATGCTGGAGCGCGAGCACGGCCGGATCGAATTGCGTTTCACGGACGATCGGCGCGGTGCCGATTTCCGTCGCTTTCAGACGATCGTGCATCTGCCCGAGGCGTGGGTGGTCGATAGTCTCGGCGCACCGGTTGGCCAGGAGTCGAAAGCGGCGCGTGACGACGCATTGGCATAAAGCGTGGTGCCGAGCGACCGCGCGGTGCCGAGCCCTCTGAGCAGCATGAGCAAGTCGGGTAGTTCGAGTCGGGGATAGCTGTGGTTCTAACGGATTGGATGATGTGGATGGTGGCAGTGGCCTGCTCGGTACTCGCGGCGCTGGCCGTATGGATTATGCAAAAGCGCCTCAGCGCTGTATCGGCGCGCAGGCAGGACGAAGCGATGGCTCGCTTGAGCGACGTGCACGACGAGGAGACGGCACGCCACGCACGCGAGATAGTGGCGCGCGAGACCCGTATCGACGAGCTGTCGGCCGAGATCGCAAGGCTCTCGGATGCGCTCGCGTCTGAATCGGCGAGCGCGGCCGAGGCCCGCGCCGCGCTCGGCGCCGCTCAGGCCCGCCGGGACGATGGGTTGGCACATGCAAAGAAAATCGAGGGCGAGGCGGCGCGCTTGAAGCAGTTTGCAGCGACGTTCGAGCGCTGGCATGAGCAGATGATCTCGCTGATGGCGCAAAACCAGGACATGCACAGCAAGAACCACGAGCTGGCGCGCATCGTCAATCATGTGGTGATGGTGTCGCTCAATGCCTCGATCGAAGCCGCCCGCGCCGGAGCCGCGGGCCGCGGGTTCTCGATCGTGGCCGGCGCGGTGCGGGCCCTGGCCACCCGTTCGCCCGAGCTCTCGAAAAGCTATCGCGATTG
>NZ_JBQCDN010000061.1:0-4880 GCF_051961175.1 Trinickia sp. | reverse complement strand
TGCTCGTTCTCGGCATCGAAAGCTCGTGCGACGAAACCGGGCTCGCGCTCTACGACACCGAGCGCGGCCTGCTCGCACACGCCCTGCATTCGCAAATCGCCATGCACCGCGAATACGGCGGCGTCGTGCCCGAACTCGCGTCGCGCGATCACATTCGCCGCGCCCTGCCCTTGCTCGAGGATGTCCTTGAGCGTTCCGGCGCGTCCCGCACCGACATCGACGCCATCGCTTTCACTCAGGGCCCCGGGCTCGCCGGTGCGCTGCTTGTCGGCGCGAGCATCGCCAATGCGCTGGCAATGGCCTGGGACAAACCCACGGTCGGCATCCACCATCTCGAAGGTCATTTGCTGTCGCCGCTGCTCGTCGAAGCGCCGCCGCCGTTTCCATTCGTCGCACTGCTCGTCTCGGGCGGCCATACGCAGCTTATGCGCGTGACGGATGTCGGCGTGTACGAAACGCTCGGCGAAACACTCGACGATGCCGCCGGCGAAGCCTTCGACAAGACAGCCAAGTTGCTGGGCCTCGGCTATCCGGGTGGCCCGGAAGTCTCGCGTCTCGCGGAATACGGCACGCCGGGCGCCGTTACGCTGCCGCGCCCGATGCTTCACTCGGGCGATCTCGATTTCAGCTTCAGCGGCTTGAAGACCGCCGTCCTCACGCAAACGAAACACCTGGGCGCCAATGTCTGCGAACAGGCGAAAGCCGATCTGGCGCGAGGGTTCGTCGATGCGGCCGTCGAAGTGCTCGTCGCGAAATCGCTGGCCGCCCTCAAGAAGACGCGGCTGAAACGGCTTGTCGTGGCGGGCGGCGTGGGCGCGAATCGGCAATTGCGCGAAGCCCTGTCGGCCGCCGCCAAAAAGCGCGGCTTCGACGTGCACTACCCCGATCTTTCGCTGTGCACCGACAACGGCGCGATGATCGCGCTGGCGGGCGCGCTCCGGCTGCGGCGCTGGCCCGAGCAGGCGAATAAGGATTACGCGTTTACGGTCAAACCGCGCTGGGATTTGTCGTCGCTCGCGCGATAGCGGGTGAGATGGTCGACGATCGGCGGCGATTAAACTGCCGCGACTTCCTCGTCCAGGTCATTTCACTCGCGTCCGCGGGCAAAGCTGTGCTCAAGGCGTGCGCGCAAAACGTGCTCGATCTCAAGAAGTTGCTCGCGCAACGTTCTAGCCTGGCGCTCGCCCACATCGTCAAACGCAATCTTATGCTCGAAGACACCGTCTCTCTTCGTGATTGCCCAACTCCTGACTGACACACGTTCGCGATGTAGACGCGAGGCCGCAGATGCGACGACCTCCAGATTATCGTCAGCGACGAGATAGATCCGGTGAGTCAACTTGAAGCCTGGGAGACAGCGCGACCAGATGTCGTCGGCCGTTGCGGTAGGTTGCGAAGAAATATCTTGATGCATAGCCACTCCGGAGAACGTTGAAGATCGAACCGGTGCAGCCAGGCTGTTCCCGCTTCGTTGCCGACCATCGGCCGCATCGCCTTGAGGCAACCACCTTGCCCGGGAAGGCAGGTTGGCGTTTGTACCAATCGGTACTAACTCTGGATGCAATTCAATGTTTGATGCAGCCTCGACGCGGTACACCGCCGGCCACATCAACGCACAACTGCGATAGCCTGTCCATGAGCCAAACGACAGACCGATCGCGACCACGCATCCGTCATTTCGGATGTTGGCGCTCAATATACCCCATTTCCGATATATCGAACAAGGATCTTTTATATCGAAATTTGTTCGGTATCCAGGAAAATCTCGGGAACGGATGCCGAGGGGCGCAACGCTAAGCGCTACGTTCTACGGCAAAGCGGCGGGCTGACACTTCGAGCGAGGGCGGCCAGATGCCAACTGGGCTCGCCTTCGAATCGTGCAGGTGCTGCCGCCAGCCCCTTGGGCGACGAAAGCGCGGAATGCCCCAACCGGGTTTCCGCAGAAGGTCACATCCGCCGTCAAACCGCCGAAGCGCCCACGCGCTTGTCATGCTCGATGACGGCATACGCGCTGTGGTTGTGGATCGACTCGAAGTTTTCCGCTTCGAGCACGTACGACACGATGCGCTCGTCCGCGTTCAGACGCTGCGCCACATCGCGCACCAGATCTTCGACGAATTTCGGGTTCTCGTAGGCGCGCTCCGTCACGAACTTCTCATCGGGGCGCTTAAGCAATCCCCACAGTTCGCACGATGCCTCTTCCTCGGCCATCCGAATCAGTGCTTCAACCGGCAGGTCGGCGACGAGTTCGACTTCGATCGTGACGTGCGAACGCTGATTGTGTGCGCCGTATTGGGAGATCTCTTTCGAACACGGGCACAGGCTCGTCACCGGCACGAGCACGCGCAGGAACGTGCGGGCTTCGCCGTCGTGCGCTTGCCCGGCCAAAGTGACCTCGTAATCGAGCAGGCTGGACACCCCCGAAACCGGCGCCGTTTTCGGCACGAAGTACGGGAACGTCACTTCGATGCGGCCACCCGTGGCTTCGAGCTTATCGAGCATTTCAGTCAGCATCTTTCGAAACGACGAAGGTTCCAGCGGCGCCTTGTTCCCCTCGAGCAGCGCCACGAAACGCGACATATGCGTGCCCTTCTGATCGGCCGGCAGGCGGACGTCGAGATTCCACGTACCCACCGTCGGCTGCACGTCGCCAGTCGCGGTGCGCACCGTCAACGGATGGCGCACACCTTTCACCCCGACTCGCTGAATTGGAATCTGCCGCGTGTCGACGGTGCTTTGCACGTCAGGCATCACGAAGGCGGGATTCATTTGGTTCATCGTTGTTTTGTCCTAGTGAGCGCCGCCGAAGCGCCGGCAGGCAAGAGCCGGTGCAGTTCGCGCGCCAATAACGAAACATGGGCCCGAAGGCCCATGCGTGCATCTAACTGTGCGTGCAACAGTGGCCGCTTATACGGCCAGTCCAGATCAGGCAACGCGCTGCGCCGCCAGCTTGGCCGCCGGCTCGACAAAGCGCGCTCGGATCGATTTTTCGATACCCGCGCCGTCGAGGCCGCACTCCGCCAACAGCTTGGCGGGATCGCCGTGATCGATGAAGCTATCGGGGAGGCCCAATTGTAGTACGGGGCGAACAACCCCATTGGCAAGTAGGGATTCAACGCAAGCCGAACCGGCGCCGCCCATGATGCAGCCTTCCTCAACCGTGACGATGGCATCGTGCGTTTGCGCGAGCTCACGCACGAGATCGGCGTCGATCGGCTTCACGAACCGCATATTGGCCACCGTGGCATCGAGCGCTTCTGCCGCGGCCAACGCTGGGGCGACCATCGTGCCGAACGCCAGGATGGCGATCCTGCTGCCCTTCGGTGCCGTCGATTGACGACGAATCTCGCCCTTGCCGACCGGCAGCGCCGTCATCTGCTTGACCGTCGCCACGCCCGTGCCCGCACCGCGCGGGTATCGCACCGCCGTCGGATTCGGCTGCTGGAGCGCCGTGTACAGCATTTGACGGCACTCGTTTTCATCGGCAGGCGCCATCACCGTCATATTCGGGATGCAGCGCAGGAACGCGAGATCGTATGCGCCGGCGTGCGTGGCGCCGTCTGCACCGACCAAACCCGCGCGATCGATCGCGAACACCACGGGCAGGTTCTGCAACGCAACGTCGTGAATCAGTTGATCGTAGCCGCGCTGCAGGAACGTCGAATAGATCGCGACGACGGGCTTGAGCCCTTCCGCCGCCAGACCGCCTGCGAACGTCACCGCATGCTGCTCGGCGATACCCACGTCGTAGTAGCGATCCGGGAAGCGCTTTTCGAACTCGACCATGCCCGAACCCTCGCGCATGGCCGGCGTGATGCCGACGACGGTCGAATCGAGTTCGGCCGCATCGCACAGCCATTCCCCGAACACTTGCGTGTACGTTTTCTTCGAAGGCGCCGTGCTCGGCTTGATGCCCTCGGCCGGGTTGAACTTGCCCGGGCCGTGATAGAGCACCGGGTCAGCTTCGGCGAGCTTGTAGCCTTGCCCCTTCTTCGTGACGACGTGCAGGAACTGCGGCCCGCGCAATTCGCGGATGTTTTGCAGCGTCGGGATCAGCGAATCGAGATCGTGACCGTCGATCGGGCCGATGTAATTGAACCCGAACTCCTCGAACAGCGTGGCCGGCACCACCATGCCCTTCGCGTGCTCTTCGAGCTTGCGAGCCAGTTCGAGTACCGGCGGGGCAACACGCAATACGCGCTCGACGCCCGCACGGGCGGCCGCATAGAATCGCCCCGACATGAGCCGGGCCAGGTGCCGATTGAGCGCGCCGACGGGCGGCGAAATCGACATATCGTTGTCGTTCAGGATCACGAGCAGCGGCACATCGTCGCACACGCCCGCGTTGTTCATCGCTTCGAACGCCATGCCGGCCGTCATCGCTCCGTCGCCGATCACGGCGATGGAGAAGCGGTCGATGCCTTCGAGCTTGCTGGCGATCGCCATGCCGAGCGCCGCCGAGATCGACGTGCTCGAATGGGCGGTGCCGAACGTGTCGTACTGCGATTCGCTGCGGCGCGGGAAGCCCGAAATGCCGCCGCGTTGACGCAGCGACGACATCCGGTCGCGACGCCCCGTCAGAATCTTATGAGGATAGGTTTGATGGCCGACGTCCCAGACGATACGATCGTGCGGCGTTTCGAACACATAGTGCAAGGCAATCGTCAGCTCGACGGTGCCGAGATTCGACGACAAATGCCCACCCGTCTGCGACACGCTGTCGAGCACGTACGCACGCAGCTCGTCGGCGAGTGGCTTCAATTGACGGCGGTCGAGGCGGCGCAAATCCGCCGGGTCGTCGATGGTTTTCAACAAGTCGTACATCGTCGTTCCATTGTAGGAAAAGTTACGCGCCCGCTTTCTTCTTACGCTTCTCGAGG
>NZ_JBQCDN010000060.1:0-5326 GCF_051961175.1 Trinickia sp. | reverse complement strand
TGTTGCCGGCATTGCGGATCACGAACAGATCGCCCGGTTCGCGCTGCGTGACCAGTTCGGGAACCATGCGACTATCGGAACAGGAAATGAACAGTGTGCGCGGCGTCTGACTGGTGGCCAGCTTGCGAAACAACTCCCTGCGCGCGGGCATGATGTCCCGCTGAAACTTCAGAAAACCGTCGATGATCTCTTTCATGGTCTGCTCCATTCAATCTGCGTTCGTTGCCGTGTCGCTCAGTGCGATGCGTTGAACAGAGAATGAACCCGTTCCGTCATAGTGTCCAAGACGGGTTTATGATGCTCACCATAGGCAACACCAATAGTTATTCGAGGACGAGGAATTCGCCATGCTGTTGCGCCATATCCGTTATTTCCTGGCTGTCGCGGAACACCGCAATTTCACGCGCGCCGCCGAGGCGCTGCACGTTTCGCAGCCCACGCTGTCGCAGCAGATACGGCAACTGGAAGAGACGCTGCGCACGCAGCTGCTAGACCGTTCGGGGCGGAACGTGCAACTTACGGATGCGGGCGCGGCGTGGATGCGCTATGCGAAGCTCGCGCTACAGGATCTGGATGCCGGCGTGCGGGCGATACATGACGTCGGCGAACTGAGCCGCGGCAATCTGCGCCTTGCCGTGACGCCGACCTTCACGGCGTATCTCGTGGGGCCCGTGATCGATCGTTTTTATGGCCTGCATCCCGGCATCGCGATCGACATTCAGGAAATCACGCAGGATCAGATCGAAGCGCAGCTCGCCGATGACAGGCTCGACGCCGGCATCGCGTTCGAGCCCGTCCACACCGCGGAAATCGAAAGCGAGCCGTTGTTTCGCGAGACGCTGAGCCTCGTCGTCGGCGGCGGCCATGCGCGCGCGACGCGCCGCAAGCCGCTGTCCGCGCAGGACTTCGCCAACGAACGGCTGGTGCTGCTTAACAAGGCGTTCGCGACGCGGCGTTACATCGACGAATACTGCACGCAGAACCGGATTCTCCCGCAGGTTGCCATCGACGTCAGTTCGATCAGTGCGATCGTCGAGATCGTGCGGCGTGGGCAGCTCGCAACCGTACTGCCCGACGGCATCGCGCGCGAGCATACCGAGCTGCACCCCGTGCTGCTCGACCCGCCGCTGCCGACGCGCACGGCCGTGCTGCTGCAACGCAAGGACGCGTATCGGACGGCAGCGAGCAAGGCCTTCGTCCAGGTGTTGATGGAATTGACGGAGAACTTCCGACGCTAATGGAGATCGCGGCGCGCGACGCGCGAAGCGAAGAGATCGACACCTAACGCGCTCTCCGTTAGCTCCGACACCTACGCCACTTCGCACAACCCGCGCCGGCGGTGTCGGCATCGCAAAGCTTCAGCTGACGAGCATGACCGTGCGGTAAGACGGTGAGGTGAGGAGTGGGCGCTCGACTTCGGCCAGGAACTGGATTGTGATTTACGCGGCGTTGAAGACAGCCGGGGTTGGCACTAAGCAACTCGAGCACCGGGCCTAGATTCGGCAATCGCGGGACGGAAGCTAGCAACGGCGCATTCCGAGAAGGCTGCAGTCTGGTCAGAAAACGGGCTTCTCAACCCATCACCAAAACTATTAGCTCAGCCTATAGAGAACATAGGATATCGGTCTTAGACCCTATAGCCGGATTGATGCATTCTTGCTCCGTCGTCACTGTTTCTTTGGAGAGAATCATGAAATCTCGCTTCCTTGCGGTACTCGTTATCGCTGCCTCTGTCACCAGCCCCGTTTTCGCAGGCACTGACACGTCCGGATTGACTCGCGCCCAGGTTCACGCGGAACTCGCGCAACTGCGTGCTGTGGGCTACGACCAGTCTCGTGGAGAAGACCCCACCTACCCCGCCAAGATTCAGGCGGCCGAAGCACGCCTGGCAGCGCAACGCGGGGATGCGAGCTATGGCGGTGTCGCCGAGGCAGGCTCGTCGTCAGCGGGTGTTCCCAAGACTGCTCGTCACGTCGACAACGACGGCATGCAGCCAATCTATTTCGGCCAATAGCCGTCCAACGGCAGCGCGGATACTAGACGCCACGCGATCTGAAGCATCGCGCAAGTCCTGGCACGTCCGCGTGCTTCATTCTCGCCACATTCAGTCGTAACGATTCGCTCACTAGTTTGCCTAGCGAACGAACCGAACCCGGGCAATCGCGTCGCCCATCGGATACAGACCGGTCTACATCATATAAAGGTCGGTACTTCACGGAGACTGTCATGAGCCACTCACATTACGAAGTCGCTGTCCTTCATCAAGCTCTGCAGTCGGACGAGTCAAACTTAGCCACATGGCGCTGGTACAGCGATCTGGTCGACCACCAACGACTCGCGCTACGCCTCAAAGAAGACGAGTGGGTCGTCGCGATTGACGGCAGCGACTTTGCGTGCGCCGAGGGCCTGTACGCGGCCGTGCGTTGGGCGCACATCATGACGCACTCTGGCGGTTACATCACCTTTGCGGCGTAAGCGAGCGAAGTCCGCCATGTACACGGGCTAATCGCCAGACCGAGCGATCAAGGACTCGCAGCACTGCTCTTATTCAACCTTCGGCCGGGTCTCGGGTCTTCATCCACCAACCACTGAGGTAATACCATGTCGACTAATACTGAAATCCGTCCGCCGCTCCCTCCTTTCACTCGCGAATCCGCCGTCGAGAAAGTGCGCCTGGCCGAGGATGGCTGGAACACCCGCGACGCTGCCAAAGTGTCCCTCGCATATAGCCTGGATACTCGCTGGCGCAACCGTGCTGAATTCGCAAACGGCCGCAATGAAGCCCGAGGGTTCCTTGAGCGCAAATGGTCGAAGGAGCACGAATATCGTCTCATCAAGGAGCTGTGGGCGTTCACTGGTAACAGGATCGCCGTGCGTTACGCCTACGAATGGCGTGACGACTCTGGTAACTGGTTCCGGTCCTATGGCAACGAGAACTGGGAGTTCCGCGAGGACGGTCTGATGGTGAATCGCTACGCTTGCATCAACGATTTGCCAATCAAGGAAGAAGAGCGGAAGTTCCATTGGCCGCTCGGCCGCCGTCCGGATGATCATCCCGGCTTGTCAGATCTCGGCCTCTAATAGCCAGGCTGATCGTATCGCTTCGATTGGACGCACTCGGGGAAGCAAAGGCAAAGGTGAGACAGCTTCTGCGACGGCCTCCCGAAGTTCGCAATGAGGGAGCACCCCCGCCCCCGCTTGGGGGTTCCTGGTCGTCTCGCTGTCCTTCTCACCTAGTCCGCCCTCAGACGATTGCTGCCCCCATCGAGCAGTCCGGGAGCGAGCTTGGCGAACCGAAATCTGCTCCACAGCGCCCCCAACACCACCCGCGCTTTTGCCGCCCAAGCGAGCCCGTGTAACGAACTCGTCATGCGCTCGCAGCACGCATTTGCGCCACCGTGCGTTGAGGGTGGCGGCGTCGGGCCGCAGCATGACGGCGAAGACTCCGCGATGCGCATGGCGACGGCAGCAGGGATCAATGACATAGTTAGCGAGCACTGTGTCCGGAACAGCGCCGGCGGCCGTTCGGGCCAAGATCTGCCATTCACCGCCATGTTCGCTGGCCCCGCAGCCGGTACGCGTGATGCGCCAACGCCTACCTCGCTTGATTGCCGGTGGGCGCCGCAAAGCGCAAGAGGACCCGAAAATAGGCAGTCCTGGACGTCCGCTGGGCTATCATGCCAATCCTCTCCGAAGTAGCTCCTTATGATTTCCGTCCGTAATCTCACGCTGCGCCGCGGCGTCAATGTCGTACTCGACCGCGCGTCTATCACATTCACGCCCGGCGAAAAGATTGGTCTTGTCGGCCGCAATGGCGCCGGTAAATCGTCATTCTTTGGCCTTCTCAACGGCACGCTGCACGAAGACAGCGGCGAGTTCTCGATTCCTGCCGCGTGGAAGATGAGCCAGGTCGCCCAGGAGATGCCGGAGACGGAGCAGAGCGCGACCGACTTCGTCATCGAGGGTGACACGGTGTTACTGGCCGCGCAGGCCGAAGTAACCGCCGCCGAGGCTAGTGACGACGGCATGCGCATGGCGCACGCCTACATGGCCCTGCACGACGCCGGCGCACATGATGCCCCCGCACGTGCCCAAGCGCTGATCCTGGGCCTTGGCTTCAGTGCTGCGCAGCTTAGCCAGCCGGTCAACAGCTTCTCCGGCGGCTGGCGCATGCGGCTGCAGTTGGCGCGCGCGCTCATGTGCCCGTCCGACCTGCTGCTGCTCGACGAGCCAACCAACCACCTGGACCTCGACGCGCTCGTTTGGCTGGAAGCCTGGCTCAAGCGCTATCAGGGAACGATGGTCGCAATCAGCCACGACCGCGAATTCCTCGACGCGGTGACAGAGGTGACGGTGCACGTCGACAACGCGAAGCTCGTACGTTATGGCGGCAACTACAGCAAGTTCGAGGACATGCGTGCCGAGCAGCTCGTGTTGCAGCAGGCCGCGGTGGCCAGGCAGGCGGACAAGATCGCTCATCTGCAGAAATTCATCGACCGATTCAAGGCCAAGGCATCGAAGGCGAAACAGGCCCAGAGCCGGGTCAAGGCGCTCGAGCGGATGGAGAAGATCGCGCCGGTACTTGCCGACGCGGAGTTCAACTTCGAGTTCAAGGAGCCCCTCAACATCCCGAACCCGCTGCTGTCGATGCTGGACGCGAGCTTCGGCTACCCCGCCCCGGCCGACGCACCGCCGGGCACAGCACCCACGGTCATCGTGCGGGGCATCAACCGTTCGGTGCTGGCCGGGCAGCGGATCGGCATTCTCGGCGCCAACGGCCAAGGCAAGTCCACGCTGGTAAAGACGGTGGCGCACGCGCTGGCGCCGATCGCCGGCGAAATCAGCGAAGGCAAAGGTCTGAACATCGGCTATTTCGCACAGCAGGAGCTCGACGTGCTGCGCCCGCTCGACACGCCGTTGGAACACATGATTCGCCTTGCGAAGGACACGCCGGCTCACATGCGCGCCCCTGGCCAGAGTGGAACCGAACAGTCGCTTCGCACCTTCCTCGGCACCTTCAACTTCAGCGGCGACATGGTCCATCAAGCGGTTAGCACGATGAGCGGCGGCGAAAAGGCGCGGCTCGTGTTGTGCATGATCGTGTGGCAGCGTCCCAACCTGCTGCTGCTCGATGAGCCGACCAACCACCTCGACCTGGCCACACGCGAAGCGCTCGCCATGGCGCTCAACGAATTCGAAGGCACGGTGATGCTGGTCAGTCACGACCGGGCCCTGCTACGTGCGGTATGTGATGAGTTCTGGCTGGTCACCAAGGGCGGCGTCGAGCCCTTCGACGGCGATCTGGACGACTATCAGCAGTTCCTGC
>NZ_JBQCDN010000059.1:0-2574 GCF_051961175.1 Trinickia sp. | reverse complement strand
CGAAGTTTCCGCCATGCTCGTCGTAGGTGACGATGAATAAAGTATCGTTCCACGCCGGGCTGCTTCGAAGCGTGCGATAAACCTGAAGGAGGAACTGCTCCCCCTTCGCGACATCGTAGTTCGGATGCTGACTGTTGCCGCTTGCGCTGAAATCGGGCTCGAGAAAGGTATAGGCCGGCAGCGTGCCCGATGCGGCACGGCGCTGAAACTCGTCGAACAGTCCGAAATGACTTTCGTCGGCATTCAGCGTATCGGGGAAGTCGGTACGCGTCAGCGGTGGGCGGTTGTAGCCGAAAATCGCCCAATCGATTTTGTTGTCGCTCAGGCGCCCGAAAATACTCGGGCACGTGAATGACTTGACATGATTATCGAGCCGCCCCTGAGATGTGCCCGCGGACGCAAACGCGCGGTTCGGCACGGTTTGCGTCGGAACCGATGCGAACCACTGATCGCATAAGGCATAACTGCGCGCGAGCGTCGACATGACGGGCAGCATGTCCGGCGTGTACATCAGCATGATGTCCGCCGGTTGGGTGCCCGGCAGCGAATCGCTATAGTGGTGCGCTAAATCGTAATCGATCGCGGTTTTGAAGTTGACGATGAAGCCGCGATTGCCAGGTTTGGCGCCCGACGCGGGATGCGTCGTCGAAAAAAGCTGCATGTTCGTGTTGTAAAAACCCTCGCCCGGGTCTGCGCCCGGTTTGAAATACGCATTGGGCATATCGGCGGTGATCTGAGTAACCGGGATGCTGCGCCCGCTATCGTCAGGATTCGTTTCATCGCCGGTCAAGCCGTCGAACGATGCGCCTGACGGCGTCACACGCTTACCACCATAAAGAAACCCGAGCATTTGATCGAACGAGCGGTTCTCAAGCATCAATTGAACGATGTGCTTGATGTTGCCCAGTTGATTCGCCATGAACACCTCCGGAAGACGAGTTTCGGAACTTGCATGCAAACACGTTGCACGCGGTAGGTGCAGCCGGCTCGTCGCCATGCTCGACGGGCCTTCACGCTATGTCTGTCAGGCTCGCTTGCGATCGTCGGCGAAGCACAGCGGCCAGTTCCGAATCATCTTCCTGACAAGTTTCACAAGGATGAATCGCGACAGCTCGGCGCGCTTCGCCCCGCGCGCGCTTGCTCGAAGCGCGTGCATTCCGCGCTGAGCCAATCGACGAACGCGGTGGCGTGAGGGTCGCTTCGATCACGGCAAAGCAGCACGTATTGCGCGGGCGCACGAACGTGGCATTGGAAGATATCGATGAGCCGGCCGGCCGTTAGTTCCTCATCGATCAGCGCGGTTCGCGCGAGCACGACGCCTTGATGGTTCAGCGCAGCGCTGATGGCCAGACTCGACAGGTTGAAATTGAAGTGCGGGCCGTCGGCCGCATCATCCAAGCCGGGCAGCATGCAACGCAGCCAAGTTTGCCATTCGACGAATTCGGGGGCGCCCGCCCACGGTTCCACGTCATGTAACAGCCTCACGCTTTGGAGCCAACGAGCGTCCAACACCGGCGGGTGCTCGCGAAGATACTCCGGTGTCGCTGCCGCAACGAGGGACTCGTCGAGCAAGACTGTCGCATCGGATGGCCATTCGCTTGGAGGCAGGTAGCCGATTGCAATATCGGCGCCGCCTTGTGCCCTCTCATACGAGGCCACGACATCGATTTCGGCTTTGAGCCGGACCGAAACGTACGGGTGCAGTCGATGAAAATCCACCAAACGCGGCATCAGCCACTGCAAGGCGAACGAAGGCACGCAACTGACATTCAACAACGCCGCTTCGGGCTCGTCGAGCCGCGCAAGCGTGCGGTTGAGTTCGGCAAACGCATTCGAGGTGGCTTCGAGCAGCGCCGCGCCTTTGGGCGTCAAAGCCAAGCCGCGCGGTTGCCGCACGAACAACGGATAGCCCAATCGCGCTTCGAGTTGCCGAATTTGTTGACTCACGGCACTTTGGGTCAAGCTCAGCGTGGCGGCGGTTTTCGTGAAACTCAACGATTGCCCGGCTGCTTCGAAGCACCGTAGCGCACCGAGGATGGATGAGTCGAGTCGTGATGCCATAAGTGTATCTAATGGGGGTATTAGTAATCGCCGCTTTCGGCCGATGGCCGCAGTGCCCTAGTATCGGAGCACCATCATACGTTGCCGAAAGCCATGAATACCAGCCGAATTCCCCGAGATCTATTAGCGCCACTTATCGAGCGACGTCCGACGCTCTGGCTTAATCCGCAGCTCGGCACGCCGCTTCCCGCGAATGCGCCGTCGCAGACCGACATCCTGGCGGCTCGGGACCGGTTCGCACGCTGCGCACCTTTGATGGCTGCACTGTTTCCCGAACTCGTCGACACCCAAGGGGCAATCACATCGCCGCTCGTGCCGGCCGATGCGTTGGCGACCGCGCTGAATGCCGAATCGGGGCAATGGTTCGTCAAGCGCGATGACAGCTTGCCTGTCGCCGGATCGATCAAGGCGCGAGGTGGGTTTCATGAAGTGTTGGCCGTTGCCGAGCGAATCGCCGGGGAGCACGGGCTGCTGCGAACGGACAGCGATCGGCGTTTGCTTGCTGGCGCCGAT
>NZ_JBQCDN010000058.1:0-2384 GCF_051961175.1 Trinickia sp. | reverse complement strand
TTGGCACGTCATACCACCCCCCACACTGCCGGTGCGACGACGTAACCCGCACTGGCCATCGATACCAACGTATGATCGAGGCTTCCGTTGCGGTTCGGGCTGTCGCTCACGGCAGCCCGCGCCTCGTGCTCCTCAGTCGCATGTCGCCTTGCCGGGAGGCTCAATGGCTTACGTCGTAACCGAAAACTGTATCCGCTGCCGCTATACGGATTGCGTTGAAGTGTGTCCAACCGACTGCTTTCGCGCCGGTCCCAACTTTCTCGTGATCGACCCCGATGAGTGCATCGATTGCGGCGTCTGTGTTCCAGAGTGTCCAGCAGATGCCATCTCATCGGAGGAGGACCTTGCCGATAGCCAGCGCTCCTTCGTCGAATTGAATGCTTCCTTGGCGAAGCAATGGCCTGTCATCATCAGCAGGCAAGCGCCGCTGCCCGACGCCGACGATTGGAAAGCGATACGCGACAAGCTTCAGCACCTCGTCACCGAACCCGTTGCCGGCTAGCGCCATTGCACGTCGCAGGCATATCTTGAGAATGTATGCCCGAAACCTCCTGATTCCCGGCCGGATCCTTCCTTGCACGCACAACGTTGTGCGTTTACGTCGCTTGCGAAGGAACGGCCGTGCCTCAAGAATATCGAATGCCCCTTCGGATGAGTGGGATGCGCTATCCATGCAGCCCATCCAAAGGCCACTAACCCCTTCACTTATATCGAGCATGTCCGGAATCGACAACCATCAGGTTCATTTCCAGGGCCCCGCCACACGCACCGGCGTCGAACCCGCAAACAAACACGAAAAGCGGCGGCCTTCGTCCTACGCGACGCTACTCGAAGCGCCCCTGTCGTCGATCGTCAGCAACGTGCCCGACCGGGCAGACGTTACGTCGAGCGCCATCCTCGGCTATAACTGATCGCCGAACGGCAAGATCCGCACCGCGCCGCCGCTGACCCTACGCACCGGCGCGGGCATCGGTTACATCTTCAAGCACCACAAAGTCAGAAGCGGGTTGTCGTCGGAGCGCACTGCATGAACCGCCCCCGGCGCGTTATGGATTCCGCCACCGATCCCCGGCGAAAGCCAAGGCCCTCGGTCCTTACGGAATTGACCTGAACTCATCAGCACATAGGCTTCCTCAGGCGGATGGCTGTGATCGGGGTAGCGAACATCGGGCTTCATCACCAGCAAACCCAGTTGAAGATCGGGCCGATCCTCGATGCCGCCTGGGCCGCAAATCATGCCGTTCGCGTGGCCCTCGAGAAAATTGTCGCTAGCGTTCGCGACGGTCGTCCGCCGAAACCAGCCGATGAACGGCTCGAGCGCTTTGATGCTTCTCGCGACTTGGCCGAATGCATCCTGGGCGCTCAGGTATGGCTCGAGCGCTTGATCGAGCCATTCGCACGCGGGAAAGCGCTCGCGTTTGTCGAAGCGAAAATCGCCGTGTTGATCGAGGCGGGAAAATACCTCGACCGCCAACGCACGCGCCTCTTCCGAGAGCGTCTCGGCCGCGAAGAGGACACGCGCCGCGTCGATGAAGGCCTGTATCTCTTTGGGGCGTGCTTGCATTTGGATTTCCTCGCTCTACATGTTCGCGTAGTTCGGCCCACCGCCGCCTTCGGGCGTGACCCATACGATGTTCTGGGTCGGATCCTTGATGTCGCACGTCTTGCAGTGCACGCAGTTCTGGGCATTGATGACGAGGCGATCGGCCGATATCGTCGGCTCGTCGTTTGGTTGAACCGGTCGCGCAACAAAATACGTACCGGCCGCTTTCATCGTAAGCCGCAGCCAACATGATACCGTCGGACATAAATGACCCATATGCTGCACACCACGCCGAGTTTGTTATTTTCGGCACAATCACGCGCCGACGCATAGAAGTCGCCACTGTCGACCTCGTCTCCCCACTAGTCATATTGCCGCGCTACACTGTCGCGCCCAGCCATCGATACGCCCCATGTTCTCGTCGCTCAATCATCCGCTCAGAGACCCGCTCTCGAAGGAACTGCACGCCCGTCCGTTTCTCAGGATCGACGGCCCCGCGTCATTGAGCCATCTCGCCATTTACTCGGAGCGCGACGAGGACATCCACGGCCGCCTGCTGGCGACGTTGGCCGCCGCCATGGGGCTGCCTGAGCCGGTGCCGCATCACAATCACTACACGGCGAAAAAGGGCGACTGGCAAATCAAGTGGGAGAAACACACCGAGTTCTCCACGTTCACGTTCGTCAATACAGGCATCACAGGCGAGCAAGACGATCTGTTCCGCGGCACCGCCATGCGGGATCTCCCCGATTCGTGGCTCGCCTTGCTGAAAGAAAGCGTCCTCGTCGCCGTTCATGCGGAGCTACGCTGCGGCGAGCACGCCGAGCAAGCCCGCGAACGC
>NZ_JBQCDN010000057.1:0-2542 GCF_051961175.1 Trinickia sp. | reverse complement strand
AGAAGCATAGCGCCTGCCTGAGGCTTTTGCAGGGAAGCGAAAACAGGCCCTGGGGCGGGGGAGGGGGCGACGCGGGAAGGATCGGCGGGAAAGGAAAAAGGGACGGCGCCGAACGGCAACCGTCCCTCGCCCCCGAGCGGGCGAATAGCGGTGCTGCGAATGCGGTCGGAATACGCGCTCAGCAAGCGCCCGGCGTTTGCGAGCAGACCGCGTTGACGAGCGGGACGATATTGCCGCTCGTGAACGAAGAGGCGCCCTGCTGCTTGACCGTGGTATCGGTATAGCCCCAGCTCGTGACGCCGACGACGGTGTTGCGGCCGGCGCCGCTGCCGAAGCTCGTGCCCGACAGGCTCGGCGCGATGCCGAGATTGACGTGCCACGGGCCGCCGCTCGAGCCGCCCGTCATCAACGATCCGATGATCGTGTTATTGGAGAAGTTCCCGGCCTTGTAGCCCTGGGAATCGTTGCGCTCCATCAGCGCGCCGCCGTCGAGCGCGACCGGGTAGCCCAGCTGATCGATCAGCGCTTGCGACGATGGGTTGAAGCCGTAGCCGTTCCAGCCGTAACCGTACCAGCCGGTGTGAGTGCCCGCGTATGAGCCGGATTGCGGGGCAAGCGTCAGGACGGCGACGTCGTCCTGACAGACGACACCGCTCACGGTGCACGAATCCGTGCCGTTGTAGTACGCCGTCATGACCGTTGCCGATGCCGCCCGCCATACGCCGTATGGCGCGGCGCCATTGCTGTAGGCCGGCACGAACGCCCAGTTCGAGTAGAACTGGTTGTGGCCGAAGTTCGCGACGCAGTGGGCCGCCGTGACGACGATGCCCGGTTTAAGCAGCGAGGCCGAGCACACGTAGGTCGCGCTGCCGATGTTGAAAAACAGCTTCCCGGCCGGGGCGAACGGGTAGTGATACTGCGTGTTGTCGCCCAGCGCGTCGGCTCGGTTCGTCGTGAAAACCTGGTTCGACGTACCGAACTCCTGCGGGCTGACTTGATCCTGTCCGCTGACGGCGCTCGCGCTACTGGAGGGGGCGAGCCTGACCGGCGCGCGTTTGCCGTCACCCATGCCACCGGGTGCATAGGCGGGCGCCCCCAGGCGAACCGGGGCTTGCAGCAGGGCATCGGCGAGCGGCGGCGCTGCCATTCCCGGGTTCGGCAGCGGCATCGGCCGCGCGTGTGCAAAATCGATCGTGTCGGCAGCCTGCGCAGCCACCGCCGGCACGACGATCTGCGAAATCGCGCCTACCGTCCTGACCTGCTGTGCGGTGGCGCCCATGGCGACACAGGAGCCGACCAATGAAATACCCACATACATTGCGACCTTGTTCATTTTAATCTCCTTATTCCATGTTGCTTCTGCTTGATTGATGGCTGGAAAAATAAAGCGATTAACCGGCGAAGGCGATTCTGTTGTTTTGTTTTTAATATGAAGCGCCAGCGAGGGTTCGGGTGCAGCTATACGGGCAGATTGTTAGTGAGATTGAATAAATGCTATGTTTCATTCGAAGAAAACGAACCCATGATGCAACCCGCTCACCATGCCGCGCTCGCATGCCTGCTGCGACACGCACGAGCGCTGGTGCGCCTGGCGCGGTGCGGTTGACGATGGGCTGATTGCCAGCGTGCCGGATTCGGCGCGGATTAAAGCGTAAAAGATTCTCTTTCGTTCAAGGGTTGGTAATCCGTCGTCTCGATTATCGTTGTTTTGATGGATTCCAGTAAATCATGCGACCAAGGGGTGGGCAACTGATAGATGTGCCAGTTTGGTGGAATATTTACGCCGGAGTGCTATTTCAGTATCGACGGAAAACTGCTGTTTAGAAAATAAAAAAGCCAACCGTGAAGGTTGGCTTGACGGAAGGCGAGGTGCCCCGAGGATCACTGCGGCTGGGGCAGCCCGCCGATTTTCATGCCCGGCTTGATCCCCTTCGAGGAGAACCAGCCTTTGCTCATCTCAAGGGCGTACACGCCGTTGTTGCGCGGGCAGTGGTTGTTGGTCGTCTCCGCCTGCATCTCGTCGATGTCCGTGACGGTGCCGTCGGCGCGCATGAAGGCGATCGACAGCGGAATCAGCGTGTTCTTCATCCAAAAGCAGTGGACGGCGTTCTCATTGAAGACGAACAGCATCCCTTCGTTCGGTGCGAGTTGCGTCCGAAACATGAGTCCCTGCTCGCGATCGGCGTCGTTGGCGGCCACGGCCGCGTCGATGACGAACATCCCGGCCGTCAGCTTCACGTGCGGGAAAGCCTCGGGCGGCTTGGCGCCGGCGGGCATCGCCTGCGCGGAGGCGGCGATGGGCACGAACTGTGCTGCGAGCGCGCAGACGGGCAAAGCGACGGCAAGCGCCAGGCGCGCCATCCACGGGCGAAACGAAAATCGCACGACACACTCCTTATCGACGACGAGAACCCGCGCATCTTACGCGAGCGAGCACGGCCACTGAAAAAGCCGGCGCAGACGCGCTCTGCGTGAAACCGGAGTAAGGCGCTCTGTATGGGCCGCAGTCAGTGCTGAAGCACTCACGGCGGCCGACAGCTCT
>NZ_JBQCDN010000056.1:0-7483 GCF_051961175.1 Trinickia sp. | reverse complement strand
CGATGATGAATTCCTGCGTCAGGATGTGCAGCACCTGCTGATCGGTCGGGATGTTGATCGCCTTGGCGGTCTCGATCACGCGCGCGACATCGGCCTGCGTCACTTCCTTGTCCTTGATCGCCACCATTCCGCTCGAATTGAAGCTGCGGATGTGGCTGCCTGCGATCCCCGTGAATACATTGGTGATCTTGCAGTCCGCCATCAACTCGGCTTCTTCGAGCGCGCGCTGAATGGATTGCACCGTGGCCTCGATGTTCACCACGACGCCTTTTTTCAGACCCTTCGATTCGCTTTGCCCCAGCCCGATCACCTCGTAGTGACCCTCGCCGCGCAATTCGGCGACGATCGCCACGACCTTGGCCGTACCGATATCGAGGGCAACCAGCAGATCCTTGTAGTCTTTACTCATAGCGTGCTCATTGCGTGTGATGTCGTGTTACTTCGTTTCACTTCTTCGCCGCGGGTTTGCCCGCGGTCGCATTGTCGATGAAGCGCATTCCCGCGGCGCGTATCGCAAAGCCGTTCGGATAGCGCAGATCCGCATATTCGATGTCCTTACCCCAGCGAGCCGTGACCGCCGTCCATGCCGCCGTCAGCCGGCTACTGCGCTCGGCGAGCGTTTGCGGATTGCGTTCGCGGCCGTACTCGACCTGCGTGCCGTTGGAGAGCTTGACCGTCCACGCGTAGCGCGGCGACAGCGTCACTTCGTCCGGCGTCGCACCGAGCGGGGCGAGCCACTTCTTGAAATCGAAGTAGCGCGCGACCACTTCCTTCTCCGTCCCGTTCGGCCCATCGAACGCGGGCAGGTCTTGATCGAGCTCGCCCTGGTTCGCCGTGAACAGCTCGCCATCGACACTGACGAGCTGATCGCTGCCCCACGTGCCGAGTGGCTTGTACTCCTCGAGCGTGACCGCGAGCGCATTGGGCCAAACCCGCCGCACGCTCGCGCGGCGCACCCATGGCATCTGTTCGAACGCCTGGCGCGCGCTATCGAGATCGACGGTGAAGAAGTTGCCCTTCAACCGGCCGACGACGCTCGCCCGCACCGTCGGCGCATTGATGTGCTCCGTATCGCCGCCGATCGCGATCGCATGCAGCGCAAAGGCCGGGCGCTGCATGAGCCAATACCCGCCGGCCGCCAACAGCGCCAGCGCCCACAGCGCATAGAGCGCGTTGGCTGCGAGGTTCAGTTGGCGTACGTTGTTCCACATGGCTCGGCAATCAATCCTTCAGCGTCAAGGCGAGTACGCCGACAACGAGTTCCTGGTAGCCGATGCCGATGGCGCGCGCCGCCTTC
Organism: Trinickia sp.; assembly: GCF_051961175.1. GTDB lineage: Bacteria > Pseudomonadota > Gammaproteobacteria > Burkholderiales > Burkholderiaceae > Trinickia. The sequence goes on along the minus strand of NZ_JBQCDN010000056.1, from coordinate 6,186 downwards.
GGCGGCAGCGAGTGATCGGTCATGCCCGGCGCCGTATTCACTTCGAGGAAGTAGACGTTGCCGCTCGCGTCGAGCATGAAATCGGCGCGGCCCCAATCGGTGCAGCCGAGCACGTCGAACGCACGGCGCGACAGCGCCTTCAGGCGCGCTTCGTCTTCGGGAGCGAGGCCGCACGGAATCAAATACTGGGTGTCGTCGGCGATGTACTTCGCGTGGTAGTCGTAGAACTCGCCGGCCGGCACGATCCGGATGATCGGCAAATCGAGATCGCCGGCGATGCAGGCGGTGTATTCGCCGCCCCCCTCGATGCTCTTTTCGACGACGATGATCTTGTCGAACCTGGCGGCTTCCGCGAGTGCCGCCGGCAGGGTGTCGACGGTCTTCACTTTGATGACGGCCACGCTCGAACCTTCGCTCGCGGGCTTCACGAACAGCGGCAAGCCGAGCTTCGCGACGATCTCGGCGGCGCGCGCCGAATAATCGTCGCCGCGCAGCACCGTCTCGAACGGCGGCGTCGGAATCCCCAACTGCTGCCAAACGAGCTTCGTGCGGAACTTGTCGAGCCCGAGCGCGGAACCGAGCACACCGGTGCCCGTGTAGCGAATGCCGTAAAAATCGAGTGCGCCCTGAATCTGGCCGTTCTCGCCGTAGCCGCCGTGCAACGCGTTGAACGCACGCGCGAAGCCTTCGTCCTTCAGCGCCGAGAGAGGACGCTCCGAAGGATCGAACGGATGCGCGTCGATGCCGGCATCGCGCAGCGCCTTCACCACGAGGGAGCCCGACTTGAGCGACACCTCGCGCTCGGCGGATTCGCCACCGAGCAATACGGCCACTTTGCCGAAACGTTTCGGATCGATGCTACCCATCGCTATACCTTTAGTTCTTGAGCCAGGCGACCCGGCACCGCGCCGATCGAGCCTGCGCCCATCGTGATCACCACATCGCCGTCGCGCACGAGCGTCGACAGCGCCTGAGGCACTTCGTCGACCGCATCGACGAACGCCGGATCCACTTTGCCCGCCGCGCGGATCGCCCGCGCGAGTGCTTTGCCGTCAGCCGCGACAATCGGCGTTTCGCCGGCCGCGTAGATTTCCGTCAATACGAGCGCATCGACGCTCGAGAGCACGCCGACAAAATCTTCGAAACAATCGCGCGTGCGCGTATAACGATGCGGCTGGAAAGCCAGCACGAGCCGCTTGCCCGGAAACGCGCCGCGCGCCGCCGCGATCGTCGCCGCCATTTCAACGGGGTGATGCCCGTAGTCGTCGATCAGCGTGTACGTCCCGCCACCGGTCACGCGCATCTCGCCGTAGCGCTGGAAGCGCCGTCCGACACCGGTGAATTCGGCCAACGCGCGCTGAATGTCGGCATCCGCAATGTCCAGTTCCGTGGCGATCGCGATCGCAGCCAACGCGTTCAGTACGTTGTGCGTACCCGGCATGTTCAAAACAACATCGAGCGGCTCCGCCCCTTCGCGGAGCGCCGTGAAATGCATCTTGCCTTCGTGCGCGAAAACATTGATTGCGCGAACCTGCGCGTCGGGCGAGAAGCCGTAGCCAATCACGGGCTTCGAGACGAACGGCAGAATCTGGCGCACGTTTTCGCAATCCACGCAGAGCACCGCAATGCCATAGAACGGCAGCCGATGGGTAAATTCGATGAACGCCTGTTTGAGCCGTGCGAAATCGTGTCCATAGGTGTCCATGTGATCTTCGTCGATATTCGTGACGACTTCGATCACAGGCAGCAGATTCAGGAACGAGGCATCCGATTCGTCCGCTTCGGCGACGATGAAATCGCCCGTACCCAGGCGCGCGTTGACCCCGGCGCTCGTCAGGCGGCCGCCGATCACGAACGTAGGATCGAGCCCGCCCGCTGCGAGCACGCTTGCGACGAGGCTCGTCGTCGTGGTTTTGCCGTGCGTCCCCGCAATCGCAATCCCCTGCTTCAGGCGCATGAGTTCGGCGAGCATCACCGCGCGCGGGACGATCGGCACGTGCAGGCGGCGAGCCGCCAGCACTTCGGGGTTGTCGCTGCGCACGGCCGTGGAGACGACGACGGCGTCCGCGCCTTCGATGTTTTGCGCGTCGTGTCCGATCGCGATGCGGGCGCCGAGCGACGCGAGACGATCGGTGGATGCGCTGCGCGCAAGGTCCGATCCGCTCACGCGATAGCCGAGCGTCACGAGAACTTCGGCGATGCCGCACATGCCGGCGCCGCCGATGCCGACGAAGTGAATATGTTTGACGATGTGTTTCATGACTTTCCTTCCTGGCGCGCGAGCGCCACGGCCGCGCAGACTTGCGCGACGCGATCGGTGGCTTCGGGCTTGGCCAGCAGGCGCGCGCGCTCGGCCATCTCGGCAAGCGTTTCGCGTGTCTGGCTGCGCAGCCAATCCGCTAGATTCTCCGGCGACAAGTCGCGCTGCTGCACGACCACGGCCGCATTTTGCGAAGCCAAAAACTCGGCGTTGGTGCTTTGGTGATCATCCACCGCGTATGGGAACGGGACGAACAGCGCCGCCACGCCCACGGCCGCAACTTCGGCCACCGTCATGGCACCCGAGCGGCAGATGACGAGATCGGCATCGCCATACGCGGCGGCCATGTCATCGATGAACGGCACGAGACGCAACGCCTCGCCAGGCTCGAACCCGGCTTGGGCGTAGTTGGCCTGCAATGCATCGATATGCTTCGCCCCCGCTTGATGGGTCACGCGCGGACGCTCGTTCGGCGCCAGCAGCGCAAGCGCACGCGGCACACATTCGTTCAACGCCGCAGCGCCGAGACTCCCGCCGACGACGAGCACGCGCAACGGCCCCGTGCGGCCCGCATAGCGGGCCTTGGGCTCGGCGGCGTGGCACAGCTCGTCACGCAGCGGGTTGCCGGTCCACTCGGCACCGGCCAACGTATCGGGGAACGCAACGAGCACTCGCCGGGCGAGCTTGGCAAGGACCTTGTTCGCGAGCCCGGCCACGGAATTTTGTTCGTGCAGCACGAGCGGGCGGCCCGTCAGCGCCGTCATGACGCCAGCGGGGAACGTGATGTAGCCGCCCATGCCGAGCACGACGTCGGGCCGGACGCGCTTAAGCACGCGCACGCTTTCCATGCAGGCGCGCAGCAGGTTCACCGGCAGCATCAGCTTGGTCTTGAGCCCTTTTCCACGCAGCCCGCCGAAGCGGACGAACTCGATCGGCACGCCGTGCTTCGGAACGAGCGTAGCCTCCATGCCCGACGGATTGCCGAGCCAGACCACGCGCCAGCCCCATGCGCGCATACGATGCGCGACCGCGAGCCCGGGGAACACATGCCCCCCGGTGCCGCCGGCCATGACCAGGAGGGTGCGCTGCGGGGTCGTGCTCATACCTTCCCCCCCCGCATCAGCACCCGGTTCTCATAATCGACGCGCATCAGCACGGCCAACGCCACACAGTTGAGCATGATCCCCGAGCCGCCGTAGCTGACGAGCGGCAGCGTCAGCCCTTTCGTCGGCAGCAAGCCGAGGTTCACGCCCATATTGATGAATGTCTGCGCGCCGAACCATATGCCGATGCCCTTGGCCATCAGCCCGGCAAAAGTCCGATCGAGCGCGAGCGCCTGCCGCCCGATCTCGAACGCGCGGCGCACGATCCAGTAAAAAAGCAGGATGACAACGAGTACGCCGACGAATCCGAACTCCTCGCCAATCACCGCGAGGATAAAGTCGGTATGCGCTTCGGGCAGATAGTTGAGCTTTTCGACACTGCCGCCGAGCCCCACCCCGAACCACTCGCCGCGGCCGAACGCGATCAGCGAGTGCGTCAATTGATACGCCTTGCCTTGCGCGTAGCGATCGTCCCACGGATCGAGGTAGGCGAAGATCCGCTCGCGCCGCCAGGGCGACGCCCAGACCAGAATCGAAAACGTGCCGATCGCGGTGGCGACGAGGCCGCCGAACAGCTTGCCGTTCACACCGCCCAGGAAGAGCACGCCCATCGCGATCGCCGCGACCACCATGAACGCACCCATATCGGGCTCGAGCAGCAGCAGCGCGCCGACTACACCGACAGCAAAGCCCATCGGCAAGAAGCCCTTGGCGAAGCTATGCATGTGTTCCTGCTTACGCACGGTGTAGTTCGCCGCGTAGATGGTCACGGCGAGCTTCATGATTTCCGACGGCTGCATATTCATGAGGCCGAGCGGAATCCACCGGCGCGCACCGTTCACGCCCTTGCCGATATGGGGAATCAGCACGATCACGAGGGCGGCGAGCGCGAGCAGGAAAAGCTTGGGCGCGTACTTGTCCCAGACCGAAATCGGGATTTTGAACACGACGATGGCGACGAGCGAAGCAAGGGCCAGCGAGATCACGTGGCGCAACAAGAACGCATACGAGTGGTAAGCGGCATACTTCGGCGAATCCGGCATCGCGATCGACGCCGAATAAACCATCACGACGCCGAGCGTAAGCAATGCGATCACGACCCACAGCAGCGCGTGATCGTAATCGCGCATGCGCGAGCGCACCGGGCGCATCCCGCTGACCGCGCTCGCGAGCCCGCCGATACCCGTGGAAGCGGTGCTCCCGGCCTTGGCCGATTTCGTCGATTTGCCGCCCGCCGCATCGCGTTGCACCAGGCGTGAGCCGAAGCTTTCGGTCCAGTTCATAGCATCGTCCCCCGCTCCGCCGCGATGTCCTCGACCGTGCTACGGAAAACGGCCGCGCGGTGCGCGTAGTTGTCGAACATGTCGAGGCTTGCGCATGCGGGCGAGAGCAGCACCGCATCGCCGCTTTGCGCCAGCGCGCAAGCCGCGCGCGTGGCCGCTTCCAGCGTCGGATGATCGGAGAGCGCCACGCCCGTCTCGGCCAGCGCTTCGCGGATCCGCGGCGCATCGCGTCCGATCAGCATGACGGCCCGGCACCAGCGCTCGACAGGGCGCGCGAGCGGTTCGAAATCTTGCCCCTTGCCGTCGCCGCCGGCGATCAGCACGACGCGTTGCGCCAATCCGTCGAGTGCCGCCACCGTCGCTCCGACGTTCGTGCCCTTGCTGTCGTCGACGTAGTCGACGCCGTCGATCGAGGCGATCAGCTCGACGCGATGCGGCTCGCCGCGATAGTCGCGCAGCCCGTGCAACAGCGGTGCGGCCGGCAGACCGATCGCACGCGCGAGCGCGAAGGCCGCCAACGCATTCGCGGCGTTGTGCAGGCCGCGAATGCGCAGCGCGTCGGCAGGCATCAGGCGCGTCAAGGCGAGTTCGGCCGGCGCGGCCGCCTCCTGCCGACGACGGCGCGGGCTCGTCGTTTCGTCCGACGGCTCGCGCTCGCGTGCTTGCGCGAGCCAGTTGATGCCGTTTTCCCGCGCCAGCCCATAGTCGCCCAAGCGCGCCGGCTCGTTCAGGCCGAACGTGACGCAAGACGCTTGCGCCTCACCGGTTGCCTCGGCCCGCGGCGCCAGCGCCATCGTGCGTTCGTCGTCGCGATTGAGCACGCGGATGGTGCCCGGACCGAAGATGCGCCCCTTCGCGCGCGCATAGGCATCGAGCCCGCCGTGCCAATCGAGGTGATCCTGCGTGATGTTCAGGACGGCCGCTGCGTCCGGTGCGAACGTATGCGAGGTCTCGAGCTGGAAGCTCGATAGTTCGAGCACCCAGATGTCGGGCAGCGTCGCCCCGTCGATCGCATCCATCAGCCGATCGAGCATCGACGGACTGATGTTGCCGGCGACGGCCACCTTCTTGCCCGCGCGCTCGCAAAGCTGACCGGTCATGCTCGTCGTCGTCGTTTTGCCGTTCGTGCCAGTAATGGCGATGACCTTCGGCGCATAGCCGCTTTCGCGCAAATGCGCGAGCGCCTGCGCGAAAAACTCGACTTCGCCCCACACCGGGATCCCGCGCTCCTTGGCGCTCGCGATGAGCGGAACGAGGTCTTGCGCAAGCGGCGACAGGCCCGGGCTCAGCGCGACGAGTTCGATCCCGCCGTCGAGCAGCGCAGGCGAAAACGCGCCGCCGACAAATTCGGCGTCGATCCCATGCGCGGCAAGCGCCGACAGGTTCGGCGGCGCCTCGCGCGTATCGGCGATGCGCAAACGGCACCCCTGGCGCGAACACCAGCGCGCCATCGCGAGGCCCGATTCACCGAGCCCCAGCACGAGCACCATCGGCCTTTGCCGATCTCGAAACATCTCGCCGAACATCGCTTGCTTTCCCT
>NZ_JBQCDN010000055.1:0-3533 GCF_051961175.1 Trinickia sp. | reverse complement strand
TATGTCGAAATGCGCTACGACCCGGAAGAAAAGCGCGTCGTCTACCAGCCGGTGACGATCGAGCCGCGCGAAATCACGCCGCGCGTGATTCGCGAGGATCGCTACGGCGGTCTGAAACACTAAGAGGCCGCCATGGCAGAGATCAAGAACTACACGCTCAACTTCGGCCCGCAGCACCCGGCTGCGCACGGTGTGCTGCGCCTCGTGCTCGAGCTCGACGGCGAAGTGATTCAGCGCGCCGATCCGCACATCGGCCTGCTGCATCGCGCGACGGAAAAGCTCGCCGAGAACAAGACCTACATCCAGTCCGTGCCGTATATGGATCGTCTCGACTACGTGTCGATGATGGTCAACGAGCACGGCTATGTGCTCGCGATCGAAAAGCTGCTCGGCATCGACGTGCCGGTGCGAGCGAAGTACATCCGCGTGCTGTTCGACGAAATCACGCGCGTCTTGAACCACCTGATGTGGATCGGCGCGCACGCGCTCGACGTCGGTGCGATGGCCGTGTTCCTCTATGCGTTCCGCGAACGCGAGGATCTGATGGACGTCTATGAGGCGGTGTCGGGCGCGCGGATGCACGCGGCCTACTACCGTCCGGGCGGCGTCTATCGCGATCTGCCGGACGCGATGCCGCAATACAAGGCGTCGAAGATTCGCAATGCGAAGGCGCTGGAGCGCATGAACGAAGCGCGCCAAGGCTCGCTGCTCGACTTCATCGACGATTTCTTCACGCGCTTCCCGGGTTGCGTCGACGAATACGAAACGCTGCTCACCGACAACCGGATCTGGAAGCAGCGCTTGGTGGGGATCGGCGTCGTGAGCCCGGAACGTGCGTTCCAGCTCGGCCTGACGGGCCCGATGCTGCGCGGCTCGGGCGTGGAGTGGGATTTGCGCAAGAAGCAGCCGTACGAGGTGTACGATCAGCTCGATTTCGACATCCCTGTCGGCGTCAACGGCGATTGCTACGATCGTTACCTCGTGCGCGTGGAAGAGATGCGCCAATCGGTACGGATCGCCAAGCAATGTATCGCCTGGCTGCGCAAGAATCCGGGGCCGGTGATGACCGACAACCATAAGGTCGCACCGCCCTCGCGCGTAGGCATGAAGTCGAACATGGAAGAGCTGATTCACCACTTCAAGCTCTTCACGGAAGGGTTTCACGTGCCGGAGGGCGAGGCATACGCCGCGGTCGAGCATCCGAAGGGCGAATTCGGCATCTATCTGGTGTCGGACGGCGCGAACAAGCCGTATCGCCTCAAGATCCGCGCGCCGGGTTATGCGCACCTGGCCGCGCTCGACGAGATGGCGCGCGGCCACATGATCGCGGACGCTGTCACCATCATCGGTACGCAGGACATCGTGTTCGGCGAAATCGACCGGTAAGCGCCGCACGGCGCGCCAGCAACGAGGGTGGCATGAATGTGCCCCTGATTGCCGGGTGCGCCGGGTCTGCCGCCGCGAACAAAGGCGGCAGGTTTTCGTTCGGTAGGAATTGAAAGAGTTCGTGTTCTCAAAATGATCTCAGCTGATGGCCTGAAAGAAATCGATCGCGCGGTGGCGAAGTATCCCGCCGATCAGAAACAGTCCGCCGTGATGTCGGCCTTGGCCGTGGCTCAGGAAGAGCACGGCTGGCTGTCGCCCGAACTGATGCAGTTCGTGGCCGACTATCTCGGCATGCCGGCCGTCGCCGTGCAGGAAGTGGCCACGTTCTACACGATGTACGAGACGTCGCCCGTCGGTAAGCACAAGATCACGCTCTGCACGAACTTGCCGTGCCAGCTCGGGCCGCATGGCGGCGCGGAGGCTACGGCCGAATATCTGAAACAGAAGCTCGGCATCGACTTCGGCGAAACGACGCCCGACGGCAAGTTCACGCTCAAAGAAGGCGAGTGCTTCGGCTCGTGCGGCGACGCACCCGTGCTGCTCGTGAACAACCATCGCATGTGCAGCTTCATGAGCCGCGAGAAGATCGACGCTTTGCTCGAGGAGCTTTCGAAATGACGTCTTTGCACGACCGTCACATCAAACCCCTGATTCTGGCCGGCTTGAACGGCGAGAACTGGCATCTCGAAGATTACGTCGCGCGCGGCGGCTACAAGCAGCTGCGCCGTATCCTCGAAGAAAAGATTCCTCCCGAGCAAGTCATTGCCGACGTCAAGGCTTCGGGCTTGCGCGGCCGCGGCGGCGCCGGTTTTCCGACGGGCTTGAAGTGGAGCTTCATGCCGCGTCAGTTCCCCGGGCAGAAGTACCTCGTCTGCAACTCGGACGAAGGCGAACCGGGCACGTTCAAGGACCGCGACATCCTGCGCTGGAACCCGCACTCCCTGATCGAAGGGATGGCGATCGGCGCCTATGCGATGGGCATCACGGTTGGCTACAACTACATCCACGGCGAGATCTTCGAAGTCTATCGACGCTTCGAAGAGGCGCTGGATGAAGCCCGCCGCGCCGGTTTGCTCGGCGATAACATCCTCGGTTCGGGTTTCTCGTTCCAGCTGCACGCGCACCACGGTTACGGCGCGTACATCTGCGGGGAAGAAACCGCGCTGCTCGAGTCGCTCGAAGGCAAGAAGGGCCAGCCGCGCTTCAAGCCGCCGTTCCCGGCGAGCTTCGGCGTGTATGGCAAGCCCACGACGATCAACAACACCGAGACGTTCGCCGCGGTGCCGTTCCTGCTCGAGATCGGGCCGCAGGCTTATCTCGAACTCGGCAAGCCGAACAACGGCGGCACGAAGATCTTCTCGGTGTCGGGCGACGTCGAACGTCCGGGCAACTATGAAGTCCCGCTCGGCACGCCGTTCGCGACGCTGATGGAGTTGGCCGGCGGTATGCGCGGCGGCAGGAAGCTGAAGGCCGTCATTCCGGGCGGCTCCTCGGCACCGGTCGTGCCCGGCGATCTGATGATGCAGACGGATCTGGACTACGATTCGATCGCCAAGGCGGGCTCCATGCTCGGTTCCGGTGCAGTCATCGTCATGGACGAAACGCGTTGCATGGTGCGCTCGTTGCTGCGCCTGTCGTACTTCTACTACGAAGAGTCATGCGGCCAGTGCACGCCGTGCCGTGAAGGCACCGGCTGGCTCTATCGCGTGGTCAACCGCATCGAGCATGGCGAAGGTCGCCAGGAAGATCTGGACCTGCTGAACTCGGTGGCCGAGAACATCATGGGGCGCACGATCTGCGCGCTCGGCGATGCGGCGGCGATGCCCGTGCGCGGCATGCTCAAGCACTACTGGGACGAATTCGAATATCACGTGCAGCACAAGCGTTGCCTCGTCGGTGGGCACGCGAATGCGCCGAGCGCCGCCGACGCGGTGCTCGCGTAACGGTCGCGCCGTGGGCTCAGGCATCACGGCGGGCTGCACGAACCATCGCTTTTTTCCGGCCGCCGCCGAACAATTTCCGGCGGGCGGTTCAGCGAGCAAAAGATTGAGCGGTAATAGGTTAAGGACCATTCACCATCATGGTTGAACTTGAAATAGACGGGAAGAAGGTCGAGGTGCCCGAAGGCAGCATGGTGATCCAGGCTG
>NZ_JBQCDN010000054.1:0-5319 GCF_051961175.1 Trinickia sp. | reverse complement strand
CCGAACTGCTTTTCGATCTGCGCGAGCGCGGCAGCCAGCGCCTTGCTCTTTTCAGCAGTCAGTCCAGCCGAGCCTTTCTTGCTTTCTTCCATGAATCGTCCTTTGCTATGATGAGCGGGCGTCTGCGGCGGGCGGGCCGGGCAATGAAGCGCGGTGACACGCGGCGGGAGCCCCCTCGAGGCCACGATTTCAGCCCCGGGTGGCGGCCCCCGATCGGTACCTGCTCGGTACCCCATGGGTATCGATCGGTATCATTTCCCGGCTGGCGCACGAAACGCAGATACTGTATAAAAAAACAGGGTTCTTTGCAAGCCCGATGCGGGCGGATTTGCGTCGCGGCAACGAGGCATCGGCGGCCGTCACGGAACCGCCGAATGTCGGATCGATACAAGACCATCGGAGAGACCCGCCCGGCACCGGCTCGAAAGGCTGGCCGGCCGCGCGGGGCATCATGCGAATACTCATTGCCGAAGACGACAGCATACTCGCGGACGGCCTCGTCCGATCATTCCGCCAATCGGGCTATGCCGTCGATCACGTCAAGAACGGGAGCGAGGCCGATGCCGCGCTCTCGATGCAAACCTTCGATCTGCTCATTCTCGACCTCGGCCTGCCGCGCATGTCGGGGCTCGAAGTGCTGCGCCGCCTGCGCGCGCGCAATTCGGCGCTGCCCGTGTTGATCCTGACGGCGGTCGATGGTGTCGATGAGCGCGTGAAAGGGCTCGATCTCGGCGCGGACGACTACATGAGCAAGCCATTTCATCTGAACGAACTCGAAGCGCGCGTGCGCGCCCTGACGCGACGCGGCAGCGGCGGCGGGCCCACGGTCCTGCGGCACGGTTCGCTGGCTTACGATCAGGTGGGGCGCATTGCCTCGGTCAACGATCAGGTGCTCGAACTGTCGGCTCGCGAAGTGGGCGTGCTGGAAGTGCTGCTGCAGCGGATCGGGCGGCTCGTGTCGAAGGAACAACTGGTCGATCATCTTTGCGAATGGGGTGAAGAGGTCAGCAACAACGCGATCGAAGTGTATGTGCACCGGCTGCGCAAGAAGATCGAGCCGAGCGGCGTGCGCATCATCACCGTCCGCGGGCTCGGCTACTGTTTGGAAAAGCCCGCCTCGAGCGGCGCAGGCCCGTCTGCGGCGAGCGCTGCCGCGACCGTTCCGCCCGCACCATCGGCGGCCGCCGTGACGAACGTGCCCGTCCCTCCCCCGGCGCAAGGCGACGTGATCGCGAACGCCCGGCCAAAGTAGAGGCGCCGTGGCTTCATCCGCTTCCTCGAACGACGGCACGCCGCGCGGCCCGGGCTCCGCGCCGCATTCGACGCCGACACCACCGCCGACACCGCCCCTATCGCAGGTGTCAGACGAGGAACCCGGCAACGCCATGCGTGCAAATCCGTTCGCGCCGCCCGACGAAACCGAACCGGCCGCACCGAGCCGGCCCCGCTCGCTGTTCGGCGAAATCCTCGATTGGATGCTTGCGCCCCTGCTTCTGCTCTGGCCGATGAGCATCGCCGTGACTTACCTTGTTGCGAAGACGATCGCGAATGGCCCGTTCGATCGCGGCCTCGAGACCGACGCCTACGTGCTCGCGCGGCAGATTCATCCGGTGGGCGGCGTGGCCACACTGACGCTGCCCGACGCCGCGCGCGATTTTCTGACCGGCGACAACGTCGACAAAGTCTTCTATCAAGTGATCGGAACGCGCGGCGAGCTCGTGGCCGGTGTCTCCGATATGCCGCTGCCGAGCGAGGACGACCGGCCGCAACCCGGTTTGGTCGAGTTTCGCGACGCAACGCTGCATGGCAACGACGTCCGGATCGCCTACACCACGGTGGCGCCGAGTACCGATGGAAGCATGAGCGGCAACGGCCAATCGGTGCTCGTGCAAGTGGCAGAGACGTTCGACAAGCGCAGCGCACTGGCCAACGAGATCATCAAGGGCGTGATCCTGCCGCAATTCGTCATCCTGCCGCTGGCGATCGTGCTGGTCTGGTTCGGGCTTTCGCGCGGGCTCGCGCCGTTGACCTCGCTGCAAGCGAACCTGCGCGCGCGCCGGCCCGACGATCTCTCGCCGCTCGAAGCGTCGAGCGCGCCGCCCGAAATCGAGCCGCTCGTCACCTCGTTCAACGACTTGCTGACGCGGCTGGAGCAGAACATCGATTTGCAGAAGCGCTTTATCGCCGATGCGGCTCATCAAATGAAGACGCCACTGGCCGGCCTGCACACGCAGGCCGAGCTCGCGCTGCGCGACGACGTCTCGCCCGAGGTGCGCCGCTCGCTCGAACAGATCGCGACGGGCGCGGACCAAGCCGCGCGCCTCGTCACGCAACTGCTCGCCCTGGCGCGTGCGGAAAACCGCAGTTCGGGGCAAGTATTCACTCATGTCGAGATGGCGCACCTGGCTCGGCTCGCCGTGCGCGATTGGGTGCGCGCGGCGCTCGCCAAGCAGATGGATCTGGGCTATGAGGGGCCCGACGAAGCGGTGTTCGTCGAGGGCAATCCGGTGATGCTTCGGGAGATGCTCTCCAACGTCATCGACAACGCGATCCGCTACACGCCAGCCGGGGGCCGAATTACTGTCCGTGTCCAGCCGAAACGCGACACCGAAGAGGCTTGGATCGAGGTGGAGGACACCGGGCCGGGGATTGCGCCGGCCGAACGGCCTAAGGTGGTCGAGCGGTTCTATCGGATTCTCGGGCGCGAAGGCGACGGCAGCGGGCTCGGGCTCGCGATCGTCAAAGAGATCGCCACGATGCATGGCGGCACGCTCACGCTCGGCGATCATGTGTACCAGGACACACCGCGCCTCGCGGGCACATTAGTCCGGATCTGCCTGCCTCTTTCCCGCGAAACCCCGAGCTTACCCTGAGACCGGGGGCGGGAGCCGTTGCTCCGGCCCATCAGCAATCTTGCAAAAACCTGATTTTCGCGCGTGATGGCCGAAGTTACCAACATAACAAGACAACAATTCACCCACTCTCGCCGGATCGATCCGTAACATTAAAAGGCGATTCGTCAGTTGGCCGTAAGTTTTCATTCCAATAATCGTCAGCGGGTGTGCGCCGAATGCCGCCGCCTGCGAACGCACGATCAAAATACGGGAGACGACTCATGGCAACCTTAGGCGGGCAAATTTCGCACGCGCCGATGACGAGCGACGAGAAACGCGTCATCTTCGCGTCATCGCTCGGCACCGTTTTCGAGTGGTACGACTTCTACCTGGCCGGCTCGCTCGCGGCCTACATCAGCAAGAGCTTTTTCTCAGGGATCAACCCGACAGCCGCCTTCATTTTCACGCTCTTGGGCTTCGCGGCGGGTTTCGCGGTGCGTCCGTTCGGCGCGCTCGTGTTCGGGCGGCTTGGCGATATGGTCGGCCGTAAGTACACGTTCTTGATCACGATCACGATCATGGGCCTGTCGACCTTTGTCGTCGGCTTCCTGCCGGGCTACGCGACGATCGGCTTCGCGTCTCCGGTGATCTTTATCGCGATGCGGCTGCTGCAAGGCTTGGCGCTCGGCGGCGAGTACGGCGGCGCGGCAACCTACGTGGCGGAGCATGCGCCCGCGAACCGTCGCGGCTACTACACGTCGTGGATTCAAACGACGGCGACGCTCGGTCTCTTCCTGTCGCTGCTCGTGATCCTGGGCGTGCGCACGATGATGGGCGAAGACGCGTTTGGCGCATGGGGCTGGCGCATTCCGTTCATCGCGTCGCTGATCTTGCTGGGCATCTCCGTCTGGATTCGCCTGCAATTGAGCGAATCGCCGGCGTTCGTGCGCATCAAGGCGGAAGGCAAGACGTCGAAGGCGCCTTTGACCGAGTCGTTCGGTCAATGGGGGAATCTTAAGATCGTCATCCTTGCGCTGATCGGCCTGACCGCCGGTCAAGCGGTGGTGTGGTACACGGGGCAGTTCTACGCCCTGTTCTTCCTGACGCAAACGCTGAAGGTGGATGGCGCGAGCGCCAATATTTTGATCGCGCTGGCGCTGCTGATCGGCACGCCGTTCTTTGTCTTCTTCGGCTCGCTGTCGGATCGGATCGGCCGTAAGCCTGTGATCATGGCAGGGTGCCTGATCGCCGCGCTGACGTACTTCCCGCTCTTCAAGGCGTTGACGCACTACGCGAATCCCACGCTTGAGGCCGCCGAGCAGAAGGCCCCGATCGTCGTCATTGCCAATCCGGACGAGTGCTCGTTCCAGTTCAACCCGGTTGGCACCGCCAAGTTCACGAGTTCGTGCGATATCGCGAAGAGTGCGTTGGCCAAATCGGGCCTGAACTACGCGAATGTGGCGGCGCCGGCGGGCACGATGGCGCAGATCAAGGTGGGCGATACGGTGGTCGACACGTACGATGGCAAGTCGGCGGACGCGAAGGATAAAGCGAAGGCGTTCGACAAGACGCTGGCCGGTACGCTCAAGAGTGCGGGCTATCCGGCTAAGGCCGATCCGTCGCAACTGAATTGGCCGATGACGGTCGCCATTCTGGCGCTGCTCGTGATATATGTGACGATGGTCTACGGGCCGATCGCCGCGATGCTGGTGGAAATGTTCCCGACACGGATCCGGTATACGTCGATGTCCCTTCCGTACCATATCGGCAACGGGTGGTTCGGCGGGTTTCTGCCGGCCACGGCGTTCGCCATCGTCGCGGCGCAGGGCAATATTTACTCGGGGCTGTGGTATCCGGTGGTGGTGGCGCTGGGCACCTTCGTCATCGGCATGCTGTTCGTGAAGGAAACCAAGGACTCGAACATTTATTCCAGGGATTGAACGGGGATTGGCGCGCGGGGCTTGGGCCGCGCGTCGATGTGCGGGGGTGTCGGACCAGCGAGTTGCAGAAAGGGGTTGACACCGCACCCGTTCTTGACCATAATCGATTTTCTTCGGCGAATTAGCTCAGTCGGTTAGAGCGACGGAATCATAATCCGCAGGTCCGGGGTTCGAATCCCTGATTCGCCACCATATAAAACAAGGGGTTACGTTTGCGCGTAACCCCTTGTTCATTTCTGACTGTCAACCAAGTGTCAACGGCACAGGACCAGGTCCTAGCACTACGGTGTGACCGCCCTTTGCAAATTTCTCGCCCGATCATATTATTTGACTCTGTCACGCCGCGTAGCTTGCTGGCGTGCCGCGTGTATGACGCGTAAACGCTTCGACCACTCGAACGGGGAACGGCTATGGGCTTGCCACGGACATTTGTAGGTTTCAGCAGCACGGACATCCACTACTATCGCCTTATGACCGCTTGGAAGGCGAACGAGCACATCGATTTCAACTTCGCGGACTGCCAGCTCAATGTGGAAGTCCGATCC
>NZ_JBQCDN010000053.1:0-3367 GCF_051961175.1 Trinickia sp. | reverse complement strand
CATCAAGCCGGTCCGCAAGGAAACCGAGGATTACATCACCGGCCGCTTCGGCTAAGGAGACAGCGATGTCGGACAAGCATCTTTCAAGCCAATTCGACGCGGATCTGAACCTCGTCTCGTCGAAGGTATTGGAAATGGGCGGCCTGGTGGAAGCGCAGATCACGCGCGCGATGCAGGCCCTGAACGATTTCGATGCGAACGTCGCCGATCAGGTGATCGCGGCGGAAGAAACCGTCAACACGATGGAAGTCGAGATCGACGAGGAGTGCAGCAATGTCATCGCCCGCCGGCAGCCTGCCGCGCGCGATCTGCGCTTGCTGCTCGCGATCTCGAAGACGATCACGAACCTCGAGCGCGCCGGCGATGAAGCCGAGAAGATCGCCAAGCGCGTTAAACGTTTGAGGGAAGACGGCACGTCGCGCACCGTCAATATCGCCGAGATCAAGCTCTCGGGCGAGATGGCCGTGTCGATCCTGCGCCGTGCGCTCGATGCGTTCGCCCGCCTCGATACGGTTGCCGCTGCGCAGATCGTGCGCGACGACAAGGCGATCGACGAGGAATTCCGCGCGTTCGTGCGCAAGCTCGTGACGTACATGATGGAAGACCCGCGCACGATTTCGGCGGGGCTCGAATTCCTGTTCATCGCGAAGGCGATCGAGCGCATCGGCGATCACGCGAAGAACATCGCCGAGTTCATCATCTACATCGTGAAGGGGACCGACGTGCGCCACAAATCGCGCGATGCCCTGGAACGTGAAGCCCTTAGTTAAAACGTATCAAGAGGTAGGTGACGATGCCGAGCAGCATTCTCATCATCGAAGATGAGCCCGCTATTTCCGAACTGATTTCCGTCAACCTGCAGCACGCGGGGCACTGCCCGATTCGCGCCTACAACGCGGAGCAGGCCCAGGCGTTGATCAGCGACGTGCTGCCCGATCTCGTTTTGCTGGACTGGATGTTGCCGGGCAAGTCGGGGATCGCGTTCGCGCGCGATCTGCGCAATAACGAGCGCACGAAACACATCCCGATCATCATGCTGACGGCGCGTGGCGACGAGCAGGACAAGGTGCTCGGCCTCGAAATCGGTGCGGACGACTACGTCACGAAGCCGTTTTCGCCGAAGGAGCTGATGGCCCGCATCAAGGCCGTGCTGCGCCGGCGCGCGCCGCAGTTGACCGAGGACGTGGTGGCCATCAACGGGCTCAAGCTCGATCCGGCAACCCACCGTGTCGCGGCGCATGCGTCCGGCAACGAGATCAAACTCGATCTCGGCCCGACCGAATTCAGGCTGCTGCACTTTTTCATGACGCATCCCGAGCGCGTGCACAGCCGCACGCAGCTGCTCGATCAGGTGTGGGGCGATCACGTATTCGTCGAGGAGCGCACGGTCGACGTGCATATCAAGCGGTTGCGTGCCGCACTCAAGCCGGCGGGATGCGATGCTATGATCGAAACGGTGCGCGGCAGCGGGTACCGTCTGGCCAAGAGCGCCTGAGCGGCGATTGGGGCACTTTGGGGCCTCTTTTGAGTCGCTTTTGAGCACGATAGGCGCCGAGCCTGCATGCCGCGCGGGGTGGGTGTCGCAACGCGACATCCGACGCGGCAATGCATGAGCATTCCGTCAGCACACAATCACTAGCCTCATGAATATCATTTGGGCGCGCTCGATCGTATCGCTCTTGCTGCTTGCGCTCATCTGCGCGGCGATCGCGGCCGTGGCGAGCGTCCGCGCGGCCTTGATTTTCGCGGTCGCGGCGTTGATCGCGCAAAGCCTGTTTGCGACGTATCACACGCAGCGGCTGTGGCGCCTGCTCGATGCGCCCGTCTACGGCGAGGTGCCCAGCGCACCCGGCATCTGGGGCGAAATCTACTACCGGCTTCATAAGCTCGCCAAGCGCTGGCATGCGCAGGTCCGCCAGGTCGAGCAGCAGCATTCGCGCTTCATTCAAGCGATTCAAGCGTCGCCGAACGGGGTGGCGATGCTCGACGATCACGACCAGATCGAATGGTGCAATGCCATCGCCGAGGAGCATTTCGGGCTCGATGCGAAGCGCGATTTGCGTCAGCACATCACGCACCTCGTGCGGCATCCCGATTTCGTGCGGTATCTGAACTCTCACGAGTACGACCACATGCTGATCATGCGCGGCATGGGGGATAAGCGGCAGAACGTGGTCTCCGTGCAGGCGTTCCCCTACGGGGAAAATCGCAAGCTCGTGCTGTCGGCCGATATCACCGAACTGGAGCGCACGGACGCCATGCGGCGCGATTTCGTCGCCAACGTCTCGCATGAGCTGAAAACGCCGCTGACAGTGCTCTCGGGCTTTCTCGAAACGATGCGCGAATTGCCGCTCGACGAGGACGACCGCGAACGCTACCTGGAATTGATGGACCAGCAAGCGTCGCGCATGCGCAATATCGTCGACGATCTGCTTGTCCTTGCCAAGCTCGAAGGCAACGTGATGCCGCCGAGCGATCAAGCGATCGATATGCGTGCGGTCATTTCGCATATTCGCGAGGATGCGTCGACGCTGTCGGGCGGGCGTCATCGAATCACGATCGCGGCGGACGACGGCCTGACCGTCACCGGCGTGGAGACGGAAGTGCTCAGCGCACTCGGTAATCTCGTGACGAATGCGATCCGCTACACGCCCGACGGCGGCTCGATCGACGTCACCTGGAAACAGGCGGCCCGGGAGGCGGTGTTTTCGGTGACCGACACCGGCTTTGGTATTCCCGCAGCCGACATTCCGCGTTTGACTGAGCGCTTCTATCGCGTCGATCGCAGCCGCTCGCGCGATACGGGCGGCACGGGGCTGGGCCTGGCGATCGTCAAGCACGTGCTGCAACGGCACGATGCGACGCTCGAAGTGAAAAGCGAAGAGGGCAAAGGCAGTACCTTCAGCGTGCGCTTTCCCGTGCAGCGCACGACGCGCAGACAACCGGCGCACGCCTGATCGACGAGTCAGGACCCGCCAGCCTCGTATTGCGCGCCCTTCGTGCCGCGGCCTGGTACGGGAGGCTCGCGGGTTGCGCAAGCCGGCGGGACGGCCCGCATAGCGAGCCGGTCGAACGGGATCAGCAATCGAATTTCGTGAGCAGGCTGAGCTGCGCATTGCGCGAGGTCTTGCCGGGGCGGCTGCGCCGATAGTGGCCGTCGCTTTGCATGACCCACGCCGATTGATTGTCGCCGAGCAAGGCCGAGAGCCCTTCCGCGATGACCCGGCGTTTCAGGCGCCGATCCTTGATGGGAAACGCGACTTCGACACGGCGGAAGAAATTGCGGTCCATCCAGTCGGCGCTGGACAAATACACGCGCTCTTCGCCGCTGGCGAAGAAGTAGAAGATCCGATGATGTTCGAGAAAG
>NZ_JBQCDN010000052.1:0-4320 GCF_051961175.1 Trinickia sp. | reverse complement strand
GGGCGATCCTGGTCAGATTCGTGCCGAAGAGATGGCCGACCGGCATGGCGCGCAAATGCTTGTCACGTTCCGCGTTGAATGCGATATCGGCCATGATGCCCACGCCGAGCCCCAACTCGACGTAGGTTTTGATGACGTCGGCATCGATTGCCTCGAGGACCACGTCGGGCGTCAGATTGCGCCGCGCGAACGCCTCGTTGATCTTCGTCCGGCCCGCGAACGCGGCTTCGTACGTGATGAGCGGGTACTGCGCCAGATCTTCCAGGGAAAGCTGTTTGCGCTGCAGCAGGGGGTGGTCCGCGGGCATGATCGCCACGTGATGCCACTGAAAGCACGGCAGCGAGACCAGTTCCTTATAGTTGGAGATCGCCTCGGTCGCGATGGCGATGTCGGCATGGTCGTGCATGACCATCTCGGCGACCTGCGTCGGGCTTCCTTGCAAAATCGAAAGGTGCACCTTCGGAAAGCGCCGCTTGAACTCGGCGATGGCAGCCGGCAGCGAGTATCGGGCTTGGGTATGCGTAGCCGCAATGATGAGATTGCCCTGGTCCTGCGCGGCGAAATCCTTGCCGACCCGCTTCAGGCTTTCCACCTCCTGCAGAATCCGCTCGACGGACGCCAGAATGATCCGCCCCGGCTCCGTCAGCGAGCGCACGCGCTTGCCATGCCGTGTGAAGATTTCGACCCCAAGCTCGTCCTCGAGCTCGATGATCGCCTTCGAAACGCCGGGTTGCGACGTGTAGAGCGCCTTGGCGGCCTCCGTCAGATTGAAGTTCTGACGAACGGCCTCGCGCACGAACCGGAACTGGTGCAGGTTCATTTATAACCCTTGCGCATAAGGAAACAATTTTTAAGTCGTTTGAAATATAAGGCCAGTTTATTACGATCCCCAGACGTTTATCAATACGCTTAGCAGTTTTTGTCATTAGCAAATGAGCTGGCGGCCCGGATTACGGGCGCCGGCAGGCACGGACAGCAATTCGGGCGTCGCGGACCAGGCCGCGGCGCGACACAACCTGGGGTCCCCGAATGTATCAATACGATCAGTACGACCAGACTATCGTCGACGAGCGCGTCGCGCAGTATCGCGACCAGGTCCGCCGCCGCTTGTCGGGCGAATTGAGCGAGGATGAATTCCGCCCGCTGCGTCTGCAGAACGGCCTTTACATGCAACGCCACGCGTACATGCACCGCATCGCGATTCCGTACGGCAACTTGCGCAGCGACCAGTTGCGCATGCTCGCACACATCGCGCGCAAGTACGACCGTGGCTACGGTCACTTCTCGACGCGTACGAACATCCAGTACAACTGGATCCAGCTCGAGGACACGCCCGACCTGCTGGCGGACCTGGCATCGGTGCAGATGCACGGCATCCAGACCTCAGGCAACGACATCCGCAACATCACGGCCGACCAGTTCGCCGGTGTGGCGCCCGACGAGATCGTCGATCCGCGTCCGTGGGCGGAGATCCTGCGCCAATGGTCGACGTTCCACCCCGAATTCAGCTGGTTGCCGCGCAAGTTCAAGATCGCCGTGTCGGGATCGAAAGAAGACCGTGTTGCGGTACAGATTCACGATCTGGGCGTCTATCTGTCGAAGAACGAAGCGGGCGAGGTGGTCTGCGCGATCCTCGCGGGCGGGGGTTTGGGCCGTACACCGATCATCGGTGCCGTGATTCGCGAAAACCTGCCGTGGCAGCATCTGCTCACGTATTGCGAGGCCGTGCTGCGCGTCTACAACCGCTTCGGCCGCCGCGACAACCTCTTCAAGGCGCGCATCAAGATTCTCGTGAAGGCGCTCGGCCCCGAGAAATTCGCGCAACAAGTCGAAGAGGAATGGCAGCACCTGAAGGACGGTCCCTCGACGCTGACGCAAGCGGAATACGATCGTGTCGCGCAACATTTCCAGCCGCAGCCGTACGAGAAGTTGTCGGATACGGACGCATCGTTCGAAAAGCATCTGCTCGAAAACCGGGCGTTCGCACGCTGGGTCGAGCGCAACATGCGCCCGCACAAGGTGCCGGGCTACGCCGCCGTCACGCTGTCTTTGAAGCCGGCCAAGGGCGCGCCGGGCGATGCCACCGCGGAGCAAATGGAAGCCGTGGCGGATTGGGCCGACCAGTACTCGTTCGGTGAAATTCGCGTGTCCCACGAGCAGAACCTGATTCTCGCGGACGTGAAGAAGCGCGACCTGTTCGCACTCTGGGAAGAAGCGAAGAAGCAAGGCTTCGCGACCGCGAACATCGGCTTGCTGACCGACATCATCGCGTGCCCGGGCGGCGATTTCTGCTCGCTCGCGAATGCGAAGTCCCTGCCCATCGCGCAGGCGATCCAGGACCGCTTCAACGATCTCGACTACGTGTACGACCTGGGCGACCTGTCGTTGAACATCTCGGGATGTATCAATTCGTGCGGCCACCATCACGTCGGGAACATCGGCATTCTGGGCGTCGACAAGGATGGCTCGGAGTGGTATCAGCTGACGCTCGGCGGCGAACAGGGCACGGGCGCGACGCTTGCGCACCTCGGCCGTGTGATCGGGCCGTCGTTCGCGGCTCAGGAAATGCCCGATGTCGTGACGAAAGTGATCGATACTTTCGTCGAAAATCGTATCGACGGCGAGCGGTTCATCGATACCTATAATCGAATCGGTATGGCGCCGTTCAAGGAACGGGTCTATGCGTCGCGCCAGCCCGCGCACGCCTGACACCGACGAGAGCAAGAAGGAAAGAGAAGGAACACTCGCAGATGACTTCGATTATCAAGAACCGGACCGTGCTCGAGGACGATTGGCATGTCGTACGCGCGCTTGAAGACGGCAGCCTGCCGACGCTCGATCAGCTTCCCGCCGGTCGCCTACTCGTGCCGTTCGTCTTGTGGAAGCAAGCGCGTGAAGCGCTTGTTGCGCAGCGCGACGCGGCGTCGCTCGGCGTATGGCTCGCGCCCGATGACGAGCCGGCCGATCTCGTTGCCGACTTCGAGAAAGTCGCGCTGATCGGCGTGGACTTTCCCGTGTTTCGCGACGGCCGCGGCTACAGCATCGCGCGCCTGTTGCGCGAGCGCTACGGCTGGCGTGGCGAGCTGCGCGCAATCGGCGACGTACTGCGCGATCAGTTGAATTTCATGGCGCGTTGCGGCTTCGATGCATTCGCCGTCCGCCCGGACAAGGACATTCACGATGCGCTGAAAGCGTTTGGCGAGTTCTCGGTGCAGTATCAATCGGCTGTCGATACGCCGCAGCCGCTTTTTCGTCGCCGCGCCGCGGCCGCGGAGGAACGCGCATGAGCGCCACCGTGGTCAATCCAGCCGAGCTGGCCGGCCGCGCGGATAGCGCGGAGCTGGCCGCGAAGGTCGAACGCCTGAATGCGCTGATCGATACGATCGCGGCCCGCCACGATGGCAAGGTCAAGCTCGCGAGCAGCCTCGCGGCCGAGGACATGGTGCTCACGCATGCGATTTTGTCGCGCGGCGCCGCAATCGGCATCTTCTCGTTGAATACCGGTCGGTTGCATGCCGAGACGATCGACATGATCGCGCGCGTGCGCGAGCGCTACGGGTATGAGATCGAGCAGTTTCATCCGCAACCGGAATCGGTCGACGCCTATGTTGGCGAGCATGGACTGAACGCGTTTTACGAAAGCGTCGAGTTGCGCAAGCGCTGCTGCGAAATCCGCAAGGTCGAGCCGCTGAACCGTGCGCTTTCGGGCGTCGATGCATGGGTGACGGGGCAGCGCCGCGAGCAGTCGGTGACGCGCGCCGAGCTGCACGAAGAAGAGCACGACGCCGCGCGCGGCATCGCCAAGTACAACCCGCTCGCCGATTGGAGCGAGGCCGAAGTGTGGACGTATCTGACGCAGTATGACGTGCCCGTGAATCCGCTTCATGCGCGCGGCTATCCGAGCATCGGCTGCGAGCCCTGTACGCGGGCCATCCGCCCCGGCGAGGACAGCCGGGCCGGACGCTGGTGGTGGGAGTCGCGCGATACGAAGGAGTGCGGCTTGCATATGTCGCCGATGTCGCAGCTCCCGCCGATCAGCGTGATCCCCGCCGATACGAAACCGACGGTATAACGAAGCAACGCAGTAGACGAGTGCCCGCGGTAACGCTGGATAACCGGCGCCGGCCGGGCAAACGATAGGAACGACACCCATATGAGCACGATTCTGGAACCCTCCGCCACGACCCCGCTTTCGGTCACGACGAACCGCATGGACCACCTGGACTGGCTGGAAGCGGAATCGATCCACATTCTGCGCGAGCTGGTGGCGGAATGCGCCAAGCCTGCGCTGCTGTTTTCGGGCGGCAAGGACTCGGTGGT
>NZ_JBQCDN010000051.1:0-3825 GCF_051961175.1 Trinickia sp. | reverse complement strand
GCCACGCAAATGGAAAACGCGCTCAACAACGACGCAGCCAAGGATCAGCTCGAAGAAGCCGGTCCGAAGAACGCAAAGAGCCTGACGCAAGGTTAAGCGTTATTCGGGTGCGTCTTCGCGCCGCGCGAGACGCACCCGGCACGCACTGCCTTCGGGGTCTATTCCGGGGGTATCGCCTTCGGGGCCAACTCACTTTCCCTACCCTATGAGCCTCGAACGCCGCAATCAGCTAATCCGGGAACTGTGCGATCTGCGCGGACTCGGCGACGCCGACTGGGTCATCGAGCGCGGAGTCGTCAGCATCGACGATTTCGATATCGCCGTGGACTTCTATGAAGAAGATCCGGCCGCGATCTACGTCAATTTTCAATTCGGCATCGTTTCTGGCGGCCGCACGCTGCGTGTGTTCCGGCTGTTGCTCGAAGCGAATTTATCCGTCTATGCGCAGGATCAGGCGCAGCTCGGCGTCGAAGCCGAGACGGGCGGTGTCGTACTGGTCGTTCGTGGCGTGCTCGAAGCAAGCTCGGACGGCCAATGGCTCGTCGATATGATCGAGCACTACGTCGAGCACGGCCGCTATTGGCGCGAAAACATTCTGCTCGCCGACGACGAAATGTTTCGGCATCTCGCAGATGGGAATTATATTTGGATGCGGGCGTGATGAGGGTAGTCGTCGGGCAAACTTGGACTCCCTGTTTTCCCGATGTTCGACGAGCCGAATGACTTTTCCCCATCCGAGTGATCGCGCTGGCAGCCACCGCATGCACCACGACGTTTACGGCCTGCGCCGCTCAACCCCCGCATCCGCACCACACGAAAGCATCCCAGCGAGCATTCGATCGGACACCTCGTGTGGAAGTTGTATCCGAACGGACTCGGGCAGGTTCAGGAAAGCGGCCGCGACCAAGGGCACACCATGCTCGACTTCGCACTGGCGGGGGCGCTCTGTCAAATGGCCTGGAATCAGGGAGACGATCTACCCGAATAGCGGCGGGTTCGACCAACTCGGCTATGGCAGGCTGACCTATACGCTGAAATAGCATCGCGTCGGCGAACGTGTTTCCGGTGCGCGGAAACACCGACAGCGACAGTTCGCCGCCGCCCCAAAAAATTCGCTCGCGTACGAGTCGGGGAACGGCGGCTGTTGCAAAGTAGAGTCCAACGCAGACGACACCGCAGGCACACGGAATCAGCGATGACGTCAAGCGTGAAGGTCACGTAGGTCAGCACAAGCATCACCCGCAGTTCCGTCGTATCCGTGTCCTTTTCCTTTAGGCCACGGCAAACCACTCGCCCAGAAATGGGTTCATTCTTGATGATTAGGAGTACTGAAAATGGCACTGAATACGTCTGCTTTCTCGACCGGCGCAACGGTTGGCTCGAACGCTTCGACGATCGCTGAAATGTCGGCCAGCACGGCCAGCTCGATCGCACTGCAAGACGCCGCCACGCAAATGGAAAACGCGCTCAACAACGACGCGGCCAAGGATCAGCTCGAAGAAGCCGGTCCGAAAAACGCGAAGAGCCTGACGCAAGGTTAAGCGTTATTCGGGTGCGTCTTCGCGCCGCGCGAGACGCACCCAGCACGCATTGTCTCTGGGGCACCCTTATCCGCTCCTTCCGGCCGACCACGATCGGTTGATCCGGAAATGACGCGATCAGCGCGAACTGCACGAACACTGCGATCTGGCAGAACGTCATTCGAACACAGCCTCATCGGCATTGTCCTCCCGACATCGCTGTCGCCGTCTACCAACAAGATCCAGTCTACTTACGTATGGAACGCATGTGCGTGGCATACGTAAGTAGACCTATTGTCGTTCCACGAATTTTCAATCCATTCGAGAGGAGATGTCACCATGCTCCGCCGCGTATCGTCGCCCTCGGTGAACACCGACCCTTCTCCGTCGGTAACACCGCCCCCTTCGCCCTCAGCGTCCAACGTTCCATCATCGAGCCGATCGCCGGACAGCCGATTCGACGCGCTAACGCGGCAGCGTCCGGCCAGCTCGGCCGACGCCGGTGCATCGACCTCTCGCGTCCGCCAGGCCACCTTGCCGCGAGCCGGTTCCGGTCCTTCAAATGCGGTTTCGAGCGATCGTCCCGAAGGCGGCACCCCGGCGAACGAGCCCTATGAAAATCCCTTCGTTCAGCAACGTCCCTGGCTCCGCCAAGCCATAGCCGAAATGTCCGCGGAAGGCGCCGAGACGCGGAGATGGCGTCCATTTAAAAAGTCGGCCTCGAAGCAATACCTCTACGCGAAAAGCCTGACGCGCCCGCAAAGAGATGAACTGGCGCAGGCGTTGGAACACGAGTTTCGTCATGCGCCGCGGCAAGATACCCGTCTAAGCGCGCTGGGTATGTGGCTTTCCGTGCAGCAGGCGCGGCTGCGAACTCATGATCCGGCGCACCGGCAGGATCACGACGGGAGACAAGGTCACGATATCGCGGAGTCGATCCCGTTCGTCGTCACCATTCCGATCGCCATGGCCACCACCCGCGACCGGCGCAGACGGTACTACAACACACCGCTTCGGCCGGAGTATCGGACAGCGTTCGATAGCTTCATGCGCGTCATCGGCGATCAATCGCTGGACGAGGACATTCGTCACACGGCGGCGGCACGGCTCGAATACCACTGGCGCAGCGAAGGGACGATTGCGCCGCTCCAGCAGTACGAATTGGAACAGCGCGGCGTAAACGCACTGGCCGCCAGCGGATATCGAGCCAGCACGGACCCCGCTCAAGTGACGCTAACGGCGGGCGAACGCGCGTTCGTCCTCAGAATGGGAAGGGAAGCCACGACGCCCGATATCTGGGCGGGCGCGCTGCGATCGGAACTCGAACACGTGCGGCGCAGCGTCGCGTACATCCCGGACCGTCGCCGTCTGCCGGCAGTCGAGGCCCAGATCCGCGGGCTCGAACGCGACCTCGACGTCGCGGAGCGTGCCGCGGCACAAGCGCGCGAGGAAGCCGGAATGCCTACGCCGGCTGCGAATATCGGGCGCGGCGTCCGCATCGAGCCCACTCCTTCGGTGATCGCCGCGGCTGGCCGCCGGCTCTCGTCGCTTTCCGGGCTGACGGCGTCGAATCCGATGGCCATGGCTCAGGCGCTGGAGGCGGAATTGAGCGACCTCGCGGAGCAAGAGCGCCCGGAGCACTTGCGTCTGAGCGATCAGGACTATCGCGTGTTGGTGGAGACCGCGATGGCCGAGGTGACAGGGACCGCCCCCGCGGAAAGGACACACAGTGCCATGGCCGTCAGGGAGGCGCTGGACCGTTGGCAGCAGATTCAGCAAGCGGAGCGCGAATCACATAGCGTGCCTGCGGAGGGCGAAACGTCCTAGTGTGCTTAGTTCGCCGCCGCCCTAAAAAATTCGCTCGCGTACGAGTCGGGGAACGGCGACTGTTGCAAAGTAGAGTCCAACGCAGACGACAACGCAGGCACACGAAATCAGCGATGACGTCAAGCGTGAAGGTCACGTAGGTCAGCATAAGCATCACCCGCAGTTCCGTCGTATCCGTGTCCTTTTCCTTTAGGCCACGGCAAACCACTCGCCCAGCAATGGGTTCATTCTTGATGATCAGGAGTACTGAAAATGGCACTGAATACGTCTTCTTTCTCGACCGGCGCAACGGTTGGCTCGAACGCTTCGACGATCGCTGAAATGTCGGCTAGCACGGCCAGCTCGATCGCACTGCAAGACGCCGCCACGCAAATGGAAAACGCGCTCAACAACGACGCAGCCAAGGATCAGCTCGAAGAAGCCGGTCCGAAGAACGCAAAGAGCCTGACGCAAGGTTAAGCGTTATTCGGGTGCGTCT
>NZ_JBQCDN010000050.1:0-7305 GCF_051961175.1 Trinickia sp. | reverse complement strand
CTCGTGACGAGCATGGCCACCGCGCTCGCCAAGCTCGCCCTGGTGTACCTCTTCGTCCACATGACGCTCGCCGCGCCCCGCTTCGCGTGGTTGTGGGCACTGGAAGCCGCCGTCATTGGCCTCGTGCTGCTCGGCTATTACGCGCGCTGCCACGGCGGCAAGCTCGGCTGGCGCGTCGAACCCGGCCTTTTGCGCCATTTTGCGAGCGCGGGCACCGTGTTTTGGGTCGGCCTGGTATGCATGTACCTGTTTTTGAAGCTCGACCGGCTGATGCTCCAGCGGACGATTTCGTTCGCCGATCTCGGCCGCTACTCGGCCGCGCAGCAGATCAACGAGAACTGGATCGCCCTGGCGCTCATGCTCGCGCAAACCATCGCGCCGGCTTTCGTTTATCGCGTGCAGGAACGCACGCAACTGATTCGTAACGTCGTTCGCCTGGTTGTGCTTGCGGGGGCCGTGATGGTCTCGGGCGCCCTCGTAATCGATGCGCTCGCCGCGCTCGTCATCACGCGCGTCTTCGGCCCGAACTACGTGGGCGCGATTCCGATCTTTCGCTGGTGCGTCTGGCTCTCGGTGCCCGCTGGCATCGAAGCGATCGGCAACCTCGTGCTGCTCAAGTACCAAGCCAAGTTCGTACTCCTGACGAAATGGCTGCTCGCGCTGGCCGTCGCCTTTGCGGTGAACCTGCTGGCGATTCCGCGCATCGGCGCCTATGGCGCGCTGGCCGGCCTTGCCGCCGGCTATTGCGCGGCCGTCGCCGTCAACGTCTATTACATTCGCTACAAGCTGTGCCCATGACCACGCCTTCTCCTCGCTTCGCGCCATTGGACACATCGAACCCATCGGACCCGCTGGCCGACGTCGCCGTCTTGATGCCGGCCTACAACGGGCAGGCCGACGTCGAGCGCACGCTCGCCTCGTTCGCCGAAAGCGCGCGCGTGCGCGTGTTGATCGTCGATGACGGCAGCACGCCGCCGATCGCGGCCCCGGCGCTGCCGAACATGGACATCGAGATCGTGCGCATGCCGCAAAACGGTGGCATCGAGCGGGCCTTGCAGGCCGGCATCGAAGCGCTGGCCGAGCGTGGATATCGGTACGCGGCCCGCATCGACGCGGGCGATCTTGCCGCACCCGGGCGCCTGGCCAAACAGCGTGCTTATCTCGAAGCGCATCCGAACGTGGCTGGACTGGGCATGTGGACGCAGGTGGTCTCGCGCGACGGTGCGCCGCTGTTCATGTTGCGTCCTGCCGCAGAGCCAGCCAGTGTCAGGCGTCTGCGCTTTTTTCGTTCCTCGCTTGTCCATCCTTCGATGATGCTGCGCGTGGACGCCGTGCGCGCGGTGGGCAACTATCGCGTGGCCTATCGGGCGGCCGAAGATCTCGATCTCTTTTTGCGTCTGATGGAGCGCTACGATTGCGCGAATCTGCCCGAGCTCGGGCTGTATTACGAATTGAACGAAGGCGGGATCAGCGCGACGAAACGGCGCCGTCAGATCGTCTCGACACTGAAGCTTCAATGGCGCTACTTCAATGCCGGCAATATCTACGACTGGCTCGGGCTGGCGAAGAATCTGCTGCACTTCGTGACGCCCTACTCGGCCTTGAGAAAAATCAAGCTCGCCCTGTTCGCCACGCATGCTACCTGACCGCTCGCCCCAGCTTGAAATGAACGCCCTGACGTCCACCGCCACCGAGCGAATCGCATCGCAGACAGTCTGCCTCGTCTGCAATACCGGATTTGCCATCTATACGTACCGGCAAGGATTCATTCGCATGCTTGTCGCCAAGGGCGTGCGAGTGATCGTGCTTGCGCCGCGCGACCGTACGTTTGCTTTGCTCGAAGCGATGGGCTGCGAGTGCATCGACTTACCCGTGGCGTCCAAAGGCACGAATCCGCTCGACGATTTGCGTACGCTCGCCGCGCTGTATCGGCACTATCGTGCATTCCGGCCCGATGTCGTGTTCCATTACACGATCAAGGCGAACATCTACGGTTCCGTGGCCGCATGGCTCGCGCGCGTGCCCTCGATCGCCGTGACGACGGGCCTCGGTTACGTGTTCATTCAAAAAAGCCGGGCGGCGACCATCGCCAAAGCGCTTTATCGCATTGCGTTCCGGTTTCCGCGCGAGGTCTGGTTCCTCAATCGCGACGACGAGCAAGCGTTCTTGCGAGAGCGCTTGCTGGCCCACCCAGAGCGCGCGAAGCTGCTGCATGGCGAAGGGGTGGACATCGAACAGTTCGGTCTGACGCCGCTGCCGCGCACCGAGCATATTACGTTCGTCTTGATTGGACGCTTGCTGTGGGACAAAGGCGTGGGCGAGTACGTCGAAGCGGCACGCATGTTGCACGCGCGCTATCCGCACGCGCGGTTTCAATTGCTGGGTCCGGTGGGCGTCGACAATCCGAGCGCCATCACCCAGGCCGATATCGACGGTTGGCTCAAGGAAGGCGTGATCGAGTATCTCGGTGAAGCGCACGACGTGCGGCCCGTCATCGCGCGCGCCGATTGCGTCGTGCTGCCCTCGTATCGGGAAGGCGTGCCGCGTACGTTGATGGAGGCTTCCGCCATGGGGCGGCCTATTGTGGCAACGGACGTGCCGGGGTGCCGGGAAGTCGTGGACGATGGCGTGACAGGCCTGTTGTGCGAAGTCAGGAATGCGCAAAGTTTGTCGGCTAAACTCGCGCAGATTCTCGAAATGAGTGAAGGCGCGCGCCGGGAAATGGGCCTGCGCGGGCGCGACAAAGTGGTGGCCGAGTTCGACGAAGCGCGGGTGGTCGAGCACTATCGGCAAACGCTGTTCGCGTTGACGGGTTCGGACAAATTTGCAGCTGCCAAGGGACAGGGAACAGAACAATGACATCGAACGCCACGCGGGGCACCATTCTCGTGACCGGGGGAGCAGGCTTCATCGGCTCCCATACCACCGTCGAATTGATTTCGAGCGGCTACGACGTTGTCATCGTCGATAACCTCGTCAACAGCAAACGGGAAGCGGTGCGACGGATCGAACGGATCGTCGGGCGGCCGGTGGCGTTCTACGAGATCGATGCATGCGATGAAACGGCGCTGGCAAAGGTGTTCGATGCGCATCCGATCACCGCGGCAATTCATTTTGCGGCGCTGAAGGCCGTTGGCGAATCGGTGACGAAGCCGGTGGAGTACTACCGCAACAACCTGGATAGCCTGCTCGTGCTGCTCGACACGATGCGCGCGCGCGATGTGAAGCAGCTCGTGTTCAGCTCGTCCGCCACCGTGTACGGCGTGCCCGAGCGTTCGCCGATCGACGAATCGTTTCCGTTATCGGCGACAAACCCGTACGGTCAAACGAAGGTCATTGCCGAGCAAATCCTGCGCGACGTCGAACGCGCCGATCCCAGCTGGCGCATCGCGACGCTGCGGTATTTCAACCCGGTGGGGGCGCATGAAAGCGGGCTCATCGGCGAAGATCCGGCAGGCGTGCCGAATAACTTGATGCCGTATGTGGCACAGGTGGCGGTCGGCAAGCTCGAGAAGCTTCGGGTGTTTGGCGGCGATTACGAGACCGTCGATGGGACCGGCGTACGCGACTATATTCACGTTGTCGATCTGGCGCGGGGGCATATTGCAGCGCTCGATGCGCTTAAAGCGCGGGATGCCAGCTTGGTTGTCAATCTCGGGACGGGGCGCGGGTATTCCGTGCTGGAAGTGGTGCGGGCGTTCGAGGCGGCGTCAGGGCGCAATGTGCCGTACGAGATCGTAGCGCGGCGGCCCGGCGATGTGGCGGAGTGTTATGCGAGTACCCAGGCGGCCGAGACGCTACTCGGCTGGCATGCTCAGTACGGGATCGAGCGGATGTGCGTGGATCACTGGCGGTGGCAGGAGATGAATCCGCGGGGGTTTGCCTGATCCGCGGAACAGGCAAGGGCGCGGGCCGTCTTTGCAGCCCGGTCGGTCATACACGGCGGCCGGGATGGAAGCCCCGAAAGGCGCCGGCCCAGCCGGTATAATTCGCCGTTCGCTATCAGGCCACGCCCATGCTTAGTTTCGCGCTCGGTTTTCTCATTTCGCTCCTCGTCACGCTGCTGATCGTGCGTTACGCGCATCTGCATGAAAAATTCTCGATCGACAGCGATTTAGCCGGCGTTCAGAAATTCCACGCCCGCCCCGTGCCGCGCGTGGGCGGAATCGGTATTCTGATCGGTCTGGCGATCGCCGCGCTTCAGTTGATCGGCCGCTATCCGGCCGTCTCTTACGGCATTCTCGCGCTCGTTGCCTGTGGCCTGCCCGCCTTTGCATCGGGGCTGATTGAAGATTTGACCAAGCGCGTCTCGCCCACGGTGCGGCTCGTCGCCACCATGAGCGCCGCCGCCATCGCGTACTTCACGCTGCATGTGGCCGTGGTGCGCATCAGTGTGCCGCCACTCGATTTTCTGCTTTCGTACGCGGCCATCTCGTTCGTCGTGACCGTGTTGGCCGTCGCCGCGCTCGCGAATGCCATCAACATCATCGACGGGTTCAACGGTCTTGCTTCGATGGTCGCGCTGATGATGTTCGCATCGCTGGCCTATGTCGCGTTTCGGCTCGGCGATCCCATCGTGCTATCGGCGTCGCTGATCATGATGGGCGCCGTACTTGGCTTTTTCATTTGGAATTTTCCGGCTGGGTTGATTTTTCTCGGGGATGGCGGCGCCTATTTCATCGGGTTCATGCTGGCCGAACTGGCGATCTCGCTCGTCATGCGGCACCGGGAAGTGTCGGCTTGGTATCCGGTGTTGCTGTTTATTTACCCCATCTTCGAGACTTGTTTCTCAATCTATCGAAAGAAATTCGTGCGGGGAATGTCGCCCGGCATGCCCGACGGCGTGCATCTGCATATGCTCGTGTACAAGCGGCTCATGCGGTGGGCGGTGGGGGCGAAGACGGCCCATGAGTTGACACAGCGCAATTCGATGACGTCACCGTATCTGTGGCTGCTTTGCCTGATCGGTGTGATTCCGGCCACGCTGTTTTGGCAGCATACTGTGCATCTTTTCGTGTTCGTCGTTGTATTCGCGGCGACGTATGTTTGGCTTTATGTGAGCATCGTACGGTTTAGATCGCCGAAGTGGCTGGTGATACGGCGGGTCAATCGACGGCGGTAGGGCAAGGGTGGGGTCGCTGGCCCTCGGTATACGGGCGGCGTTCATGCCCAGACCTCGGAATACCGAACGCGGAGCGTTCGTGGATCAAACCCCTTGATTGGAAACAAATGGATAAATCGGAGTTTTCCCTTGGAGTACGAAAAGCACGATCAATCTCAACGAGCAATCGCGATGCATAGGTCAAGCGAGCCCGAAGGTCGAATCGCGATGTTGGTGCCCGCGCACCTATCCGTTTCGCTCCTCCGCGCCAAACCGGGCCGAGCGTCGTCATGAAACGCCAGCTCATTCGCTTTCTGTTCGCGGGCGGCGTCGGCTTTTTCGTCGACACAGCCGTACTCTATCTAATGATATGGCTCGGCCTGGGCTACTTTGCTGGTCGAGCAATCTCGTTCCTTTGCGCGGTGTGGGCCACCTGGCAACTGAATCGGCGGTTCACGTTCGCGTCGTCGAGAAAGCAGTCGGCCTGGGCCGAATGGGTTCGCTACCTCGCCGCGATGTCCATTGGAGGGGGCGTCAATTACGCCGCCTATAGCGCCGTGGTATCGATGCTGCACCCCGCCCCGTGGCTACCCTTGCTTGCTGTTGCCGCTGGCTCGATTGCCGGGCTCGTCGTCAATTTTGCGACGGCGAAGTGGTGGGTATTCAAGCATGCGAGCTCCAATCACTCGTGAAACAGCTGAATCGCCAATGCGGGCGCACTCTGCCCGCGCGCGTTGGCTGCCCGATCTGAACGCACCACAAACGCTCGCTCGCGCGCGCGTGGTGATACCTCTGCTGTTCGGCCTCTATTCGGTTTTGCTGGGTGCGGACTCCAATTGGGACCTGCTCAACTATCACTTGTACAACCCGTATGCGTGGCTCACCGGACGTCTAAACACCGACCTCGCGCCAGCGGGAATGCAGTCGTACTTCAACCCGTTACTGGATGTCCCCTTTTATTGGATGAGCCTGCACTTGCCGTCGCGCGTGGTGGGGTTCGTGATGGGAGGCATGCACGGTCTCAATTTCGTCCTGCTGCTGGCCATTGCTCGGAACGTGTTTCGCAACGCCGCAGCCGAGAACCGCTATCGCGTTCCTTTGCTGCTGGCGCTGGCTGGTTCGCTCGTCCCATGCTTCTTGAGCCAACTCGGCAATACGATGGGCGACAACGCCACCGCGCTGCTCGTGCTCGGCGGATTGCTGGTATCGCTCAAGGGGTGGGACTTTATGAAGCGGGCCGCGGTGGGCACGCTCGTATTCCCTGTCATGACGGGATGGCTAGTGGGCATGGCCGTCGGGTTGAAGCCAACCGCCGCATGCTATGCCGTTGCGATGTGCATCGCGCTTCTGAGCTATCCAGACCGGCTCCCCATTCGCATCCGCGTGGCCTTCCTGTTCGGTGTCGGCGTTTTGTTGGGATGGGCCATGACGGGCGGCTACTGGACGTGGCACATGTGGCAGACATTCGGCAATCCGCTATATCCGCAATTCGGCCAGTTCTTTCCCAATCCCTTGGCGCAGCCGATCGGCTCGGGCGATCTTCGATTTGTGCCACACGGCATCCTCCAAGCGCTGCTATGGCCGTTCATCATGGGCGCCAACCCGAGCCGAGTCGCAGGTATGAGCCGTGAGATCGTTTGGCGCATCGCCTATGTCGTGCTCGTTTGCACGCTCGCAGCCACTGTCGCTCAACGGTTGCGGAGCAACAACGAACGTCGCAGCCTGGACGGCCGGGCGCGCTTCGTCGTTCTGTTCGTGGTGCTCGGCTATCTGGTTTGGATGAAGGTATTCAGCATCTATCGATACCTCGTGCCGATGGAAATGCTGGCTCCAATCGTCATTTTCGCGCTGCTCACCTTCTGGCGCGGCGAGCAATCCGGGGGGCAGGCGGCTCGGTGGTTGATAGGCGCGATCGTCGTCACCGGGATCATCGGTGGACTCAAAACTTGGGGGCACGAAGGGTGGAGCGATCCCGTGTTTCACGTCGAGGTTCCCCCGATTACAGCGCCTGAGCGTGCGACGGTGATGCTCTACAGCGAGTCAGGCGCGCGCGGGTGGATGGTGCCGTTCCTTCCGGGCGAAATCGCTTACGCCGGGGTCGCGAATAGCTTCCCGGCCGCCCCCGCGTATTACGAGCGGCTGCGCGCCATGATCACTGCCCGAGGCGGTCAAGCCTACGCCCTCATCGATGGCAGCGACGATTG
>NZ_JBQCDN010000049.1:0-20449 GCF_051961175.1 Trinickia sp. | reverse complement strand
GAAGACACGCTGAAATACCTGCCGAACCTGGCGGTGCGCAAGCGTTTTATCGGCGATCTGAATTCGATCATCGCGGTGCGCGGCACGAGCAATACGCAAAGCGCGCGCGGCCTGGTTTACGCGGACGGGCTCCTACTGTCGAACCTGCTCGGCAGCAGTTATAGTTTTCCGCCGCGCTGGTCGATGGTGTTCCCGGATGAGATTCGCCGGATCGATGTGATCTACGGGCCGTTCTCGGCGCTCTACCCCGGCAATTCGCTGGGTGCGACCGTGCTGATTTCCACGCGAATGCCGACGAAGTTCGAAGCCGACGCCGATGTCAAAGCGTTCACGCAACACTTCGACCTCTTCGGCGTCAATCGAAACTTCAACGGCAGCGAAGCGAGTGCGACGATCGGCAACCGCATCGGCAACTTTGCTTTCTTCATCGGCGCCAATCACTTCGAGAACACGAGCCAGCCGCTTCAGTTCGCCACGCTCGCGAAATCGAACACGCCGGCCAAACCCGGCGACATTCCCGTTAGCGGCGCGTATTTCTACAACAATCAAACCAACGCGCCGACGGCAGTCATCGGCGTCAACGGCGAAGGCATCGAGCATGCGGTTCAAGATCAGTTGAAGTTGAAAATGCAGTACGACTTCACGCCCACGTTGCGCGGAGCGTTGACGCTCGGCTACTGGCACCGCACGTACAACAGCCAGACCACCACGTTTTTGAGCGACGCAAACGGCAATCCGGTTTATCGGGGGCTCGTGAACCTCGGCGGCTTCGAGTATGCGATTCCCGCCGCTACGCTGGCACCGAGCCTCGGCTCGAGCGAGAACGGGCTGTACGGCCTGTCGCTCACAACCCGCAATGCCACAGGCTGGAACTTCGATGCGATTGCTTCGTACTACGACGTATCGAATAGCGTGGCGCGAACCGCCAATGCCGGTGGCCCAGGCAACGGCACCGGCAGCGTCACGTTCGGCGATGGGACCGGATGGAAGACGCTGGATCTCAAAGCCACATGGACGCCGTGGTCGTCGCAAGCCGGGCTCGCGAATCATGCGCTGACGTTCGGCTATCACTACGACGACTACTTTCTCGACAACGAAACCTATAACACCACCGCTTGGATCGACGGGGGCGCAGGTAGCTTTGCGAACGCGTTCAAAGGCCGCACACAAACGCAAGCCGCGTATGCGCAAGATGCGTGGCGCTTTCTGCCTCGGTGGAAATTCGTCTACGGCGTACGTTACGAAGATTGGCGAGCCTATGACGGCGCGCAAGCTGTCGGCGCCACCGCCTTGCCGTATCCCGACGCAGGGCAACACCATTTTTCGCCGAAGGCATCATTGTCGTTCGACGTCACCGACGCACTGACGCTGCGTGCATCCATCGCCCGCGCTTATCGCTTTCCGACTGTCAGCGAGCTGTTCCAAGGGCAAATCAATGGCTCGTCGATCGTCAACAACAATCCGAACCTGCAGCCCGAGGATGATCTTTCAAAAGAGTTGACCGCCGAATGGACACACGGAAAGGGATTCTATCGGCTATCGCTGTTTCAGGACGACGTGAAGAATACGATCTTCAGTCAGACTGACACAACCGTCATTCCGAACGTGACCAGCTTTCAGAACATCGGCAAGGTGCGCTCGCGTGGCGTCGAACTCAGTTACCAGGGCGAAGACGTGATCGTCCATGGGCTCGATCTGATCGGCAGTGTCGCCTATACCCAATCGAAAATCATCGCCAACGGGCAGAACCCTGCAACCGTCGGCAAGTACTTCTACCGCATCCCGCTTTGGCGCGCGAATCTCGCGGCCACGTATCGCATCGGCGAACGTTATGCCGTCACGATGGCCGCACGCTATTCGGGCCGCGAGTACAACACGCTCTCCAACACCGATACGAATCCGAACGTGTTTGGCGGCACCAGCACCTATACGGTGGCCGACGCGAAATTCACGATCCACCCGACGAAGCTCAGTGAAATCGGCATCGGCGTCGACAACATTTTCGATGCTCGGTATTTCGTCTATCACCCGTATCCGGGCCGCACCTTCTATATCGAAGGCCGGTTGCGCTTGTAAGGAGGCATGGCGATGTCCACTACGACCACGCGTACCACTCGTACCACTCATCCCACTCACCCAGGCCACACAGCCCGCATGTCCGGTACGCCATCGGCGTCGCCCAAGGTGCCGGGCAGCCGCGGCTACCGCACGCTCTGGCGGTGGCACTTTTACGCGGCGCTGTTTGTGATGCCGTTTCTTATCGTGCTGGCTGTCACGGGCACGATCTATTGCTTTCAGCCCCAGCTTGAACCGCTGCTTTATCCGCATCGGCTGGTCGTCACGCCGGCCGCATCGCCGCGACTCGACGAAGACGCCCTGCTCGCGCGGGCGCGCACTGCCCTGCCGGCCGGCGCCATCGCAACGACGGCGCGTATCGAATCGCGCGCCGATCGTAGCGCCGAATTCATCTTTCGACTGCCCGACGGCCGCAAGGAAAGCGTCTATCTGAATCCGTACGACGGCTCGGTACTCGGCACGCTCGATGTCGATCGTCGATTCATGCAACTCGACCGGATGATTCATCGGAAGCTTCTACTCGGCAAACCCGGCGAGCTGCTGATGGAGCTCGTCGCGTGCTGGACGCTCGTGATGATCGGCACCGGTATTGCACTGTGGTGGCCGCGCGAAGCGGCATCGATGCGCGCCCTGCTCGTGCCGGATCTGTCTCGCCGGGGGCGGCCATTGTGGAAAAGCATCCATGCGTCCCTGGGAATATGGCTGGCGCTCGGGGCGCTGGCGTTCGTCGCGACCGGCCTGCCTTGGACGGGCTCATGGGGGAAGCAATTCAAGGCGCTGGCGACGAGTGCGCATCTAGGTTCGCCGCGCGGCGCGTGGGGCGGCCTGCAGCTGCACTCCAAGATCGCGGGGGAGGCAAACGTCAAGACGGGTGCCGACAGCCAGCGGAACGCATCGTCTTCTGCCATGGACGCCATGCCCGGCATGACGATGGACGATATGCCTTTACCGCAGGTCCCTTGGGCTGTCGGCGCCGTGCGCGTGCCTCGCTCGCCCGATTCGGACGCGCCCGGTGTCCGCCCGATCTCGCTTACGCAACTTGTCGGGCAGATGCGTGTGGGCGGGCTGGTCGACGGTTACGATATCGCCCTGCCCACGTCGCCCGACGGCGTCTATACCGTGTCGTACTTTCCGGCGGATCCGAAACTCGAGCGTACGCTGTACGTCGATCAATACAGCGGTGCCTTGCTGCGGGACATCGGTTATCGCGACTATGGCGCCATCGGCAAGGCGGTCTCGTACGGCACGTCGCTTCATATGGGCCGGTACTTCGGGCTGGCCAATCAGATCCTCTGCGCGGCGCTTTCGTTCGGGCTCGCGGCGCTGTCGATCACCGGCTTCGTGATGTGGTGGATACGCCGGCCGTCGGGTACGCTCGGCGCACCTGTGCGCGAACGGGCTGCTGTGTCGATGCGCGGATGGAAAGCCGCGCTGATCGCATTGGGGATCCTATTTCCGCTGATGGGCGTGACGCTCGTGGCGGTTTGGCTCATTGACCGCGCAGTATTCAGCCGCACTGCGGCGCCGGCAGCATCTTGAACATCCAACCTTGAACCTTCAACGGAAAAACCATGAACCGCTCGATGAAGATGTCCCTTCTTTCCCTTACTCTGGCCCTGTGCGCACTACCTGCGCTGGCCGCGCCGGCATCCGTCATGGTGTCGAACTGCTGGGTGCGTCTGTTGCCGGGCACGCTGCCTTCCGGTGGCTACTTCAGCGTCATGAACATGAGCGGCAAGACGGTCAATCTTGTCGGCGTACAAACCGGCGCCTTCGGGATGGCCATGCTGCACCAGACGCAAAGCAACGGCAGCACGTCGTCGATGGTCATGGTCGATAAGGCCCCCGTTCCTGCTAACGGCACGCTCGATTTCGCACCGGGCGGCTATCACCTCATGCTCGAAAAGCCGACACACGCGGTCAAGGTGGGGATGTCGATTCCGATGACGTTCGAGTTCGACGACGGGGAGAAAGTCACCAGCCAATGCAAGGTGAAGAGCGCGGGGGCGACGGGGGGGTGACCTCGCGCCGAGCAAACGCTTCAAGATTTCCGGCAACTTGCCGTTGTACAGGGGAAATCGCATCCACCGCACTGATGCGATAAGCCCTATGCCAGCTCGGACAATGGAAGCAACGCTCCTTCACGTGCCGACCCACCGCAGCCACAAACTGGCCGCCGCGATCGCCGCTGCCCTCGTCGTTTGCGCTGCGGCGGCAGCTTGGCCGCACCTGACGACGCAAGGCGCCGTCCTGCCGCCCTTCATGCCGATCTTCGCCACATCGGTTGCACTCTCGGAAGGACTGACGGCCTTCTTGTTGTGGACACACTATCGGGCATCGGGGCGGTTTTATTTCGCGGCCTTGGCGGGCTCGTACGCGTTCGTCAGTGTCGCCGCTGGATTCCATCTGGCCGTCTATCCCGGCGTGTTCCTTGCGGGGAAGTCGCTCAGCGACGGGCGCCAGACGGCCATTTGGACTTGGTTGCTTTGGCGCGGCGGGTTCGCGCTGCTCGTTACGCTCGCGCTCGCCGTGCGAGGGCGGCCACACATCGACAACGCCGCGAGACGCAATTCGATTGGATGGCTGACGATCGGCGGCGCGATGATCGCGTCGGGCGCATTGTGCCGATCCGCCATCACCGCGCGGGCCGCGCTGCCCAATCTCGTGACGAGCACCGGAGCGTACCGGCATCTGGCGCTGGATCCGGCTACGCTGTGGGTAGCCGGGATCTGCCTCATGGCCCTATGCATCCATCTCGGTGTCACGAGGTTGCACACGCTGATGGACCTTTGGCTCGCGGTTGCGCTTTTCGCCGGGCTCGCCGACATCGTATTGACGCTCGGCGCCGGCGCCCGCTACAGCCTCGGATGGTACGCGGCCCGCATCGCCTCGATGGTCTCGGCCAGCGCGTTGCTCGGCATGCTGATGTACGAAACGAGTCGAACCTATTCGAAGCTCGCCGACGCGCATCGCGCGCTCAAGGCATTCTCCGTGCGGGACGGGCTCACGGGCGTCTTCAATCGCGCCTATTTCGACGAGCGTTATCCGAGCGAATTGGCGCGGGCGAACGCCTCGGCGTCCCCGCTTGCCGTCTTGTTGGTCGACGTCGATCACTTCAAGGCGTATAACGACGCGTTCGGGCACCTTGCCGGCGACGAGTGCCTGCGAAGAATCGCGCAAACATTGGGCAACGCTTTAACGCACCAAGGCGATTTCGTCGCGCGCTACGGCGGCGAGGAATTCGTCATCGTGCTTCCCGCGTGCGACGCGCTCACCGGATTAGCCACGGCCGAACGCCTGCGGCGATCGGTGGCCGACATCAAGATCGCAGGGCCTGTATCGAGCACGCGCTCAGTGACCGTCTCGATCGGGCACGCTTCGAGCGGTTCACGCACCGATGTACGGCCGGCGACCTTGCTGGCCAGCGCCGACGCGGCACTGTACCGTGCCAAGACGTTAGGGCGAAATCGCGTCGAGCAAGAAGCGCGCGAATCGACGATGAGCCCCGCCTTGCAGCCGGCCGCGGGCGCGACTTAAATCAACGCGCGAGCCGATTTGGCACGCATCTCGGGCGCCACCGGCAGCGCGATGCGAAACAGGCTGCCCGCCCCCGGCTTCGCCTCATACTCCACCGTGCCGCCATTGAGTTCGACCGCCCACCGTGCAATGGCCAGCCCTAACCCCGAGCCGCCGGCCGCTTGCGTACGCGCCGCATCGATCCGATAGAAGCGCTCGAAGATTCTGTCGCGATGCTCGCTTGCGATACCCGGCCCATTGTCGTCAACCTCGACCAACGCACCCCGATCCGGGCATCGGCCGACACGAACAATGATCTTCCCTAGCGGTTGCGTGTATTGAAT
Organism: Trinickia sp.; assembly: GCF_051961175.1. Classification (GTDB taxonomy): domain Bacteria; phylum Pseudomonadota; class Gammaproteobacteria; order Burkholderiales; family Burkholderiaceae; genus Trinickia. The sequence continues at coordinate 14,513 of NZ_JBQCDN010000049.1, read as the reverse complement.
GGCATTGGCGAGGAGATTGATCAACGCCTGTTCGAACGTCGGCCGATCCAGAGCAACATCGAGTTCGGCCTCCTGTTGAAATACAAGCGTCTGTTTCTTCTCCTCCGCCAAGACACGCAACACATCGACGACGCCCGACGCGATGCCCCCTAACTCCATCCGCCGAATATTCAACACGGGCCGTTCCGACTCGGCCCGGGACAACGTCATCAGGCCTTCCAGCAAGTGGGCCAGACGATCAGCCTCTTCCAGCATGCTCCCAATCGCCTCTTCATAGGACGCCGCGTTGCTCGCCCCCTTCAATGCGTTCTCGCCCTGGCTTCGAATCACGGCCAACGGCGTACGCAACTCATGGGATGCATCGGCCATGAATCGGCGCATCTTGTCGAACGCGCCTTCCAGCCGATCGAAAGTCGCATTGAACACCCGGGCCAGACGATCGAATTCGTCCTGCCGCTGACCGACAGCGAGCCGCTGCGACAGATCTTCCGCCGTGATCGATTCGGCTTTGCGGGCCATGTCGTCCACCGGCGAAAGCAGCCGTCCCGCCAGAAAATATCCACCGGGAACGCTGAGAAGCAGCATGCCCGGCAAGCTGAAGAGCAGGACCAGCAGCAACCGGTTCAAGTTCGCGATGGTCTGCTGCTCGTCCTCGGCCACGCCGATCCGCCAAGGTTGCCCGTCGATCTGGACGCTGGCCTCGCGTATCGCATAGTGCCGTCCGATCGGAGACGCACGCAGCGCGTATCCGCGTTGGTCGGCGCGCGCGGGAGCCGGCATCGCGGTGCGGTTCCAGGCGGCGCTCGCATGAATGAGCCGCCCATCGGCGGAAGCGACATAGAAAGCGCAGTCCGGCAAGGCGCTTTCCACCGATGCCAAGTGGCCCGGTGTCATCGATATTGCGCGCGTCACCAGCGATAAGACGCCATCGAGCCGCATGCGCGATTCGGCGACGCAGCCATATCGAAACGTCAGAAATACGCAGCCCGCGAACAGCAGATAGATCAGTACGATCGATAGCGAGTACCAGAAAGTCAAGCGCCAGCGGATCGTACCCGCGAATGCCTTCATCAAACCGGCTCCCGCAGGATGAATCCCACGCCGCGAATCGTTTGAATCACGGGATAGGCAAAGGCTTGATCGATTTTCTTGCGCAACCGGGTCATATGAACATCGATCACATTGTCCAGCGGCACCGCTCTGACCGAGACGTTCCAAACATCGCGCGCGAGCATTTCGCGCGTGACCACGGTACCGTGGCGCCGCAAGAAATATTCGAGCAATTCGAATTCCTTGGCCGTCAATTCGATGGCTTGCCCATCGCGCAGGACATCGCGCGTGATCAAGTTCATCTCGAGACCCGCGGCCTTCAGCAGCATCGAATTTTCGTTATGCCCTCGTCTAAGCAATGCACGGATGCGGGCCAGCAATTCCGGGACGGCAAAGGGTTTGACAAGGTAATCGTCCGCCCCGCGATCCAAGCCCAGCACCCGATCCTCGATGGTGTCCCTGGCGGTCAGGATGATGACCGGGGTGGTCATATTGCGCTTTCTCAAGGTCGATAAAACATCGATACCGTCCCGGCCGGGCAGCATGATATCCAGCAGAACCAAGTCGAAGTGTCGTTCGTTGATCAGGAAAAAGCCTTCTTCGCCGGAGTGGGCGACGTCGACCTCGAACCGTTCGTACTCAAGGCTCTCCTTCAAAGCATGGGCAAGCTTCTTTTCGTCTTCGACAATCAAAATACGCATCGTCTGTTATCCAGGTATCGCCATCCGCGAAACGCAAGCATACCCGGTGAAGGGAAAGTAGAAGTTGGGGGGCCCCAAGCGCGCGAGCTGGCTCCCAAGCGAAAACGTTCAAATACGGGTGGTCAAATCGATCAACCAAGCCGGCGAACGATCGACCGCCACGGCTTCCAGCGTCTTGTCGAGCCCGGTCAGGGTCAGCACGCCGAGCACGCATAACGTGCCCCCGAGCACGTATTTGCCCGCCTTGCCGAACGACACGAGCCCGCCGCGCAATCGGGCTGCCGCGGCGCGCGAGATCGACCCGAGCAGCAGCATCGGCGTGCCGGCGCCGAGGCCGTAGACAGCCATGAGCATCGCGACCTGATCCAGATCCTTGCCTCGCGCCGCCAGAGCGAGCGCCGCACCCAACGTAGGCCCGATACAAGGGCTCCATACGGCGCCCAGCGTAGCGCCAATCACGAATTGCCCGCCGGTGCCGCCGAGTTTCAGTTGATGAAGGAAGGTCTCCCCGCGTCCCGACAAGCCGCCCGCAAGCGTTGCTACGCGCTGCTGAAGCGCCGGCACCAGCAGCACGCTCCCGGCGATGACAAGGAGCAACGCCGCAACGTAGCGCAAGGCATCTTCGTTCAATCCCAGCGCGGTACCGACCGTGGCTCAAAAGAGGCCCACCGCGGTGAAAGAGAACATGACCCCACCCGTGAGCGCCAGTGCGCCAAATCGCCCCGATGCCACGGCGCTGCCAAGGACGATCGGCAGTAGCGGCAACACACAAGGCGACAGGGTGGAAAGCGCACCGGACAGATAGCCCAGCGCGTAGGTTGCGAATCCAAATGCCATCTGTACGCTCCGAGCGAATCAAGCCAGCGTTAGAGGGCCTTGGCAAACAGCGCTTCGATCGAATCCTTGTCGGTATCCGCCATCGAACGCCCGACCTCCGTTTCGCCCTTATAAGCGATAAACAGGCTGCGCTTCGACAGATGCAGCGATTGCATGATGTCCTTGTCCGCGTCGATATCGACAACCATCACGGTCACGGGCTGGAACCGTGGCTCCTGCTCGATCGCCGACAAAACCTCCTTCTGCTTCTTGCAGATCGGACACCACGTCGCGTCCGTGTGGACGATCACGGGTTTGCCTTCCCGGCGCAGTTCGTCGTAAGTCTGCGCGTCGAAATGGATGACGTCCGCCAACGCGCTGACGCTGAGCGCCGACAGTAGTGCGCCGATCAGAACACGCGAAAATCTCATTCCTTTTCTCCTTTTTAGTGGCTTCAATCGCGAAGTGGGAGAAGACTACCAGGGCGTCTTTTTCCGGATCAACTGAAGCTTTCATGAAGAAAAAGTAAGGAAAGCGAAGTGTTCGGCGCCGTGCAATGGGTCACGGGGTTGCGTGTCGCCAGTGCCGAGGGCGTCAATAGCCGCCCACAACCTCAGGCGCTTTATCCGACAACCGCCTCCAACCGCTTGGGCAGCAACGCCATTTCATGTTTTCGCAGCGGCTTGCTATACAGGAACCCTTGCACGACCTCGCAGCCGTTTCGCTCCAGAAAGTCGGCTTGCTCGCGTGTCTCCACCCCTTCCGCCACCACCTGCTGACCAAAAACCCGCGCAATCGAAAGTATCGCTTTGACAAGTTCCGCATGGCGCCGGTCCATCGCCACCTTTTGAACGAAGGTGCGATCGATCTTGAGCACATCGATTGGAAATCGAGCCAAATAGCTCAACGATGAATAGCCCGTGCCGAAATCGTCAATCGCAATGGAAATGCCCATCTTCTTGAACCAGCCAAGCGTTGCCAGCACGGCTTCGTTCTCCTCCAGCAGCACGCTCTCCGTGATTTCGAACTCGAGCCATTCGGGACGGCAACCCGTTTCCTCGAGCACGCCGGCCACAGCCGACCCGAAACGCGCGGATTGAAACTGCCGGGCGGACAAGTTGACTGCGACCTTATGTGTCGAAGGCCCATCGGTATTCCATTCGACGGCGGAAAGACAGGCTTCCCGCAGCACCCATTTACCCAAATCCACGATAAGACCGGATTCTTCGGCGAGCGCAATGAACGTGTCCGGCGTGACGAGCCCCACGCCGGGCCGATTCCACCTCACAAGCGCTTCGGAGCCGATCACCGTTCGATCTCGCAACAAAACCTTCGGGTGGTAGCGCAGTTCGAACTCCTGGAATTCGATCGCGCGATGCAGTTGCGACTCGAGCCCCAGGCGGGCTGCTGCGTCCAGCGTCAAGTCCTTCGCATAGAAACGGAAGTCGCGGCGCCCCGAGCGCTTCGCGAGGTACATCGCCGAATCCGCATATTTGATGAGATCGTCCGCGCTCGTGCTGTCGGTGGGATAGAGCGCGATGCCGATACTGCACGAGACGAAGACATCGCTCCCATCAAGCACGAAACATTGATTGAATTGTTCGATAATGCGCTGCGCAACACCTTCGACATCGGCGTGGCTTTGCGGATCGCGAACAAGAATCGCAAATTCGTCGCCACCGAACCGGGCCACCACGTCGTCGGCGCGGACGCACGCCCGCAACCGCTTCACCGCCTCACGCAGCATCTCCTCGCCGACAGCGTGCCCCATCGTGTCGTTGACGTCTTTGAAGCGGTCCATATCCACCATCATCACCGCAACCTTGGGCCCCGCCTCCTGCAACGGCACCGCGATCACCTCGCGCAGGCACTCGCTGAAGGCGGCACGATTGCTCGCCGACGTCAGCGGGTCGTGATAGGCCATCCATTCGATGTGTTTGCGCGATGCATTCAGCTCCGTGACGTCGCGGGCGACAGCCAGCACACTTTCGACGCCGCCATTCTCGCCAAACTCGGGCGCTATTTTCACGAGATAGCAGCTGCCCGGCGTGCCATCGTCATGCCAGCGCGACGCCGCCTCGAACTCCAAGGTCGCCCCGGTGAGAAAGACCTCGTCGAGCTTGGCTTCGAATTCCTCGGCGTCCGCGCCGCCGGAAAGAATCGCATCGGAAGAAGGCGGTAGATCACGCGGCCGCTTCCCGATCAACCCGGAGGCGCCTTCCTCCCCACCCGCGAGCGCGACGAACACCGGATTGACGTAGACCCGTCGCAACGTGCGATCGTATCGAATGATGATGTCGGGAGAATGCTCGACGATCGTCCGGAACTCTCTTTCCCGCTCCGCCATGATCGCTTCGATGCGCTTGCGCTCCGCGACGTCGTCTGCCAGCGAGCGTGCGCGCCGCTCGCATGTCAAAAGCGCTTCATTCATTTGCTCGTATCGCGCGCGCTCGGCTTCGGACTGCGAGACGAACCCTGCGGTGACGACGCGAAGACGCCCGGAAAGGTCGACAAGGCTGGGCGCGGTTGCGTCCATCGAGCCGGATGGCACGTCGGCCTGCATCCTGCGAGCGGCCGCCTCGATTTGCGCGGCAATGTCCAAGAACTGATCAGCCAGCCCTACGATATCCAGCATGACCTTACGCTCCACATTGTGTTCTGACGGCTGCCGGGCATCGCCTTTTGGCTTGGATATGTCTCAATCGGTCTCCTCTCACTGCGTCATCAAGCCGTGCCGTTGCTCGGCATCTACCCACTATTTGTATACGGCCTCGTGCAATCTTCCCTTTACCGCAATCGATGTAAGGTTTTCCTGAAACACGTATGGGGACATCCTTGGTTGAAGTTCGGTTCTGAGCGACTAGCTCTTCCCCCTAAGGGAAAGTATCATCCGACTAATTCGGTTCGCGTGTCTGAACAACCGTGAATAGCCGAGCGCGGCCTGGCAACATCGCCGCTTTCAGCAAAGCTCCCGTTTTCCGATGTGATTTTCAGGATTTGCTTAGCTTTACGACGCTCAAGTTAAGCCGCTGTCCAGCCGTAGACGTTGTTGAGGTCTTTCGTCGGCAGGGCCACGAAACACCGGTTAGCCCCCGTCATGCTCAATTTGGCCTCACCCGATGAACGCGACAATATCCGTCCCTTGGCAGAAACTTCGAACCGGCATCGAGCAACTGGACGGTAGTGCGTACTTCATCGCTATCCGCCGGGGGCTCGCGCTCCCGCTCCCGCTGATCATGCTTGGCGCCTTCACCTTGCTGGTGCGGTTCCCCCCGACAGCAAGCAGCCAGGCATTCCTGGCCGAAGTGTTCGGCACACGTCTCGATTCGCTTTGCGACGCCTTGCTGACCGGTACGTTCGGAATCGGCTCGCTGGTCGCGATGTACGGCTTCTCCGACACTTTGACCACCCTGCACAATCAGCGGCTAGGGCATCGGATGGTCAATCCGACCGTCGCGGCGATGGTGGTCATGTCGTGTTTCTTCACCGTGCTTGCGCCGACGGACAAAACCTCCTTCATGGCTTCGATGTCGCTCGGCCAGGGGCTGTTCGTGGCCCTGGCGGTGGCCACCGTCGCAGCCAGCCTGTTCTTGAAGCTGGCCAGCATCCGCAGCTTGCGTATGCCCATCGCCGGCTTCGGCCACGATCCGCTTGTCAGCGACGCCTTCGCGGTTATTCCGGCTGCTGCGCTGACCATCGTCTCGTTCGCTACCCTCAAGGCGGCATCGACCTGGTTTGGCAGCCCCGAGATGATCCGCGCAATCGGCGCCACGCTACCGTCTCCCACTCCCGCGCTCGCCAATAGCTTGACGTTTTGTGTCGGGTACGAGGCGCTTTCCCAACTGCTTTGGCTCTTCGGTATTCACGGGCCCAACACGCTGTTCTTCGTCCAGCAGCACGTGCTCGTGCCAGCGTCGAACGCGAATGTCGCCGCGCTCGCAGCCGCCGCTCACCCGCCGTTCATTTTTACTTATGAGTTTTTTTCGGCATTCGCGCGCATGGGAGGATCCGGCGGCACGTTGAGCCTGATTCTCGCGTGGCTGCTCGTCAGCCGCACGGCACGCCAGCGCAAGTTCGCCCTCATGATGCTGCTGCCCGCGCTGTTCAACGTCAACGAACCGATACTGTTCGGCCTGCCCGTCGTACTCAACCCGGTGTATGCCCTTCCGTTCATCCTCGCGCCCTTGCTGCAAGCGTCAATCGCCTATGCGGCGATCGTCACGCACCTGATGCCCCCTCTCGGGCACAGCATTGCCTGGACAACGCCCGCGCTTTACAGCGGTTATGCCGCAACGGGCTCGCTTGCCGGCACGCTCGTTCAAGCGCTATGCCTGGCCGCCGGTACGTTGGTCTATGCCCCGTTCGTTCGCATCGCCGAAATGCTGGCAGCGCAAAAGACCCGGCATACGATTGCCTCGCTGCTCGACATCACCGAATCGCCGGAGTCGATCCTCAAAGCGAAGCGTCTGCTCGAACTCCCCGGCACCGCGGGCAGGATGGCCGTGGCACTGGCCAACGATCTCGAAGCAGCGATCAAGCATGGCGAACAGCTGTTTCTAGAATTTCAGCCGCAAGTGGATATGCAAACCGGGCGAGTCTTCGGAGCCGAAGCGCTGCTGCGTTGGCAGCATCCCGCCTTGGGGCGGATCGCGCCGCCTATCGCCGTGACCCTTGCCGACGACACCGGACAAACCGACGTGCTCGGTCTGCACGTCCTTTCGCTGGCGTGCCGGCAGCGTGGCGCGTGGCGCGGCATCGTACCGGACGACTTCGTGATCGCCGTCAATTTGTCACCGCGACAGTTGCTTAATAGTGAATTCCATCGAAGGGTGATCGAGATTCTCTCCCGCGAGGGGCTTTCGCCTTCCGTGCTCGAGTTGGAAATCACCGAATACACGGTGTTCCTCCCGGAAGGCAATGCGATCAACAATTTGAAGCGCCTGCGCGATGCTGGCGTCAAAGTGGCGTTGGACGACTTCGGAATGGGCCATACGTCGCTTCACTACCTGCGCGAACTGCCGCTCGACACCGTCAAGATAGATAAATCCCTTGCAGATGTCGTTGCCGATACCGTCAACGAGCATATCGTGAAGAGCATCGCCGATCTGAGCCGCACGCTCGACCTCTCGCTCGTGGTCGAAGGCGTCGAAACCGAAAAGCAACTCCAGTGCCTTTCCACGTTAGGCTGCCATCGCTTCCAGGGCTACTTCTTCAGCCGCCCGTTGGCACCGGACGTTTGCGCCGAATTCATTTCGCATCAGGAAAGGCACGACTGGGCCTTGGCGTGCCGCGCATGAGTTGCACCGCGTTGGCCAGCGCTTGGCCGCCCGGTTCAACTGTTGGATGGCGGTTGTTGGTCGCTAAGATGCGACCACAATTGCGCAAGTAAAGGCGAGGTGTTATTGCGATCGCGATAGAGCCGCAATTCCAGATCGAGCATCCAGCGCCGTTCCCCCGCGCTCGTCAGCGCCCCGCTCGCCAATTCGCCCTCGATCAGGCTACGGGGCAGCCACGCAATCCCATCGCTGGCCAGCGCCATTTGCTTGAGCACCTCGGCCATGTCGGATTCGAAATAGGGCTGCAGTACCGCGGCATTGCCCTGTCTGCGCAGCACCAGTGCGAGGCATCGGCCGAAGTAGGTTGTCGGCGCATAGCCGATGAGCGGCACAGGCTGACGCGCCGTACCCGGCAACCGCGCCTGCGCGCTTGCGCGGCCGGCGGTGCGTCGTACCGGCATGAACAAGTCCTGCCCCACCGTCAAGTATTCGTAGCGCGTGGGATCGAGATGCAAGGACAGCTCGGGATGATGGTAGGCGAGCATCAGTTCGCAGTTGCCGTTGACGAGCATCAGGATGGAATCGTGAACGTTCGTCGGCACCACCCGGGCTCGCACGCCGCCCAAGCGCTGGCTGAGCGCATTCAACCATCCCGGCAAAAAACTGGCCGAAAGCGTATGGCCCGCTGCAATCTTGAGCCCAGGCCCGTGAATGCGCTCGTCATTGCGGATGATCGAACGCGTATCGAAGAGCTTGCGGAGAATATCCTCCGCGGCTTCCTTGAACAACAGGCCAGCCGGCGTCAGCGAGAGCGGATAGCTGCTGCGATCCACGAGCTCCGCGCCCACCCAATGCTCCAATGACTGGATACGTCGGCTAAATCCCGATTGCGTGAGATTTCGCGCTTCGGCGGCGCGCGAGAAGCTTTTATATTGCGCGAGCACCACCAGATCCTCGATCCACTCCACTTCCATATCGGTCGCCCGTTCCTTGATCGATATGGCGCTGCTCAGGTATGCGCAGTAGACCGCATCGCTTTGAACGCCATGACGGATTTTGACACGTTCTTTCAGACGCTCGATAGGGATTCGCTTGTCGCACGCGCGTGATGCGTGCCCGGAAGATCCAGTTCCCCACGCGCGTAGGCGACGCAGCGCTTCGCAAGAAGCTCCGTTGGGTCCACCAGCCACGCCGTTCGGCCGCTCGCGCTCGAGCGCTCGCCTTGAGGCAGCAGCAACGGTAATTCCGTGCAGCCGAGAATGATGACCTGACATCCCCGCTCCATCAACGCATCGCAGGCCGTCACGATATCGTCCATGCATTCCCCGCTCGTGTATCCGGCCTTGACACCGCGCGGCCCGTAGATCGCTCGCATCACGCGCTCTTGCAGCGCCGGCGGCGGCGTAACCTGCACGAGTCCCGCCGCGGTGAGCGACCGCTCATATACGCCGCTCGCGATCGTACCCGAGGTGGCCAACACGCCCACTTCGCGCAGCATGGGGAACGTCGCGCGCAGAAAATCGGCCGTCACCGATAACATGTTGACGATCGGCACGTTCAAGTAGGGCTGAATCTGTTCGACGAAAGCGTGCGCAGTATTGCAAGGAATCGCGATGACGTCGGCGTCGCCGGCCTCGAGCTTCTTGCAAGTCGCGTAGAGCGAAACCGTCGGATCCGCCCCGTTGCCGACGAGGTTTTCCGTGCGGTCGGGAATCTGCGGGTTTTGTTCGACCAGTAACTTGATGTGATCCTGGTCGCGTACGGCCGGGGTATTGCGGACGATCTTCTGCATAAAATCGACGGTGGCCGCGGGGCCCACGCCGCCTACCACGCCTATCTTGAAGGCTGGGGCCCGGCTCGCGTATTCCCCGTGCACCACGTAGTGCGCGTAGACCTCGTTCGCGTCGATAAGCGGTACGCGAATCGGATCGAGTTGATCGACTACGAGCCCCAGTTCGGTCAGTCCCGTCACCAGCAAGTCCACGCCTCTCGCGATCAAATCCGCGCAAGCCTCGCGCAATAACGCTATTGGCCGCCCCGCCCCATTGCCGGCTTGGATGCCGCCGGGGCCGTAGACCGCCCGCGTCACCGCATTCGGCCATCCAAGGCTATCGGCGTGCGGATACAGCATCTCGAACTCCGGGCCCGCGAAATACCGCTCGAACAGCCCGCTTTCGGCAATGAAATCCGTAGTCAGGACGCCTATGCGCCGAGCGCGCGGGAATCGACGGCGCACATGCGCATGCAGGCCCTCGATCATATCGACGATTTCGATCGCCGAGTTTTCCCGCAATTCGTCGAGATAAAGATGGCTTGAAAAGCTTGGCAGCACGACAGTCGTCACCCCGCGCTTCTCGAAGGCGCGAATCGTGTCGTAGATGTAGAGCTTACGCTGCGTGCTTTTCGTTTCATCGCCGATGCCGCTTTTCATCGGATGTTGCTCGAACACGACATCGAAATGCTCACGGTCGTCCGTAGTCGATGTCGATTTGATCATCTTGAAGAACACGTCGGCGCCGCCCAGCACATCGAGCCCTCCGACGACGCCTAGCGAGCGATTGACCGGATGCATATCGACACTCACTGCGCTTTGCCTTGCAACGGTTCGAACGAAGCCTGCCGTACGATCCGGCTCGCGCGGGCCGTTTCCCACTTGGCGATCACGGCGGTGGCGACGCTGTTACCGATCACATTCGTCATCGTGCGGCCCATGTCGAGAATCTGGTCGATGGCGAGGACGAGCGCCACGCCCGCAACCGGCAGGTGAAACATCGGTGCGACGGCAGCCACGACGACGACCGAACCGCGCGGCACGCCCGCCATGCCCTTGCTGCTCAACATCAGGACGAGCAGCATCAGGATCTGCTGAGACAGCGGCATGTCGACGCCGAATGCCTGCGCAATAAAAATGGCCGCGAACGATTGATACATCATCGAACCGTCGAGATTGAATGCGTATCCGAGCGGCAAGGTGAAGCCCACCACTTTCTTGTCGACGCCGAATGCTTCGAGTTGTTCGGTCAGGCGGGGGTACGCCGCCTCGCTGCTCGCAGTGGAGAACGCGAGCAACGCGGGTTCACGCACGGCCTTCAGCAGCGCGCCGGTGCGTTTGCCCAGGACTACGTAGCCGACGCCGATCAAAACCGCCCACAGCAACATGAGCCCAAGGTAGAACTCGCCGATCAATTTGCCGTACGTCACGAGCACGTCCAGGCCCCGGATCGTCACCACGGAGGCGAGCGCACCGAACACGCCGATCGGTGCCGCGCGCATCACGTAATTCGTCAGACGCAACATCACCGGCACCATGCCTTCGATCGCATCGACGAGCCCCTTCACCCGCGAATCCGATTTGAGCGCCGACAATGCAACACCGAAGAAGACAGAGAACGTCAGGATCTGCAAGATGTCGTTACGGGCCATCGCATCGAGAAGGCTCGTCGGAAACGCATGGGTGAGAATGTTCTTCGCCGTCAGTGCGCCCGTATCGAGGCCCGCGGCGGCATCCGCCGCAGTCGACACCAGATGCAGCCCGGCGCCGGGTTGAAGCAGGTTCGCGAGTGCGAGACCGAGCGTAAGCGAGACCAGGGAAGCACAGAAAAACCAGCCGATCGTGCGCGAGCCGATGCGCCCGGCCGCGGATGCGCTCTCCATTCCCGCGAGGCCGGAAACGAGCGTGCAAAACACGAGCGGCGAAATGATCATTTTGATCAGACGCAAGAAGATGTCGGTGACGATTGAGAAATAGCCTGCGATCGTCTTCGCGGAAGCCGCGTCGGCCGCGTTCACGTGACAGAGGTAGCCGACAATTACGCCGAGTATCATCCCGGCCAAAATGGAAAAGGTCAGTCGGTTTTTCACGTGGATCTCCTACATCGTCGGCGTTGAACAGTGGCTCGCCGCGGGGGCCATGCAGGGCCCGCGGGTACCCGAAGGCCCCCCTTCGGTGGCGGATGTGCCGCGGCGAGGAAGGTGATGCGATGGTAGGGCGGTCAAAAACCGCGTTGATGCGATGACTGCATTAGCCTATGCGGGCCACGCATAATGATGGAAAAGCCTTATCGAGCGGGGCTCTGGGCCCCTCAGCGCACCGCCACCCGCACCCAATGCACCAAAGACGCCGCCCCCGGTTCCCACAACGACCGTGCCACCCAGCCCGCGCCTATCCACGCCAGTGCCACCACGAGCAGGTCGCAACGCCCGCTCTTCCACAGATTCAGTGAATGCCGTTTCCAGATCCATGGCACGCCGAGCGGATTCGGCCAATCGGCAAATAGGTGCATCAGCCCGCCGCAAGCAAAACCGAACAGCGCGATGCTATAGGGACGTGCATGGTGCAGAGAGCCATACGCAAGAACGAGCGCCGCAATCCAGCCAATCCCCCAATGCGTGACGGTGCGATGCGTGATCCACAGCCTCCGGGCACGACTCCACCAGGCGACTTCCATCCAATCGGGCGCCGTGCCTCCCGCCACGCCGGCCACGAATGCCAATAGGCCGCCGAGATGCCACGGCCCCGCCGCACCGGCCTTAACGACGAGCGCGGCCGCAATGAGCCCGGCCGCCCACCCGGTAGCGTGATGTGCCTTATTCGATGCCATGCCGTAGAGATGTTTTCGATGCAAAAAAGGAAGGGGCGGTGTTGCAGAACGGTGGACATCCGCTCGCGCGGCTCCTCACTCCGAGCCAGACACAGACCTTCAGAAATCGCAAAAAGTGCCGTAAACAAAGGAAAAAGCGTTTCGCGGAAGCGGATCCGCGCCGAAGCCAATCGAATGCCCTCCTCTCAATGCGATTGTTCAGACCATTCAAGCGCGACGATACGGCCAGTATCGCGCTGATGCGCAGCCAGTTCGAAGCGTTCTCGCGGCAACTGCCGCTGCTCTATTGCACGCTGATGGTCAACAGCATCGCCGTGGCGTTCACGCACGCCGCCAGCGCGCCGGCCCTCCTCAGCACGATCATTCCCGCCCTACTATGCTCGGCGTGCGCGCTGCGGCTATATGTCTGGGCGCGCCGCCGCGCGATGCTGAAGTTGTTGTCCGACGACGAGATCGCGGTACGCATCCGAAACACGGTCGTGCTCGTCGCCGTGTTCGGCGCCGCGTTCACGTTCTGGGGCTTGAGCCTGTACCCGTACGGCGGCGCCTACGAGCGCACGCATGTAGCCTTCTACATGTCGATCACCGTGATCGCCTGCATTTTTTGCCTGATGCATATGCGTGTCGCCGCGCTGCTGCTGACGGGCATCGTGCTCGGACCGTTCGTCGTGTTTTTCGCATCGACGGACAACCCCGTGCTGATCGCGATCGCCATGAACGTCGCGCTCGTCGCGTTCGCCATGATCAAGGTGCTGTTCACCTACTACCGCGACTTCTCGGATCTCGTGAACGCGAAACGCGTGCTCGAGGACAAGCAATCCCAGCTGCTCGCACTGAATACCGAAAACCAGCGCCTCGCGAACATCGACAGCCTCACGGGGCTACCGAACCGGCGCCACTTCCTGAGCCGCCTCGGCAAGCATTTCGCGCAGGCGGACCACGGCGAGAAACGCTTCGCGGTCGGCATCGTCGATTTGGACGGTTTCAAGCAAGTGAACGATCTGCACGGCCACCGGGCCGGCGATAGCCTGCTGGAAGAAGTCGGGCGTCGGCTCGCTCAATTTTCCAGCGAGCGATTGCAGATCGCCCGCCTTGGCGGGGACGAATTCGGCTTGCTGTTCGGGCGCGTCACAGCCAACGAAACGCTCATTGCCGCCAGCACGGAGATCTGCGATGCGCTGCGCCAGCCGTTCGCACTTTCGCAGGCCACCGTGCGCATTTCGGCAACCGTCGGCATCGCCTTGTTCCCTGAAGCCGGCCGCACCGCCGAGCAATTATTCGAACGGGCCGACTACGCCCTCTATCACGCCAAGGCGAACCGCCGCGGACAACCCACGCTCTTCTCCGAGCAACACGAAAGCGCAATCCGCCAGCTGGGCCGTCTCGAACAAGCGTTGCGCCAAGCCGATCTCGAGCAGGAAATGACGCTGCATTTTCAGCCGATTCTGAACGTCGAAACGGGCGAAGTCGTTTCATACGAATCGCTCGCGCGCTGGCACAGCTCGACGCTGGGGCCAGTCCCGCCCGACACGTTCATTCGCATCGCAGAAAAAAGCGACTTGATTCACGAACTGACATCCGTGCTGCTACGCAAGGCGCTCGCGTTTATGGAGTGCAGCGAGTCGCGCGTCGGCATCTCGTTCAATCTATCGGCCCGCGATCTCGCCTCGCCCGACGCCGTCGAACGCATTCGCCAAATTGTTCTGCAAAGCAACGTCGATCCTGGCCGGCTCACGTTCGAAGTGACCGAAACCGCCGTCATCGAGGATTTTGCAAAAGGCCGCGAGGCGCTGTCGCAACTGAGCGCGCTCGGTGCGAAAGTGGCACTCGACGATTTCGGCACGGGATATTCGAGCCTGCACTGCATTCACCAATTGCCGCTCAATAGCGTCAAGGTCGATCGAACGTTCGTGCGGGACATCGAACGCGATGCACTCGCGCAGAAGATCGTTCGCAGCATTGTCGAACTGTGCCGCAACCTCGAACTCAGTTGTGTGATCGAAGGCGTGGAGACCGATCGACAAGCGGCCGTCCTCGCCGAGCTCGGCTGCAGCTTGATGCAGGGCTAT
>NZ_JBQCDN010000048.1:0-2780 GCF_051961175.1 Trinickia sp. | reverse complement strand
CGCTCTTCGGGCTGCAACGTCTGAGCACCGGGTTCCAGGTACGCTTGCACGACGCGCTTCGAATCGGGATTGAGCGCTTCGAGGAAATTGCGGCCGCCCGCATCGGGCTGCGCTTCCTTGAAGAGGCGATCGTACAGGCGCACTTCGGCCGGCACGGCGTGCTGTGCGCTGACCCAGTGAATGTTGCCCTTCACCTTGTAGTTATTCGCGCCGTCCGTGCCCGATTTGCTGTCCGGGAAGTAGTTGCAGTGGACGGCGACGACGTGGCCGTTTTCGTCCTTGTCCGCGCCCGTGCATTCGATCACATAGCCGTAGCGCAGCCGCACCTTGTTACCCGGGAACAGGCGGAAGTAGCCCTTCGGCGGCGTTTCCGTGAAGTCTTCGCGCTCGATCCACAATTCGCGCGTGATCGGAAAATTGCGCTGGCCGCGCTCGGGGTGGTGCGGGTGCACCGGCGCCGAGCAGGGCTCAGCCAGATCGGCCGGGAAGTTATCGATGATGAGCTTGAGCGGCTCGAGCACCGCCACCGTGCGCGGCGCTTTTTCGTCGAGATCGTCGCGCAGCGCGCCTTCGAACACGCTCATGTCGATCCACGAATCGACCTTCGTCACGCCGATGCGGTCGCAAAAGAGCCGGATCGCTTCTGGCGTAAAGCCGCGACGGCGTACGCCGACGATCGTCGGCATGCGCGGATCGTCCCACCCTTCGACATGGCCTTCCGTCACGAGCTGCAACAGCTTGCGTTTGCTCGTGATCGCGTAGGTGAGGTTCAGCCGCGAAAATTCGATTTGCTGCGGGAGCGGCCGCGTGAAAACGCCAGCCTCGGCCAATTCGTTCAAGACCCAGTCATACAGCGGACGGTGATCCTCGAATTCCAGCGTGCACAGCGAATGTGTGATGTTTTCGATCGCGTCCGAGATGCAGTGCGCGTAGTCGTACATCGGGTAGACGCACCAGGCGTCGCCCGTGCGGTAGTGATGCGCGAAACGGATCCGATAGATGACCGGGTCGCGCATCGTCATGTTCGGCGAGGCCATGTCGATCTTCGCGCGCAGCACGTGCTCGCCTTCCTTGAATTCGCCCGCTTTCATGCGGCGGAACAGATCGAGGTTCTCTGCGGGCGTACGGTCGCGATAGGTCGAGTTCTTGCCGGGCTCCGTCAGCGAGCCGCGGTTCGTGCGCATTTCGTCTGCGCTTTGGCTATCGACGTAAGCCTTGCCGCGTTCGATCAACAGTTCGGCGTATTCATAGAGCTTGCCGTAGTAGTCGCTTGCGAAGTACTGGTGCGACGTGCCGTCTTTGTCCCAATCGAAGCCGAGCCAGCGCACGGCGTCGACGATCGAATCGGCGTACTCCATGCTCTCCTTTTCAGGGTTCGTATCGTCGAAGCGCAGGTGGCAAACGCCGCCGTAATCGCGCGCGACGCCGAAGTTCAGGCAGATGCTCTTCGCGTGCCCGATGTGCAGGTAGCCGTTCGGCTCGGGCGGGAAGCGCGTTTCGACGCGGTTGGCCCATTTGCCCGTACGGTTGTCCTCATCGATGATATTTCGAATGAAATTGGACGGCGGAGCCGTCGCAGCGTCGTTGCGTTCGTTGTTCATGCGAGGTCAAAAATCGGCGGAAATTTCACGGGGTGTGCCCGCGGCAATCCGTTCATTCTACCTAAAGCACGCGCCGCAGGCCCGCGGTGCCCTTGGCGAGGGAATCGATGCCCAAAAGTGCCACGATGTACGCCGGCGGACGCAAACAATTGTCACTGCACGTTGCAAGGCATCCAAAACGGGGCACTACCAGATAGACTGCATGGGCGGCACCGCGCTCGCTGGGCCGTATGCCGCCCGATAGCCGTGCGGCGTAGGCATCAAGAACACACTCAGGTCCTTCGGAGAAATAAACATGCATCACGGTCTCATCGTCTGGTTGATCATCGGGGCCCTCGCGGGCTGGCTCGCCGGGTTGATTACGAAAGGAGGGGGGTTCGGCCTGTTTGTCGACATCCTCGTCGGGATAGTCGGCGCGTTCGTGGGCGGATGGTTGGCCGGGGTCTTGCACATCGGCGTTGGCGGCGGCTTCTTCAGCTCGCTGTTCGTCGCCGTGATCGGCGCGCTCGTCTTGCTCTTCGTCATTCGGCTCGTTCGACGCGTGGCTTGATCGGCGGGTTCGGGCCCGTCTTCGCCGGCGGGCCCGCGCTTCTGGGGTGGCGCCCGACATTTCCGTATAATGGCCCGTTTAGGGGAAAACGGCCCGGCGCCATGAGCCAGAAGGCGCGGCCGGTTTCCAGTCGAGACCGTCGCCCCCTCAGTTTTCTATGAAAGCCGCCGAAATCCGCGAGAAATTCCTCAAGTTCTTCGAATCGAAGGGCCATACGATCGTCCGTTCGTCGAGCCTCGTGCCCGGCAACGACCCGACACTGCTCTTCACCAATTCGGGGATGGTGCAGTTCAAAGACGTCTTCCTCGGTGCCGAATCGCGTCCGTACTCGCGTGCCACGACGGCCCAGCGCAGCGTGCGCGCCGGCGGCAAACACAACGATCTCGAAAACGTCGGCTATACGGCCCGGCACCACACGTTCTTCGAGATGCTCGGCAACTTCTCGTTCGGCGATTACTTCAAGCGCGATGCGATCCATTACGCGTGGGAACTGTTGACGAACGTCTATCAGCTGCCGAAGGAAAAGCTGTGGGTCACCGTCTATCAGGAAGACGACGAAGCCCATGACATCTGGGCGAAGGAAGTGGGCGTGCCCACCGAGCGCATCATCCGCATCGGCGACAACAAGG
>NZ_JBQCDN010000047.1:0-11714 GCF_051961175.1 Trinickia sp. | reverse complement strand
GTCCTGTCATGCGGTCGCTGTGCAGCTCGTAGGTCAGACGCTCCTCGTTGGCGCGCCAGGCGGAGACGTCGAACGCGCTGACCGCAAAGCCCGGCGTGCCCGCGTGGGCGCTGGCGACCACGCGCAGTTCGACCGCGATCGGGTACGTCAGCGATTTCATCAAATGCAAGGTGGCGCGTTCCACCCGCCCGCTTTGGGCTGCCCGTGCGAGGAGGGCGTCGAGCACTGCCGTCTCGCCGCTGGGCACGAGCTCGTGCAGCGTCACCGTTTGCAGGTACTCGCGCCGGTAGCCGATGAAACGCAAGCTTGCATCGGACACATAGCGAAAGTGCAGCTGGTGGTCGACATGCGCCAGGAAATCGACCGCGCCCAGCGTTTTTTCGAGCTGCAGCGTCAGTGCGCTGCGCACGTCGTCGGCGTCGACAGTATGCGCGTGAGCCCTGCCCGCGCGGCCGCGCAACAGGTCGAGGGCCGCGCGCCAGGCGCTGCGGCGCGGTGCGCCGATGGGTTTAGCTTGCATTCGTTCTCGCGGGCGACGGATGTCGATGGGGTGGCTGGTTTCGCACCGGGTGCGCGGATGCGCGCCTTGCGCAGCGCCAGGATGTCGCCATACCTCCCATCAGGACGGATTATCGGCACAGCGTAAGAATTCTTTAGGGATGACGCGTGCGTTTCGGGCAAAACTTGACTCGGGATTGGCCCGGACATGCGCTCGCCCCGGTTTTTGGTAGACAATGGCCGCAAGCTGCGCGAGGAACCACAGAACGTACCGAGCGAGCCCTTGGCGTCATACCGGGCGCACGGGGCCCGCCCGCCGTACACGGGGCCGGTTCCGCGTGGCGCGCCGCGACCGGTTGGGGCCGGTCACGGCGCTCGTTCGTTCTACAACAAAAAGCTGGATCACTCATGGCCGAAATATCGATCGTACGCACGGATGCGTCGCCGGGTTGCGCCGCGCGCGCTCACTGCGAAATCGACTGTCTCTATCTCGGGCGTCAGCCAATCCTGGCGCGCGACGGAGCCCTCGTGGCCTATGAGTTGCTGTTTCGCGAGAGCGCGGCGAACCGTGCGTTCATTTGCGACGATGCGCAGGCGACAGCCCGTGTGGTCGTGAACGCGATGTGCAGCATCGGCATCTCAGCGACGCTCGGGGCGCACGGCGGTTATATCAACGTCTGCCGCGAGATGCTGTTCGACGATACCGTCATGCTGCTTCCCCCCGAACGGTTCATTCTCGAGGTGCTCGAAACCGTTCACGTCGATACGCCGCTGATCGAGCGCATCGACAAGCTGCGCCGCGCCGGCTTCAGAATCGCGCTCGACGACATCTGCGCGCTGTCCGACGAACTCGTCGCGTTGTTGCCGCATGTCGACATCGTCAAGGTGGATTTCTTGTCCGCGGCACGCAACGGACTGCCGGCGCTGGCCGAAGCGGTGAAAGCGCGAGGCAAAGTGCTCGTCGCGGAAAAAATCGAGACGCGCGACGATTACGCCTTGGCCCGCGAACTCGGTTTCGATCTCTTTCAAGGCTACTATTTTGCCCGCCCGCAGGTGCTGTCGGCCCGGCGCGGCGATCCATCGCGGCAGTCGCTGCTGCGCATGCTGGCGCTGATCGCTTCGGAGGCGCCGCTCGTCGAGCTCGAACAAGAGCTCAAGCGCAGCCCCGATGTGGTGATGCAACTGCTGCGGCTCGTCAATTCGAGTGCTTACGGGCTGGACCGCAGGATCGCCTCGGTGCGCGAAGCGATTCTCGCGGCCGGTACGCGTCAGATCGCGCGCTGGGCGCAACTGCTGCTCTACGCGTCGCGCAGCGATATGTCGTGGCGCTCCGATCCGCTGGCGCAGCTCGTCGGGGCGCGCTCGCGGTTCATGGAACTGGCGGCCGCCCGGGTGCGGCCGGACAACGAGCGGTTCGGCGATTGCGCGTTCATGACGGGCGTGTTTTCGCTCGTGCACGTGCTGCTCGGCGACGCCGCACCGGCCGATTCGATTGCTCATATCGGGCTCGTCCCGGAGATCGGCGACGCGATCATGCAGCGGGCCGGATTGCTCGGCGCGCTGCTGACGATCGCGGAAGCGGCCGAGGCAGGTCATCACGAGGAAGTCGTGCACGCGATGGCGCATGCGCATCCCGAGTTATCATTGCTGACGCCGTCGGCATTCGCCGAACTCAACCTCGAGGCCGCGATGTGGTCTCAGGCGCATGAGATGGCGTGACGCGAGCCGCTATCCGGCCGGAGAAATGACAATGAAGCGAAGCATGAGCCGCGCCCTGCGCGCGGTGGCCGTCAGCGCGGCCCTGTCCGTTTGTTCGCTCGATGCATCGGCCGTCCTGAAAGTGGGCGACAAGGCCCCCGATTTCACGACCGAAGCCTCGCTCGGCGGTCGCGCCTACCCGTACTCGCTGGCCGATGCGCTGAAGAAGGGCCCTGTCGTGCTCTATTTCTATCCGGCCGCCTTCACGAAAGGATGCACGATCGAGGCGCATGAATTCGCCGATGCTGTCGACGAATACAAGCGCTACGGTGCAACGGTGATCGGCGTGTCGCATGACGACATCGCCACGCTTGAAAAGTTTTCCGTCAGCGAGTGCCGCAGCAAATTCCCCGTCGCGGCCGATCCGCAGCGGCACATCATCGACGCCTACGATGCCGCGATGCCGCTCGTGAGGACGATGGCGAACCGCGTGTCGTACGTGATCGCGCCGGACGGCACGATCATTTACGAATACACGAGCCTATCGCCCGACAAGCATGTGCTCAATACGATGAGCGCGGTCAAGGATTGGGCCAAGCGGCATCCGCAGCCTCAATAGCCGGGCGGCGGCGGGGGCGGCGGTGTGTAGTACCGCCGCGGCCCGTTGTCGTAGTCGTAGCCTGCCGGCATCGGAACACGCTCGCCCGCGGCGTACATGCACTGCACGTAGGCATAGTCATAGCGCCGCTGGATGTCGTAAGCCGAGCCTTGGGCGGTGCCCATGCCGATCGCGCCGCCCGTCAGCAATCCGGCGCCCGCACCGATAGCGGCCCCGCGGCCGCCGCCGAATGCCGCCCCCGCGGCTGCGCCCGCCGCAGTCCCGAGCGCTGCACTGCCGACGCCGGCTGCCGTGGCTGCCTGATTCGCACTGATCCCGCCCACTTGACCTAGCGCGTACTGGCGACAGCTGTAGTCGTCGGCGCGGAATTGATCGAACGTCTTGCCGGTGCCGGGCAGCGCCATAATGCTCGGGCCTGTGGGCATGACGGTACAGGCGCCGAGGCCGGCGAGCGCCGCCAGCGGTAGCCATATTGCGCGCCGCGTGGCGCATCTCCGAATGGAAGCGTCCATAGCGTCACCGGTTCGGTGCGGGCGGAGTAGCCGGCACTTCGCGCCAGCCGCTCACGCATTGTTTGACGTAAGGGTAGTAGGACTTCGTCTTGTCGCAGTACCACCATGTGCCTGATTGCGGCCCATCGTCCTCTTGAGCGTTCTGTCCCGGTTGCGGGCGTTCGACGTAGGTGACGTCAGGCCGGTCCGGCGCGACGACGACGGGGGGCGGGTAGGGCGCGTAATAGTAGGGCGCCGGCACGACCGGGGCGCCGTAGGGGTAGTAATAGGGCCCCGGCGCGCCCATGAAGACTCCCACGCGCCAATGCGCCGCCTGGGCGGCGCCGCTGAAGCCAAGACAGGCTGCGGCCGCGAGTGCAAATGAGAGTGCGAGTGAAGCGTTGATCCGCCGCACGATGGACTCCTTGTGTCGGTTGGTTGCGCCGCTTACTTGGCGGCGCTGTACCTACAAGGCTAGGCCATCGTCTCAGTGAACGCCATAACGGGCCCGTTCACAATTGTTGCATTCCCTTACCTGATCGTATTTTGCGGCGGCGCGTCATATCGCCTGCGGCGCTTGCCTGCCGCGGCGCTTGTCGCGCCAGACGCGCAGCCGGTCCATGTAGAGATAGACAACGGGCGTCGTATATAGCGTCAGCACCTGGCTGACGAGCAGCCCTCCGACGATGGAAATGCCGAGCGGCGAGCGCAGCTCCGCGCCTTCGCCGTTGCCGAACGCAAGCGGCAGCGCCCCGAGCATCGCCGCGCACGTCGTCATCATGATCGGTCTGAAGCGCAGCACGCAGGCGCGATGAATCGCATCGTACGAGGACAGCCCTTGGCGCGACGCCTCGATCGCAAAGTCGACCATCATGATGGCGTTCTTTTTGACGATGCCGATCAGCAAGATGACGCCGATGAGCGCGATGATGCTGAACTCCGAATGGAACAGCAGCAGCGCGAGCAGCGCGCCGACACCGGCGGACGGCAGCGTCGAGAGAATCGTCACGGGGTGGATATAGCTCTCGTACAGCATGCCCAGCACGATATAGACCGCGGCTAGCGCAGCGAGGATCAACAGCGGCATGTCGCGCGTCGACTGCTGGAACGCTTGCGCCGTTCCCGAGAAATTGCCGTGCACCGTCGAGGGCATCCCGATCGCGGCTGCCGTTTCGTTGATTGCGCGCGTCGCGTCCGATAGCGATTTACCGGGCGGCAGGTTGAACGAGATCGTCGAGGCGACGAAGGGCCCTTGGTGATTGACGGCGATCGGCGTGCTGCCAGGGCCGAACGAAGCGATGGCCGAAAGCGGAATCATCGTCTCTTTCGAGGTGGAGACCGCCGAGCCCGTCGATGCACTCGATTTGCCGCTCGCGGCGATCGAGTTGTTCGCCAGGTTGCGCGCGGAGTCGGCCGCGATCGCGGCCGCGCTTGCCGTCGCGCTGGTGGCACCGGTGGGCGTGCTGTTCGCCGGCGCGCTGAAGGTGCCGGCCACCGCGTTCGTCGATTGCGAGCCGCTTGCGCTGCCGCCCGACGTGCTGATGTAGACCTGGTTCAGCATCGCCGGATCCTGCCAATAGCGCGGCGCCACTTCCATGACGACGTGATATTGGTTCAACGGGTTGTAGATCGTCGACACCTGCCGCTGTCCGAACGCATCGTAAAGCGTGTTGTCGATCTGCGACGGCGTGATCTTGAGCCGCGCGGCGCTCTGGCGATTGATCGTCACGAACGATTCGAGGCCGCCTTGCTGCTGATCGGAATTGACATCGGCCAGCTCGGAACGATGCTTGAGCGCCTCCGTCAGAAGCGGGGCCCACTTGTAGACCTCGGCGCTCGAATCGCCCAGCAGCGTGTACTGGTATTGCGCATTCGACTGCCGCCCGCCCACGCGGATATCTTGCACCGCTTGCAGGAACGTTTGCGCGCCGGCCACGTGTCCAAGCGGCCGGCGCAGTTGAGCGATGACTTGATCGGCCGATGCGTGGCGTACCGTCTTTGGTTTGAGCGTAACGAACATAAAACCCGAGTTCGTCTGTCGTCCGCCCGTGAAACCGATGACGCTCTGCACGTTCGGGTTGCGCTGCACGATCGCCATCATTTCCGAAAACTTGATCTTCATCGCCTGGAACGAGGTGGACTGATCGGCTTGAATTCCGCCGACAAGCCGCCCCGTATCCTGCTGCGGGAAGAAGCCCTTCGGTACGACAACGTAGAGGTACGCGTTCAGCGCGATCGTTGCGACGAGCGTCGCCAGAATCAGCAGCGGGTGCGACAGCGCCCAGCCGAGCGTGCGCGCGTAGCCGCCCTGCAGCCGCGCGAACGCGCGCTCGAGCCGCTGTGCGATCGGGCCGTCCTTGGGCCGGTGCTCGGCATCGGCAAGCAAGCGCGAGCACATCATCGGTGTGACGGTCAGCGACACGGCGAGCGACACGGCGATCGCAAGCGAGAGCGTCACGGCGAACTCGCGGAACAGCCGCCCCACGATGCCGCCCATCAGCAGAATCGGCAGGAAGACGGCGACCAGCGAAATGCTGATCGAGGTGACGGTGAAGCCGACTTCACGCGCGCCGAGATAGGCGGCCCGCATGCGCGGCACACCTTCCTCGATGTGGCGCGAGATGTTTTCCAGCACGACGATGGCATCGTCGACGACAAACCCGGTGGCCACGATCAGTGCCATCAGCGAGAGGTTGTCGATCGAGTAGTGCAGCAGATACATGGCCGCGAACGTGCCGATGATCGAAATCGGCACGGCCACGCTCGGGATCAGCGTCGCGCGCCAGTTGCGCAGGAACAGAAAGACGACGGTGATGACGAGCAGCACCGCAACGATCAGCGTGCGCTCGGTGTCTTTCAGCGAGGCGCGGATCGTCGTCGAGCGGTCGGCCACCGACGCGATGTCGATTGCCGCCGGCACCGATGCCTGCAGCTGCGGCAGCATCGCCAGCACGCGATCGATCGTCGCGACGATGTTGGCGCCGGGCTGCCGGTAAAGGATCACGAGCACGGAACGCTGGCCGTTCATGAGGCCGAGGTTGCGCAAGTCCTCGACCGAATCGTCCACCTGCGCCACGTCGGACAACTTGACGGCCGAGCCGTTGCGGTAGGCGATGACGAGATCCTTATACTGCGCGGCGGCCTTGGCCTGGTCGTTCGTATAGAGTTGAACGCGGTTCTCGCCAAAATCGATCGATCCCTTCGGGCTGTTCGCGTTCGCCGCGGCCAGCGCCGCGCGCACATCCTCGAGCCCGATGCCGTAGTGGAACAGCGCCTGCGGCTCGAGTTCGACGCGCACGGCCGGGTTGGCCGAGCCGCTGACGTCGACTTCGCCGATGCCGTCCACCTGCGAGAGCGCTTGCTGCAAAACCGTCGAAGCGGCGTCGTAGAGCTGGCCGGCCGGCACTGTCTTCGATGTCAGCGAAAGAATCAGAATCGGCGCATCGGCCGGGTTGACCTTGTGATACGTCGGGTTGCTGCGCAGGCTGGTCGGCAGATCGGCGCGGGCCGCGTTGATCGCGGCTTGCACGTCGCGCGCGGCGCCGTCGATGTCGCGGTTCAGGCCGAACTGAAGCGTGATCCGTGTTTGGCCCACGCCGCTCATCGACGTCATTTCGGTCACGTCCGCGATCTGCCCCAAATGGCGTTCGAGCGGGCTCGCTACGCTCGTCGCGACGGTTTCCGGGCTCGCGCCGGGCAGCTGCGCCTGGACCGAGATCGTCGGGAAGTCGACCTGCGGCAGCGGCGCGACGGGCAGCTTGACGAAGGCGAAGAGGCCGGAGAGCGCGACGCCAATCGCGAGCAGGGTGGTCGCGACGGGGCGCGAGATGAACGGGCGGGAGAGGTTCATCGTGCGGCCTCCCGCTTGGGGGCGTTCGCGTCAAACACCCGCATCGCCGGCTCCCGTTTCGCGATGACCCAGCCCGAAGCGCTCGCGCACGCGGCGCGCGAGCGAATCGAAGCCGAGGTAGATGACGGGCGTCGTAAAGAGCGTCAGCAACTGGCTCACGATGAGCCCGCCCGCGATCGCGATCCCGAGCGGATGGCGCAGCTCGGACCCCACGCCCGTGCCGAGCATCAGCGGCAAAGCGCCGAGCAGCGCCGCCATCGTCGTCATCAGGATCGGCCGGAAGCGCAGCAGACACGCCTGATAGATCGCCTCATGCGGGCTCTTGCCTTGTTCGCGTTCCGCCTCGAGCGCGAAGTCGATCATCATGATCGCGTTCTTCTTCACGATACCGATCAACAGCACGATGCCGATGATGCCGATGATGTCGAGGTCGTGCCCCGAGAGGATCAGCGCGAGCAGCGCGCCCACCCCGGCCGAGGGCAGCGTCGAGAGAATCGTGATGGGATGGATGAAGCTCTCGTACAGCACGCCGAGCACGATGTACATCGTCACGATCGCCGCGAGGATCAGGAACAGTTCATTGGACAGCGACGCCTGGAACGCGAGGGCCGAACCCTGGAAGCGCGTCTGGAACGAGGCCGGCAGGCCGACGTCGCGCTCGGCCTGCTGGATTGCTTTGACTGCTGCGCCGAGCGAGGCGCCCGGCGCGAGGTTGAACGACACCGTCGTGGACGGAAATTGGCCCAGGTGGGAAACCAGCAGCGGCGCCGGACGCTCCGTGAACCGGGCGATCGCGCTGAGCGGCACTTGCTGGCCGGCACCTTGGGAAGAGGGGAGATAGATCGACTTCAACGCATCGGTGTAATGCTGCATGCTCGGCTCGGTCCCGAGGATGACGCGGTACTGGTTCGACTGCGTGAAGATCGTCGAGATGATGCGCTGCCCGAACGCGTCGTACAGTGCGTTATCGACGGTGGCCGGTGTGATGCCGAAGCGCGCGGCCGTCGCGCGGTCGATTTCGACGTAGACCGAGCGCCCGCTTTGCTGCAGATCGGTTGCGACGTCGGCGAGTTCCGGTGCTTGCTTGAGCCGATCGACGAGCTTGGGCACCCAGGTCGCGAATTCGTCGGCGTTCGGGTCCGTCAGCATGAACTGATACTGCGTCGCGCTGACGGTCGAGTTGATCGTCAGATCCTGCACGGGTTGCAGATAGAGCGTGATGCCCGCCACGTTCGCCGTTTCGTTTTCAAGGTCGCGAATAATCTCGGTGGCATTCTTCGAGCGATCGCCGTGCGCCTTCAGATTGATCAGCATGCGGCCGCCGTTGAGCGTGATATTCGTGCCGTCCACGCCGATGAACGAGGTCAGGCTGTCGACGTTCGGATCCTTGAGGATCGCGCTGGCCAGCGCTTCCTGCCGATCGGCCATGGCGCCGTACGAGATCGACTGCGGCGCTTGCGTGATCGCCTGAATGACGCCTGTGTCCTGCACGGGGAAGAAGCCCTTCGGGATCAGCACATAGAGCAGCGCCGTCAGGACGAGTGTAAGGACGGCGACGACCAGCGTCGCGCGCTCGCGCGCGAGCACCCAGCGCAAGGCCACGGCATAGCGCGCGATGATCGCATCGATGACGGCATGCGCCTTGGCCTCGAAGCGATGGCTCTCGAGCGGCGGCGTATGCCGCAGCAGCTTCGCGCACATCATCGGTACGAGCGTGAGCGAGACGACGGCTGAAATGACGATCGTCACCGCCAGCGTAATCGCGAACTCGTGGAAGAGGCGGCCCACCACGTCGCCCATGAACAGCAGCGGAATCAGCACGGCGATCAGCGAAACCGTCAGCGAAATGATCGTGAAGCCGATCTGCTTCGAACCCTTGAGCGCCGCTTCGATCGCGGTATCGCCTTCCTCCACGTAGCGTGAGATGTTTTCGATCATGACGATGGCATCGTCGACGACGAAGCCGGTCGCGATCGTCAACGCCATCAACGAGAGATTGTCGAGCGAGAAACCGCACAGATACATGACGGCGAGCGTGCCGATCAGCGAGAGGGGCACCGACAAACTCGGGATGATCGTGGCATAGATGTTGGCCAGGAACAGGTACATGACGAGCACGACGAGCACGACCGACATCGCGAGCTCGAACTGCACGTCGCGCACCGAGGCGCGGATCGTCGTGGTGCGATCGGTGATCACGGCCACGTTGACGGCCGCGGGCAGCGACGCCTGCAACTGCGGCAGCAGCGCCTTCACGCTGTCGACGACCTGGATCACATTGGCGCCCGGCTGACGCTGAACATTGATCAGGATCGCGGGCGTGACGGTGCCGCCTGTTCCCACCCACGCGCCGAGCTTCGTGTTCTCGGCGCCCTCGACGATCTTGGCCACATCGGTCAGCATGACGGGGCGGCCGTTCTTGTACGCGACGATGGCGTCGTTGTACGCGCTGGCATCGGTCAACTGATCGTTCGCGTTGATCGTAAAATTGCGCGTCGGGCCATCGAAGTTGCCCTTGGGCGTATTGACGTTCAGGTTCGCGATGCTCGTGCGCAGATCGTCGAGATTCAAGCCGTACGAGGCGAGCGCGAGCGGGTTCGCCTGGATCCGCACCGCCGGCCGCTGGCCGCCGCTGAGGCTGACGAGGCCGACGCCGGCCACTTGCGAAATCTTCTCGGCCAGCCGCGTATCGGCCAGATCCTCGATATCGGTGAGCGGCGTGGTGTTCGACGTGATCGCGAGCGTGAGGATCGGAGCATCGGCAGGATTGACCTTGGCATAGATCGGCGGAGCGGGCAGATCGGCCGGCAACAGGTTGCCCGCCGCGTTGATGGCGGCCTGCACCTCTTGCTCGGCGATATCGAGCGGCAGATCGAGGCTGAATTGCAGCGTGATGACGGAAGCCCCGGCCGAGCTTTGCGAGGACATCTGATTGAGCGACGGCATCTGGCCAAACTGTCGCTCGAGCGGCGCGGTGACCGACGAGGTCATGACCTCGGGGCTCGCGCCGGGGTAAAAGGTTTGGACCTGGATCGTCGGATAGTCGACTTCGGGCAGCGCCGAAATCGGCAGGAAGCGAAGCGCGACGAGGCCGACGAGCATGATGGCCGCCATCAGCAAAGCCGTGCCGACGGGGCGCAGAATGAAGGCGCGAGACGGATTCATGCGTGTGGGCGCCCGCCGTTATTGCGCGCCGTTGCTGCTGGCGGCCGCATGCTGGCGATGCCCGTGCGTGCCCGATGCATTCGACGCACCCGATGCTTCCGATGCGTGATGCGCTCCGCCCGCCCTTGCGCCCGAGGCGGTCCGCAACACGGCGGCGGCATCGGGGGCGATGGAGATCTTCGCGCCTTCGCGTAGACGATCGGAGCCGTCGATCACGACCCGCTCGCCTATCGACAGCCCCGATGCGATGCTCGTGCGCTCGCCGTCGACCGGGCCGACCTTGAGCGGGCGGACCGTGACGGTATTGTCGGGCTTCACGACATAAGCGAACGGCCCATTGGCGCCGTTGAGCACGGCCGAACTCGGCACGATCACCGCGTCATGGAGGGTATCGATCAGCAAGCGGGCGTTGACGAACTGATTCGGAAACAGCATTTGCCCCGTATTGGGGAACAGGGCCCGCAGTTTGACGGTGCCCGTCGACGTATCGATCTGATTGTCGATCGTGTCCAGCGCGCCCGTTTCGAGGACAACGCTGTTGTTGCGGTCATAGGCCGTCGTCGATAACTTGGCGCCGGCGTGCATTTGTCTGAGGATGGCCGGAAGGTTGTCTTCGGGGGTCGTGAAGACAACGCTGATCGGTTGCAACTGCGTGATGACGACGATGCCGTTCGCGTCCGAAGGGGTGACGTAGTTGCCGGGATCGACTTGGCGCAGGCCGACGCGGCCCGAGATCGGCGCCGTGATGCGGGCATAGACGAGATCGAGCTTGTAGGTATCGATGTTCGCGTGATCCGACTGCACCTGGCCTTCGTACTGCTTCACGAGCGAGGCTTGCGTATCCACTTGCTGGGCAGCGATCGAGTCTTGCGCGAGCAGCGTCTGATAGCGCTTGAGATCGAGACGGGCCGTCTGCAGCAGTGCCGTGTCCTTGGCCAGCGCGCCTTCGGCGTTTTCGAGCGAGATCTGATAGGGCCTCGGGTCGATCTGCGCGAGCAGGTCGCCGGCCTTGACGAGTTGTCCCTCCCTGAAGGCGACGCTCTGCAGCGTGCCCGCGAGCTGCGTCTTGACGGTCACGGTCGCGAGCGGCGAAACGGTGCCGAGGGCGGTCAAGACGATCGGCATGTCTCCGGCGGCTGCGGCCGCCACATGGACCGGCTGAGGCATGCCGGCGAGCCCGCCGCGGCCGGCATGGCCCGTTGTAGCGGCCGGGCCCGTGCCGCCGCTCGTGCGGCTCCAAGGCCGCCACCAGATCAGCGCGATCGCGATGACGATCGCGATGGCGATCGCGGCGCGACGGCCCGGATGCGTACGGCGGGCCGTCGCGGCGTTCTCGGTAGCGGGATCGCGATGTGCACCGTCGGAGGGCGAGGAGGGGCGGTTGTCTTGTTCG
>NZ_JBQCDN010000046.1:0-8278 GCF_051961175.1 Trinickia sp. | reverse complement strand
AGACTCGCGGAAGTTGCATTGATCACCAGCTCGAAGCGCCCCATCCGCTCGAGTTCGCCGTAAGCGCGCGCGGTGATCGGGCCATGCTGCGCCAGTTGCGACGCCAGCGCACGCGCCTTCTCGACATCGCGATTGGCGATGACAAGCTCAGCGGGGCCCGCGTTCAGGAACGGCAGCAATGCGCCCCGCGCCGCGCCGCCCGCGCCGAGCAACAGCACGCGCTTGTCCGCGAGCGGCGCATGCAGGTTCGCTTCGATATCGCGCAGCAGACCGATGCCGTCGAAGTTGTCGGCAAGGATCCGCCCGCCCTCGAACTTGAACGCATTCGCCGCGCCGGCAAGCGTTGCGCGCTCGCTGCGCTCATCCGCCATATCGAAAGCAGCAAGCTTGAACGGCGCCGTGATATTCATACCCTTACCGCCCGCCGCGATAAACTCGCGTACCGTGGCCGCGAACGCGCCATCCGGCTCGCGCGGGCCTTCGATCGCCGTGTAGTGCATCGCCTGTTGCGTCGCTTCGGCGAACAGGCGGTGAATCAGCGGCGACTTCGTATGGCCGATAGGATGGCCAATGACTGCATAGGTATCGCTCATAGTCATCTCACTTGTCGAACAGCACGCCGTCCGTTTGCATCGAATCGATCTCGGCGGGCGTGAAACCGAGCGATTGCGCGACTTCTACATTGTGCTGGCCGAGATCGGGCGCGACCTCGCGTATCGTGGTATCGCATGCGGAGAAACGGAACGGCAGATCAGGCAAACGCAGCGTGCCGTAGCGCGGATGTTCCTGTTCGACGATCATGCCGCGCGCCTGAATCTGCGGATCGGCGATCACCTCGTCAATGCGTTGCACCTTCGCGCAAGGCACATCGATGCCGTCGAGCAGTTCGAGGATTTGCGCCACCGTGCGCGCGGCAACCCAGGGTTCGACCACGGCCAGGATCTCCAGCCGATACGCGTTGCGTCCGACGCTGCGATGAAACCGTGTGTCGGCACCGAAGCCGCAGGCGCCGCCGGTTGCTTCGATCAGAGCGGCGAAGCGCTTCCAGGCGTCGTCGACCTGGGCCGCGATCACCAGATCGCCATCGGTTGCACGAAACACGCCGTATAGCGTCGAGCCGGGCATGTCGTGTCCGGTTTGCTCTGGCAGCACATCCGCCAGCGTGTAGCACTGAACCGCGTATTCGTGCATCGAGACCAGTGTGTCGTAGAGCGCCATATCGATGTGCTGCCCTCGCCCGCTCTTCACGCGGCCGAGCAGCGCTGCATTGACCGCCGCGACGGCGTGAATGCCCGTGTACATATCGCCGAGCGAAATGCGCAGCAGCGGCGGACGCTCACCTGGGTTCCCGACCATTTGCATGATGCCGCTCTTTGCTTCCGCGATCAGGCCGAAACCCGCGCGATGCGCGTCGGGCCCAGTGTGCCCGTACGCCGAAATCGAGCAGTAAATCAGCCCCGGATTGCGCGCCGACAGCGTCTCGTAGCCGAGGCCGAGCTTATCGAGCGCACCGGGACGATAGTTCTCCACGAACACGTCCGCCGAATCGCAGAGCCGCTCCATGAAGGCTTTGCCGCGCGGATCCTTCATGTTCACGCAGACGCCGCGCTTGCCCATATTGAGCTGCAGGAAATAGCCGCTGGTGCGATCGTCGAGAACGGTCGCGTGTTGGCGTCCTGCGTCGCCGCCACCGGGACGCTCGACCTTGATGACTTCGGCCCCGAGCGCCGCAAGGCAACGCCCAACATAGGGACCGGCGAGAAAGTGGCTGTAATCGACGACGCGAATCCCTTCGAGCGGACGAAGCGGCTTCATCGTGCGGCTCCCGGGCGGCGCGGCACCATCAGACGATGCTCGCCGCGCTGCACGACTTCGCCGTGCTGATTAATGAGTTCCGAAGGCAGAAAGACGATGCCCCAGCCTCGACGGCTCTTGCTGGGCCGCATCGAACCGACGCCAAAGTTCACGTGCAGGACGTCGCCGACTTTGATCGGCAGAACAAAGTCCCAGCTCCAGCCCAGCGACATGCCGGGTACGAACCGATAGTCACTCTGCGTTTTCAGCCCATCGGCGATCGAAAGGCCGAACAAGCCATGCGCGACGAGGCAGCCGAAATGGCTCGCGTTCGCGTATTCTTCATCGACATGCACAGGCGTGTGATCGCCGGTAAGATCGGCGTACGCGAGAATGCGTTCCTTCGTGACGGTGTAGTGCGGGCTTACGCATTCATCGCCTTCGCGCGCGTCGTCCCAGTATTTTTCAACGATCGTCATGTCATGCCTCCGAACGCGGATCGATGGCGAGCACCTGCGCAACGCAGCGCGCGGGC
This sequence comes from Trinickia sp., assembly GCF_051961175.1. Taxonomy (GTDB): domain Bacteria; phylum Pseudomonadota; class Gammaproteobacteria; order Burkholderiales; family Burkholderiaceae; genus Trinickia. The sequence continues at coordinate 5,949 of NZ_JBQCDN010000046.1, read as the reverse complement.
TTAGCCTGAATGAATTCGATAGCGAGACCATCGGGCAAACGCAGCCAGTTCGTACCTTGCGGCATCGGCCGCACGTCGTAGCGACGTGCAGCGGCGAGCGCGGCTTCGACGTCTTCGCACATGATGCCGAGATGGCCGAGCCTCCCCTCCGGCCCCTCGAAATCCGGCATGTGAATGAATTGCATACCGCCGAGCGTCCAGTATTGACGCGGCGTTTCAGGTGTGCCATCGACCTCGCGCATCGTCATGCCGAACACGTCCTCGAAAAAGCGGATGTGCCAATGAATGTCACGCACGAAGAAGGCGACGTGTTCCAGGTAGGCTTTCGGCGTGCTCATGCCCGCGCCTCCGCTTTCTGGCGATCGGCCATCGCGCGCTCTACGCCCTTGATGCAGGCAACGAGCGTCGCGTTGACGGGCGTCGGCACGCCGTGGCGCGCGCCCCAACGAACGACCGAGCCGTTGATGAAGTCGATTTCGGTGATGGAGCCTTTTTCGAGGCTCTGCAGCATCGATGTCTTGAATGCCGCGGGCAAACCTTCGGCGGCCAGCGTCCACGCTTGCTCCGGCTCGGTCATCGAGAGCTTGACGCCCGCGGCCTGCGCGGCGGCGATCGCTTCTCCGACGGCCGCCAGCGATGTCGCCTTAAGCAAAGGCTCGTCGTAGAGCTGGCCATACGTCAGTGACGTGATGCCGGTTAGCGCGCCCGTCGCAACGTTCACGAGCAGCTTGTCCCACATGGTGCCGACAATGTTGTCGCTAACCTGCGTCGAAAGCCCCGCGTGGTTGAATGCATCGGCGATACGCTGAACGCGATCGGTCACACGCCCGTCCAATTCGCCAATGATCGTCTGCTTGCCCACGACGCCCGACTCGATATGCCCCGGGCCGCGCAGCACGCCCCCGACGTAGGTCTTGCCCGCCAGCACGCGTTCGGCACCGACGACGTTGGCCAGGATGTCTTCGTGACCGAGGCCGTTCTGCAGCGACAGCACCACCGTCTCCGGTCCCACGAGCGCCTGTGCACTGCGAATCGCCGCGTCCGTATGGAACGATTTGACGAGCACGATGACGACCTCGGCTGTACCCGCTTCCGCAGGCTGCGTGGTTGCGCGGACCTGCACATGGCGCGAGCCGCGCGTATCGTCGACGCGCAAGCCGTGCGTCCGCATCGCATCGACGTGCGCGGGAGAATGGTCGACCAGCCAGGTTTCATGGCCGCCTTCGGTGAGCGTCGCGCCGATCGCACAGCCGAGCGCTCCGGCACCCAGAATTGCAATTTTCAAGTGCGTCTCCTTAACGTGTCACGTCAAGATAAGAAACGCATGCCGATTTCGCAATGCAATGGCTACAATGAGGTTATTGTCTACCGCAATAACGATGCGATAACGACGGACACCATGACTGCCCCCGATTTGCCCGACATCAAGCTTCTCCAATTGTTCGACCTGCTCTATGACACACGCAACGTCACGCGCGTGGCTGAGCAACTGGGTCAGAGCCAGCCGACCGTCAGCATCTGGCTGGCGCGGCTGCGTGAGCATTTGCACGATTCGCTCTTTATTCGCACGCCGACGGGCATGGCCCCGACGCCCCAGGCCGACGCGCTGATCGGCCCGTGCCGGGAAATTCTCGAATCGTTGCGGCGCTTGGCCGCTTGGGAAATCGCGTTCGATCCGGCCACGGCGCAGCGGCGGTTTCGCATCTGTATGACCGATGCGAGCCACGTGACGCTGCTGCCGCGCTTGCTTGCACACGTCCGTGCGCAAGCCCCCGAGGTGCGTCTGGAGGCTACGCGGATCGATGGCAATACGGAGCGGGCGCTCGAATCGGGCGAAGCCGATCTCGCGATTGGACACGTGCCGTGGCTGAGTGGCGGCATTTATCAGCAGCAGCTTTACGAGCAGGACTGGGTGTGCCTCGCGAATCGCCATCATCCGAGGATTCGCAAGAGGCTCACTGTCAAGGCGTACCGGAGCGAGGCACATGTCGCCATCACGGCGGGAACCGGCGCGGCGCTGCTCCAACGGGCGCTCGTACGGGAGCGCATCGAACCGCGGATCGCGCTGGAATTGCCCGGTTTTCTGGGGCTCGGCACCATTGTGCAGAGCACGGACCTGATTGCGACGCTGCCGCGTCATATCGGGGAGACGCTGGCGCATGCCAGCGACCTCGCAGTCCATCCGTGCCCTATTCCGGTCGAGGGCTTCGCCGTGCGGCAGCATTGGCATGCACGCTACCATCACGAGGCGGGTAATCGCTGGCTGCGTTCGGTGGTCTCGCGGTTGTTTGGCGTGTCGGGGGCGAACGGCATTCACTCAAACTAATCGGCCTTCATGATTGCCGCAGCGGTCGCATCTCCGCGATCTTCGACCTGAACTTGGTTGACATCCGATTGCAGCGTAGGGCGATATGGACGCTCTCTCAGGAACGGGGCCTGTTTAACGCAGGCGGCGGCCGTCAATCCAGCGCGTGCGTTTGCCGTTCCCTGCTAATTCGGATGCACGACGATGGTGAGCGGCCACGCGAACGTACCGTCTTTGATCTTCTTGACCAAAGTAAAGCGATAGGTCAGCGTAAAGCTGTTGCTCGCCGCGGAATACGGCAGATTGACCTTTCCTCCCGTAGCTGGGAGGACCACGCTCGTGCCCAACCCGGACACCTCGATCGACACAAACATCGACTGCATGGCAGGCGCTACCTGGAACAACAGCGAGTAGCCAGCTCGATCATTCGTCGTCACCACAAGTTGCGAGCCGACGAGATTACTTGAGTTGGGGACATTGACGTACCCCATGTTCGTGTCCTTGTTGGTCACGATAAACTGTGTGGGGTTACTCGCTTTCATCTGCGCATAGGCCTGAACTGTCGTGCCTACCGCGAGACGGCCGGTGGCTTGGCGCGCGCCGCTCGTATCGGAAAACGTGAGCAAGGCGAGCAGCGCAAGCACGCTGCCTGCAGCGGCGCGGGCCCGCCTCTCGCGCGTCGGACTGCAGTGCGTGTGGTGCACGGGCGCCGGTTGATTTGCGTATTCCATAGGGTTCACCATTTCCTCGCGCATGTGGCTGGGCGAATTGGGTTTGTCATCGGAGCATCGTCAATGCGTCAATGCGTCACTGCGTCACTGCCAGGTCAACGTGACAGTGATGGGCGCTGTTGTCCCGTAAACCCCCGGCGCGACGTTCTGCCCGCTGTTGATCAAGCCGTACACCGTGACCGTCGCGCTGGGGGACTGGTTGGTAACGGTCCCGCTGTACGTGGCGGTACCGCTTGTTCCGTCGCCCCAGATCGCCGAGTGTGCCGAATTCGTATAGAGGTTGTAGGAAATCACTTGGCTGCCGCTGACCATTTGCCGATTCGAATAGCTGCCTGGGCCGCTGCTCGCAGTCAAGGTGTAACTGACTGATTTTGTGGGACCCAAGCCAGTACAGTCGATCGTGACGGTGGTGGCGCTGCTGTCGCTGCTCCTGGTGTCATAGGTGCCGAAGTTGACCGCCGGCACGTTGACCGTGCAGTTGACGGCGGCGGCGAACGCCGGCGGCGCGAGCGCGATCAGCGCTAACGAGATGAACGCGTACAGAGCCGTGCGGGGCAGCGCCTTTCGCTGGGCCGTCGATTGGATAAAGCCTGTCATTGCAGCACTCCTTTGCAAACGAAAGAACCAAGGTGGGGTAGCGGATCGCCCGACGCTGCAAACGGCACGGCGATATCGCAACTCTGGTCGCGCCAACTCGCGCGCAGCCGGTTCTGCGCGGAAAGGCCCGTCAGGTAGACCTCGCCGTCGCGGCCGACCGGGAATTCCTGCGCCTGATCGCCAAGCTTGACCACAGCGCCCGCGGGCAGCGGCGTACCGTCCTCGAGACCAATGGTCAACAGGGCATCGTGGGCATGCGTGACGGGAAAATGCACGACCATGCCGCTGCGGTAGTACGGCACCGCGTCAATCGATAGGGTCCCGACTTTGGCATCGAACGGCAGATCCATTTGCTCAATCGAAATGGGGTTCTTTTCGTACGCTCGCAAACGCGGCAACAGCATCTGCCCCTTGGCATCCGTGCGACCAACCAGTTGGTTGTCCGCATAGACCCGCACATTGGGAAACTCGGGCAAATCGACGAGCGCGAAGCTGTCGGTGATGCGCCTGGCCAGATGCACACCGTCCAGCAACGCGATGCCGCCCGACGCGCTGACACGCACGCCAGTCTGCCCCTGACTGCTCGCGGCCTCGATGTCATAGGTGCCGATGCCGTTCTGTGCGCTTACGCTGACGTCGCGCGTACCGCGCTGACCCTGCTCCAGCAAATAACCAAAGCCCGTGCCCGCCGGCAGCCCTTGCTGCAGCTGCAACAGCGCATCGGTATGGCCGCCCTGGCGCGTCACGCTGACCGACGTGGTGGTGCGCTGACCGAGAGGAATGGTCCAGTTGGCTCCGACAAGGGTGTCACCGCCACCGTGCAGCGACCTGGATACGCTGAGGCTAAGAAATCCGAGGCGCCCCAGTTGTGTGCCGTAGCTGGCCGACACTAACTGAAACCGGCCATCTGTCTGTGTCGCGGCGCTGCCGCGATTGTCGAGGTAGACATAGGCCAGCCCGAGCGAACCACCACCGGGCATCGCCATACCCACATTGGCATTGGCCACGCAACGTGGCGGGGGATTATCGGCGTCAAAGCCCAATTGCGCGAAGCGAGCGCTCGCGATCTGCACGTGGGCGCCGAAGCTGACGGGACTCGCTTGTCGCTCCAGCCCTGCCGCCACGAGCGCACCGCTGCCGGCACGGCTATGGCTGGCCGCCACCGCGCCGCTCAGGATTCCGAGTGACGGCAGCAGCCAAGTGGCGCCCACGCCGACCGTCTGATGCTGCGCCTGAACTTCCGCGCGCAGCTCACCCGTCAGCCGATCCGTCAGGCCCAGCCGATGCGTGCCGGAGAAGAACGGTTGGCCGTAGTCGTTGCTGTCAATCCCGAAGTTCCGGCGCACCGCACCCAGCTCATAGGAATAGTCGTGCAGGCCAGCATTGAGCAGGCTCGCGCTCACGTAGAACGGCTGATTAATGACCTGTTCGCGCCCGAGCACGTCGCGCACGACCACGCGCACGTCGCCCTGTCCGGTCACGACGGGCACGTTCGTGATGGAGAAGGGGCCGGGCGCAACGTCCTTGCGCGAACTCAACACGTTGTTCACGTAGACATCCACGCTCGACGGCAGCACGGCCTGCCCGCTCACACTTTGCAGAGGCAACGTCGCGAGCCCAGGCTGTACCGCGAAGTTGGTGCCGTATTGGATGCCCCCGAAACGAACGCTGCGCCCCCACATCCCCGGCTGACTGATCGAGTCGCCGATGCGCAGCGTACTCAATGCTTCCGGGCGGTCCAATGTCCAGGTGGTCTCGAGCCTCGTGAAGCGCCGCTCGAGCGGTTCACCGTCGTTCACCACGAAGCTCCCCGTGCCGACGCCTAAACCGCTGAACAGGCCCAGTTCGAACAGCCCGGACTTGCGCGTGATGCCCGATGACCGCTCGGCGTAGAGATCGTAGTTGATGAACCCACCGATGCCGGGCTTTGCCGCCGGCGCGGCGGGCCTGTTCGCCTCGTCAAGCTCGGTCGCGACAAACGCCTGTGGCGGCGCGGCGACTGCGACCGTCGAGCGCGATTCGTCGACTACGTAGGTCAGTCCGTCGATCGCCAGCGAATAGAATGTCACGCCCTTATGGATGATCGGCTGCGATGCCGGCACGCGCAGTCGCCAACGCTTCAGGTCGTCTTCCGCCGCATACAGCTCACCGCCACTGCCCTTGAGCAGCAGCACGGTGTCATCCAGCCCCTGCTGGTTGATGTCGAGCTGCACGAGCAGTTCCTCAGCATCGCCGCTCGCTGCACCCGCCCCCTCTTGGTCATTGGCCATGCTCAGGTCAGCCCCCCCTGCCAAGATCATCGCGTTCGCCCCTGCG